>CASBRB010000060.1 GCA_949127975.1 Oscillatoriales cyanobacterium PMM_0019 | reverse complement strand
GTAAAAAATATTTAATTCTGGAGGTTTTGACACTATGCGGAAATATTTTTTCTGGACTGCTGCTCTATCTTTCGTTATGACTCCACTAATGGCTAAGGTTGCTTTTAGCAGTCCAACGCCTGCAACTTCTCAATCTCCAACAGGGCAAAGCTCTAAGGTTAATGACTCACTCTGCTACATGCAACTACCAGATGGCACAATACTAAATCTTGATAATTTATGTGGAATTTCTCCTGGCAATACCAGCCCAATTCAAATTCCTGACGTTTCGAGACCAAATTCTGCTACGACAAATCCAATTCCTGGGGCTGGCAGTCCTAGTGCAAATCGAAACCCGAATGTTTCAAGGAATACAGATTTTAGATCGGGCAGTGGCTACCGCGAAGATCGTCGGTAAAGCTCTGGGTTAACCCATTTCTACACCGATTCTGAAGCCAACCAAATAGAAAACCCCCGCTTTTTGCGAAAGAGCGAGCAAGCCCTAAAAAAGGCGCACCGTCAACTTTCGAGAAAAGCCAGGGGTTCTAAAAATAGAAGTAAAGCCAGAAATCGGTTGGGTAGAAAGCACCTCAAGTATCTATCTTTGAATGAATCCTAACAACCCTGAAGATCGCAATCAAATTGAAAAAGCAGATCCCTATGACCAAATATTGTTTGAGGGATACACAGATAAAGAGATAGCAGAAATCAAAACTCTCATGGAAACGTGGGATAAAGCAACCTATACTACCTTAGCCAATAGCATTGTGGATCATGCTGAAAGACACGGTTTTAGAGGTAATTATTTAAAATATTTAAGAAAAGCTAGTAATTTTAATAAAAAAGGTGCGCGAAAGAAGCTCTTACCTAATGGGGCATTTAGATGGAATAAAGGCACTGAATTTCTCATAGAAAGAAATGAAAAAATTATATCTTACGGAGAAAATTAAGGACAACTATGCAGAACTTAGACCTAAAAAATAAAGCCCACAAAGCCAAAACAACCAAAGAATATATTGAGCAAGTATTAAACCAATTGCTAAGTGTTTATCAGAAAACCAAAAAAGAAAGACATAAAATAGCTTTATGGGAGGAGTCACAAGAGCTTAGTATCTTAGGTGTCATTGAAATTTTTACTACTGATATTAGAGGATACGCCTTTCAAGTTATCGCTAATGATAGTTTTGAAAATAACCAAGAAATTATTGATAATTTACGAAAATTAAAAATATTTGAAATCCCTTATTTTACCCAGTGGTACTTCTCCACTGAATCTGATTATCCACACATAAAACGCTATGTTGAAACCCTGAACTATCTACGTTTATTAATTATCGAATATATCAGCGAACGCTGATATATTCAGTACTATAGCAGACTGGGCATATATAGGGGCAACCCAAGAGGGAGAGGGAGAGGGAAAGGTAAGAACAAGAGGGAGAGGGAGAGGGACTGGGATTGGTAAGAATTCACCCTTACCCTTACCCTCTTTGCCCCTACAAACCGCTATATGTAGAGGCAGTGCGTAAGTCCTGATATTCTTAGAATACCCCATTATACCATAAGGCTAACGGGGGAGAATGTCAATTCCGGTGACGCTTCAGCACTAAGCCTACACCTAAAGCTCCAAATGCTAATAAGCCTAACCCAGAAGAAGGTTCAGGGACAGATGCAGCAGTAGCACCCGAAATGACAGCATTGAAAATGCCACTCGAACCATCTGTAAAGTTAGCCAAAAAGGCAACGGAATTACCGCTTAAGCCTTGTTTACTGATATCCAAAGAGGTGAGCGTTTTTCCGCTCAGGGGACTGGTGACATCAATTACCTTCGTCAGTGCGCCCCCACTATTGGCGTAGAGCCCTTGATTTCCGGATGAGTCACTGCCCAGAAACGCTACATTCTGACCATCAAATGAAAAATTGGAAAGAGTAGCAAAGTTGTTTGTCGTACCAGGAATAAGAGTATTAAAGTTCGCCACCTGTGTGAGTGAGCCGCCGATATCAGTGTAGATACCTGTCTGCCCGGATGAGTCTACTCCCTCAAACGCAAAATTTTGACCGTTAATTTCCGGCGACAAGAGAGAAGTAAAGGTTCCTGTCCCTCCAGGAACTGTAGTGTTCTGGTTCACGGGTGCTTGCAGCGAGCTACCAATTTTAGTGTAGATAGCTTGATTGTTGGATGAGTCACTGCCGACAAATGCCACATTCTGGTTACTAATCGTAGGAGATAAGAAAGAATTAAAGTTTCCTGCTCCCCCAGGAATAGCAGTGTTTTCGTTCGCTACTACATTCAGTGTTCCGCCGCTGTTGGTATAAATACCTTGCTGCCCAGAAGAGTCGGTGCCCAGAAAAGCCACATTCTGTCCACTAATTGTAGGCGCTTTGAAAAGATTAGGTTGAAAATTTCCCGTTCCTCCAGGAACTGGAATGCTCTGGTTAGCTACTACATTCAGCGCTCCGCCACCAATTTTGGTGTAAATCCCTTGATTACCAACTGAATCAGTGCCCAGAAAAGCTACATTATTACCACTAATCGTAGGGGTAGATAAGAAAGAACTAAAGTTTCCAGTTCCGCCAGGAGCCGAGGTGTTTGTATCAGCGATCGTGTTCAACGAGCCGTTAATGTAGCTATAGACACCAGGCTGGTTGGGTTGCGCTGGCAGTCCGGCGGTACTGCCTTGAAATGACACATTCTGACCACTAATCGTAGGAGCCGAAAAAGAAATAAAGTTTCCAGTCGTTCCAGAAACTGTAGTGTTCGTATCCGCAATCTTCGTAAAGGTGACAGCGCCAGCCTTTCCATTGGGTAGCCAAACGAACAACAGAGCGAATGCGATCGCTTTGCCAGTGGTAACTAATAAATTTCTCATCACTTATATTATCCGAAAGATGAATTGTGTCAGGAAAAATTGAATGAACAGGAGTCAGGAGTCAGGAGCTCCGCCAGTCGTACAGAATGCCTCCACCTATTTTGACTCCTGACTGCCCTCGCCCCTACAACCTAATCATC
>CASBRB010000059.1 GCA_949127975.1 Oscillatoriales cyanobacterium PMM_0019 | reverse complement strand
GTTTGACACTTATTCTTTCACAAAATTCAATATTTTTATCTAAATTTTCTTGAGAATTATCAACTGGGTTTATTTTTTCTTCTAATATATTAATAAATTTTTTATAGCGAAAGCAAGCTTTTTGTAAAGAATTTAAAGTTTTTATAAGTTTTCTGGTTCCCGAAAGCCCTTTTTGCATAACAGAAACTAAAGTTTCATTCTTTAAATCAGCAATATTTTTATAAAAATCAATAATAGGAAAAAACAGAGGCTCGGAATACTGATCTTTAAGACAAGCTACTTGAGCATTTAATTTAGCCGTTTTGGCATTCTCAGAATCAGAAGCAAAACAAATTTCTAGATGATTCATATACTCTTGAATTTGACGAGTTTCTTCTAATCCGGCAGGCGGAGAAAGGATAGACTCGCCAGAACTCTGCAAGAACTGAGCTAAAATCATGGATGTAACCTCAAAGCATTCTGTAAAGAAATAATAAGTTGAGAACCAAAAAGAGCTGAAACCCGCACCCTGTAAGGGATAACTTTGTCCTAGCGGATCAAAGTTATCCCTTCGTCAGAGCCAAAATACGGGGCTACCAGGCTCCCGAATTCTTTATGGTGTTTGGATCAAACTATTGATAATTTCCTGTAGGTCAGAAATTGCCCCTAGTTGAGAGTTACCAGTTTCTTGCATCTGATTGATTCTTTGTGCTAGAGCTTCCAACTTTTGCCGGATTGCGTTCAGGTTTTCCTGGATGGGTGGCAAAGTTTCTTGATAGAGATTCACCTTACCCCAAAGTTGGGCAACCGCCATTGACTGGTTATGTAAATTATCCTTTAGGGCTTGCAACGAGTTGTCTTGCCCCTCATGGCTATCGACCATTTCCTGGGTTTGTTGAATGCTCGATAGGATATGTTCAATCTGACTTTCCAGTTTTTGCAGTTCCTGTCCCTGTTGTTGTCGCTGCACCTCTAGCTGGTTCACAATTGGCTCGATGTTAAGAACCTGCTTTTCAGTACCGTCACTTTCTCCCAATCCTTGCTGTCGCCGCAACACCCGGACGTGTTGCTTGAGAATCTCTTGCCGCTCTAGGATATATTCCCGTTGTCCCTGGAGTGTTTTGTCGAGCATCTGGTAGGCGTCTTGCTCATCTGCTAGTTCTGTCTCCAGACGGATGCGGTCATACTGACTAGCACTGCCGATATTCTGTTTCAGTTCTTGAATCGTTTGGCGTTTGTCGGTGAGTTCTTCTTCCTGATCGTTGACAAAGCGCATCAGCTTTTCCAGATCGTACTGGAAATTTTGCACAGTTTCCTGCAGCTCTCCTAAAGACATCTTTTCCAAGGCAGTAACATCAACCTTTGATGTCGCTTTAACATAATCCGATCCTATTCCTAGCTGGTTTACCAGCTGGTACAAATCCTCTACTTGCTGTAGCTGTAGGCGCAACATCTGAGCTGACTGCTGCTTGATTTCCAGAGCATTTTGCTGCACCTTTAACTCGGTTTGCGCCTGATTCAGAATTGCTTGAGTTTGCTCCCACTCTTGAGAGTGGTTGTGGATTTCTTGGCTCTGGTTGTCAACTTCTGCTTGCATCTGTTGAGCTGATGATTGTTGTTGTTCAAGCTGCTGCCAGTAGTAATCCAGCGTCGCCTGCTGATTGTTCACCACTTCAAAGGCAAGATTCAGTTGCTCTAGCAGTATATTTGTTGGTGCAGAAGCTCCAGAGATTCGATCGATTAATTCCTGAATCCAACCCGCCTGTCGTGGATCTAATACTGTTCTGCTTTCCAGCTCTTGCTGTTGCTCCTGTAGGCGTCGCTCCTCTGCTCGCAACTGTTCCCAAGTTTTTTCCAACTGGTGACGACTGCGCTCTAGCTCTTGTTTTGATTGGTTGACTTCCTCACGGGCCTTATTAACCTCCTGACGCTGGGACTCTAGACGTTCGAGTTCTTCTCCCTTTCGTTGCAGCTCTTCTGAGAGTGCTTCTAGTTCCATCTCCCGGCGGTTCAGAACCTGACTTTGATAAGTCAGTGACTGCTTCCAGTCTTCAATTTCTTGTGCGTCCTTTTTCGTCTTTGTCAGCTGGCGGGATAAATCTTGCAACACATTCACCAACTGACGTGCCCCCTCCGGAATTTTTTGCACTTGTCGATTAGCACCCATATCGACTAGCACTAGGGCTCCAGGATTATAGGTATTGAATTCTTCAGGAGCAGCAATTACCTCCTCACCAGCTACGGCAATCCAATTGTGTTCAGCCCGCTGACAAGCCAGCAGTTTGAGTTCGGCCTTAGCGTTACCTATAAATGTTCTCTGTTTTTGTACTTCTGCTAGATACAACACACTGACGATCCTCTTGATGTGTCTGATGAACGAGCTTTTAGTCTTGGGGAGCTATTTATATTTACACTAAACTTTCCCCTAATATTTCTGGTGCTACAGAAAAGCATAACAACTCAAATATTGCATTTGCCTAGCATGCATGGAGCGCATACATATCTAGCGTTATCCGACAATTGTATAGTTTTTTGGTGCCTATGAACCAATCGAGGCGATCGGTCTGTAACCTGTACCTGATTATCTTTGTTACCATTTGCTATAATAGATCTTATCTCAGACTATGTTAACCTCTACTTGGGAAATATGCCAAGTCAAAAGTAGACGAAAAAACCAATAACAGTATCGCCGCACTTCAGTACATACCAGCATAAAGGGGTGGAACCGTGTCACTCACCCAATGGTGCTCTGTTCAGCTAAGCTGGTTAGAACACCTACTCCCTTCGGTGCTAGAAGAATATCTACGGTTTGGGTGGGGAGTGGGCGATGGGCAGTCGGGATCTCAAGTCTGTGGAGAGAACGACCTCTGCTTGGTGGGAGCAATTCCACCAAGTAAGCCGACTCGATCGAGACAGAAAGCCCAAGTTGTGAAACTTGGAGTCC
>CASBRB010000058.1 GCA_949127975.1 Oscillatoriales cyanobacterium PMM_0019 | reverse complement strand
TTAGAAATATTACGGGGCTATATTTGGTGGATTTGTACCTGTAGCGGTTTAAAGGAGAAAGCAAAATGGCTTTAATTCTAGTCGTGGAAGATGCACTGTTAACGCGCCGATACCTTTGCAAAGCTTTAAAAGCAAAGGGCTATGAAACACTGGAAGCAATTAATGGACGTGTGGCACTAGAAATGCTGGCTAACTATAAGCCTGACTGTATAATCTTAGATCTGTTGATGCCTGAACTGGATGGTATAGGAGTTTTGAAGGCTCTACGGGAGCTTGGGACAACTATCCCTGTGATTGTGGTGACAGCAGACGTGCAAGAAAGCTCAATTGAACAATGCCTGGAGCTGGGAGCCCGCGCCGTGCTGAATAAGCTGCCGAAAGAGAATGAACTGCTGCTAGCCATTGAGAAAGCGATCGAGAAAAGTGAAAATGAAACTAACGGTTGATCAACTGGAAGCTTTGCAAGAATTAGTCAACATAGGTGTTGGGCGAGCAGCTAAGGTGTTGAATGGGGTAATCGGCTCCCACATCCTTTTGCGTATCCCGTTTGTCCAAATTCTTTCGCCTAGTCAAGTCCAACAGGAACTCCAGAAACGACTGGGATTGAATGCCATCTCCTCTGTGCAGCTTGCCTTCACAGGCTCCTTTGCTGGGAGCGCTCAGCTTGTCTTCCCGGTGGATAGTGCCGCCAAACTCGTGTCCTTGCTGACAGATGAAGAGACAGACACCCTGGATCTCAATGCCCTCAAAATTGGTACTCTGACAGAAATTGGTAATATTGTGATCAATGGGGTTATCGGGTCGATTGGCAACCTACTCAAGCAGCGACTTGACTATTCACTGCCCACTTATACTGAGGATACTGTCGAACATTTGTTAACAACGGATGTGGAAGTACCCGCAACTGTCTTATTGGCGCAGACTCGTTTTACCATTGAAAAACTTGACATTGAAGGCGATATTATTCTCATATTTCATGTGGATTCTTTCAAAAATTTACTATCCGCAATAAATTTAATGTTTTAAAAGTATGGACGATCGTCAAGAATTTGAAGAAAAGTTTAGTTTGCTAGACAACGTTCCTATGGGAATGTGTGTACTACGAAAAGATTTGGTTGTCCTCTTTTGGAATAAATGCCTAGAACTTTGGACAAAAATTCCCAGAACCAAAATAATGGGAACAACAATTGACACTTATTTCCCCCACCTAAAGCAACCAAAATACACTGCTCGTTTGGAGTCTATCTTTGAAGGGGGACCACCTACTATCTTTTCTTCCCAACTTCATAAGCACTTGATTCCTGCACCCCTACCATCGGGGCAGTTGCGTATCCAACATACAACAGTTACTGCTATAGAAGCAAACGCCGAAAACGGATTTTATGCGCTTTTAAGTATTCAAGATGTTACGGAACTAACTCAACAAATTAAATCAGTCAGGCATGAACTTAGCGAACGTCAAAAGGCAGAATCGGCATTGCAGGAGAGTGAAGAACGCTTTCGACTGTTGGCTGAAAACTCGACTGATATGATTTCGCGGCATACTCCCTCTGGAATATACCTTTACGCTTCTCCTGCCTGTCGCACACTTCTAGGGTATGAACCAGAAGATTTAATTGGTCAGTTAGCTGATGAATTTTTCCATCCCGAAGACTTGGAGGAGATCCAGAGCAGTCACGCCCGTATGGTAAATGTACCAGATAGTTATACAGTTAGCTACCGCATCCGTCGTCAGGATGGAAATTACCTTTGGTTTGAAACAACTAGCAGAGCCATACGAGACCCCCACACAGGTGAGCTGCTAGAAATTCAAGCCGCTTCCCGGGACATCACCGAGCGCAAAATTGTGGAGGAAGCATTACGGGAAAGTGAGGAGCGTTTTCGCAGTGCCTTTGACTACGCTGCCATAGGCATAGGACTGGTGGCTACTAACGGTCGCTTTTTGAAAATTAATCGCTCCTTTTGCGATATTGTCGGCTATTCAGAGGCAGAATTGCTCGCCAAAACCGTCGAGGCAATCACCCATCCAGACGACTATAAAATTGATTTCAACTACTCGCGTCAACTGCTTAGTGGCGAAATCGGCAGCTACTACCTGGAAAAGCGATACTTACATAAGCAAGGGCACGTCGTCTGGATTCTTTTGAGCGTGTCGTTGGTATGCTCTTATCAAGGTCATCCATTGTACTTGATTGCTCAAATTCAAGATATTACTGAGCGCAAGCAGACAGAACAGGCACTGCAACAACAATTTCATAAAACTTTGTTACTAAAGCAAATTACTCAAGAGATTCGTCAAAGTCTGGACGCTCAACAAATTTTGGAAACAGCCGCCACTCAAATCGGCGAGCGGTTTGGCGTCAATCGTTGCCTGATTCACACTTACATTGCTACACCTGCACCGTGCATTCCGATTATGGCGGAGTATCAAGAACCGGGCTACGAATCAATTATAAATTGTGACGCGCCTGTGACGATCAACCCTCTGGTGGAAAAACTTCTCACTGAAGATCGGGCGATCGCTTCCAATAATGTTTATAATGACCCACTATTGTGTCAAGAAATAGTAGGCCATAAAACCAACTTAAAATCGATGGTAGCGGTTCGCACTTCCTATCAAAACTCACCAAACGGAATTATTGCCCTTTATCATTACAGTTCATTCCGCCAATGGACAGAAGATGAAATTGAGTTACTAGAAGCAGTAGCCACTCAAGTCGGGATTGCTCTGGCTCAAGCCAAGCTTTTAGAACAGGAGAAACAACGGCGCGAAGAACTAACCGTGAAGAATATTGCCTTAGCGCAAGTTTCACGAGAAGCAGAAGCTGCTAACCTTGCCAAAAGTGAGTTTCTGGCAATGATGAGCCACGAAATTCGCACCCCCATGAACGCGGTAATTGGTATGACGGGATTGCTGTTAGATACTAACCTCACAGTGCAACAGCGAGACTTTGTGGAAACTATCCGCAGCAGCGGAGATACACTGCTCACCATCATTAACGATATCCTTGACTTCTCCAAAATTGAGTCCGGAAAACTAGAATTGGAGGAGCAGCCTTTCGCTCTGCACAGTTGTGTAGAATCAGCTTTGGATCTACTCGCTCCCCAGGCAGCCGCCAAAAAACTGCAATTGGCTTACCTAATCGATTCGCAGACACCCCCGACAATCTTAGGGGATATTACACGTCTGCGGCAAATTATAGTTAATCTGCTCGGCAATGCAGTTAAGTTCACCAACGCTGGGGAAATCTTAGTTTCAGTAACGTCATTGGTAAAACCAATGACTTTTGACAAAGGACAAACCTACGAAATCTGCTTTGCTGTCAAAGATACAGGGATTGGTATTCCCAGCTCACGCATGGAGCGCCTATTTAAGCCGTTTAGCCAGGTTGACGCCTCGATGAATCGCCAGTACGGCGGCACAGGATTGGGCTTAGCGATCAGCAAACGCTTGAGTGCAATGATGGGTGGTAGAATGTGGGTAGAAAGCCAGGTAGGGCAGGGGTCTACATTTTATTTCACCATCATGGCAATGCCCGCTCCTGATGGCAGCGAGCAGCCAATCAAAGTCGGTTCATCCTATAGCTCGGCGAGCGCTCTCCACCTCGCTGAACAAATGCCGCTGCGGATTCTGCTAGCTGAAGATCATCCGGTGAACCAAAAGATGGCGCTATTGATTTTGGAGCGGATGGGATATCGAGCTGATGTGGCTGGTAATGGTCTAGAAGTATTGTCAGCCTTGCACCGCCAACCTTATGATGTGGTACTGATGGACGTGCAGATGCCCCAAATGGATGGACTAGAAGCTACTCGCCGCATCTGCCAGGAATGGGTTGGGGAACAACGTCCTCGGATTATTGCCATGACTGCTCTGGCTATGCCGGGCGATCGATCTGTATGTTTAAATGCAGGCATGGACGACTACATTAGCAAGCCAATTCGAGTAGATGAGCTAGTACAGGCTTTAAGCAAATGTCAACCACGCTACGCCAGGGAAAACTCTCCAGCGATTGATGGAAAGGCGCTCCAATCCATCCGCGACATGGCAGGAGAAGATGCCGCCGCCTTTCTGTCTAAGCTAATTGATTGCTATATCGAAGAAGCTTCTAAACTACTACCAGCGATAGCTATAGCGGCTGAGCAAGGAGATGCAACGGCACTGCAACTAGCCGCTCACAAGTTGAAGTCAAGCAGCGCTTCTCTGGGTGCCAAAAACTTAGCTAATCTCTGCAAAGAGCTAGAAAGAATGGGGCGTAGTGGAGTTATTTTAGGCAGCCTTGAAAAGGTGCAATTGTTATTT
>CASBRB010000057.1 GCA_949127975.1 Oscillatoriales cyanobacterium PMM_0019 | reverse complement strand
CTCACGGTTGATTCGCCGGAATGCTTGCACTAACTCGTAACCATAGCAGTATCCAAATCGCTGATTCCAAATTATTGCCCCCAGAAGCCCAAAGACTTGGGCATCATCCGGAATCCCTAGTTGCTGACGAATCCTCGCTCGACTTGACGCCAATTCTTCGGCAGTGCGGGGAAAATGCGCCCAACCCGCAGCAGTTACTGCTTTTGGGGCTGCAAAAGTTATAGCTCTACCCACTAAATAGGGTGTCCAGCCAATAAACCCAGCACAAAAGCGACAGAGCAATTGTTCGTATACCCCTACAAGTGGTACAATTAGAGGATATTTTAAATTAACGAAGGGTGCGATCGCGTCCCCACTGCTAAAAATATATGGTATACCAAAAAACCACCTCAGAAACAGACACGCCAAGCCGCCAGCAATTCCTGTCCCCTCCATCACCATCAACTTAGGCTTTGTCTCCAAAGCCTGGCGGATGATTTTTATCGAGCTTTGTAACTTAGCCGATCGCTCAAATGCTACAACTTCAACATCGAAATTCTGTAGCAGGCTCAAAATGCGAGCTTCTTCATTACTGCCTGTGCCTTTGGTGGCAAAAACCATGATTTTGGCATCTTTCATTAATTTTACCACGCGGCTAGCCAATTGCTGCCTTTGATGTGCTGGACATTTGACACTCCCCGGTCTAAAGACACGGGGATTCTTGGTTCGCGGAGCGAACTTGCCCATGCTGAGTTGCCTCAGCACAAGTAGAGGTTCCCTCTCCCCAAGCGTTTAGGTCATCGTTGACCCAAGTTCCTGTGTGCCCCACAGTACTCAATCCACGCCTTAATATGTTGATAGCAGCATTAAAATCTCGGTCGAGTTCGCATCCACAAGCACATTTATGGGTGCGAGTACTCAGAGATTTCTTGACAATGGCTCCACAATTTGAACATTCTTGCGACGTATAATGTGGCGGCACAGCAACCGTGACCTTACCCATTTTTTGCCCAAATCGTTCTAACCATTGTCGAAACTGATACCAACCAGCATCATTTATCGACTTAGCAAGACAGTGGTTTTTAACTAAATTCCTTACCTTCAAGTCAACGCACGGCTACCAAGTCGTTAGACTGGATTACGCAACGTGCCACTAAGGACGGCATGTTCTTCACGTTGCCTACTTATTTTGAGGTGCTGTCTTGCTACCCGATTTCTAGCTTTGTGATAATTGCTAGACTGTTTCTGTTTGTTCTGCTTCCTCTCCTTACTATATTTTCTAGAAAGGCGGCGTTGCAGTTTCCTTAACCTTTTCTCTCCTTCACGATAAAATTTGGGGTTTAGTTCCGCATACCCAGTTGAATCGGTGTAAAACGAAGCCAACCCAACATCTAGCCCAATGGCTCGACTGGTTGGTTCCATCTCGACATTAGGCGGATCTATCTGAATAACGAACTGGCAGTAATACCCATCGGCACGTCTGACTAAACGAACTCGCTTAATCTGGTCGATCTGATAGAAGTTTAGATCGTATGTGCCAATGAGCTTTAATTTACCAATACCTTTTTTATCGGTAAAGGTTATTGCCTTTCTGTTCTCAGATAGCTTCCAGCCACTGACTTTGTATTCAACTGACCTGCCATGCTTTTGGAATTGCGGATAACCTTTTTTACCAGGAACCTTAGCTTTGCAGTTGTCAAAGAACCGCTTTATCGCTGACCAGGCTCGTTCCGCTGCTGCTTGACGTGCCGTTGAGTTTAACTCACCCGCGAATTTGTACTCGGCAGCTAGAACCTTACAGTATGCACTTAGGTCATATTGACCCACTCCTTCACCATCCATCCAGAGTCTCAGGCACTTGTTTCTAATAAAAAGAACAGTCCGTATCGCCTCTTCTATGGCGACGAACTGTTCTTTTTTGCCTTTAACCTTAAATTCTAGGATGGTTGTGGACGACATGACCTTTATGACCCTACTTAGTTTTATGGTAAACCTTCACCACAAGCTTGTCAAGTCTTTCTGGCAAATAAATTTGCCGTGTCACATTTCATCCCCCGGTTAAAACACGGGGGCTTTCATGTTCCCGAACTTTTTTAGGTAAGCAAGAGGCGATTTGTCAATAGTCATAAAAAGTATATCCTATAATAAAGAGAAGAGCTAGTACACCCGTGGGAATTGCTGGATATCTTGTCTGGCAGCCAGTTCCCCTGGTGGACACCCGACGCAGCTCAACCGGGTTATGCCCGAATCCACAGGTTTAAAGTTAATATGTTGGGTTTCGTTCCTCAACCCAACCTACAATCATTGTACGAGAGAGTCGCAATTTTCACCCTAATTTAGGAATAGACAACATGGTCGAAGCAGGTAGCTACGCAAAAAAGCAAATATTTTGCCAGAATAAGATTATAGTATGGAGTCACTCCAGCCGTTTCCAACAAACTCGACGTTTACTAGAAAAGTATGTTGCTAGCAAGAGCAAACTGCTAGATTATGGTTGCGGCGATGGAACATTTCTCACAATGGTTAGCGATCTGTTTACAGAAACTGTTGGTGCAGATATTGCTGCCGATCAGGTAGCGGATTGCCAAAAAAGGTTATCATCATTACTGCCTCAGACATCATTTTGTGTTATCAATAAACTGGAAGCAGAGCCGTATAATTCCTATTTTGATACGGTTGTATGTATGGAGGTTATCGAACATTGTGTAACGCAAAATAAAGAAAAAATAATTGCAGATTGGAAAAGGTTGGTCAAGCCAAACGGAATTATTATAATTAGCGTGCCGATCGAGATCGGTCCAAGTTTGATTATCAAGCAAGTAACTCGCAGGATTGCTGGGTGGTTGCGGCAGGGAGACTACGATAAAGGTACTGAACATTATACAATAGGAGAATTGATTAAGATGTTCTTCGCTACCCGATCGACTGCGATCGAACGCCCTATATACGGAAATGATTCTATAGGTTATCATGGACATAAGGGATTCAATTGGCGATCGCTCCGCCATGAATTGGCTTCTCAGTTTGACATTGAAGACACGGTTTTTTCACCTTTGGGTTGGCTAGGAGGATTTGTCAGTAGCCAGGTTTTCCTGATTTGCCGTAATCGATAATGAAATAAGGATCTTAACCCCGTTAGTCAAATTTAGGGAAGATGAAGTGAATCAACCGCGTTTCGCCGTAATCTGTGACTACCTAGAAGAAAACTGGCAAAGCATGAATCTGTGTTCCCAAATGCTGCTCAAACATCTCAAATCTGAACAGGCTGCCTCTGTTGAAGCCACACAGATTTGCCCAAACTTTCACTGGCGGGTCAGTAAAATCCCCTGGCTGGCTAAAAAACGGGTAGCATATAATGCCGATCGGTTATTAAATCGATTTTTGGACTATCCCCATTATCTGCGTCAGCAGGTAGCTGATTTCGATTTGTTTCATGTCAGCGATCATAGCTATGCCCAGTTAGTGCATGTATTACCCCCAGAACGCACCGGAGTGTTTTGTCACGATTTGGATGCCTTTAGAGCGCTTTTGCAGCCAGAACTAGAGCCTCGCCCACTTTGGTACCATGCTCTGTCTCGCAGGATTTTGAGCGGGTTACATTCATCAGCCATTGTATTCCATTCTACAACAGCAGTACGGAAACAAATTGAGCATTACAATTTAGTAGACCCATCCCGCCTAGTGCATGCTCCTTACGGGATCGGTTCAGAATTTTCGATGGCTCCTGACTATACAAGTCCTGCCGATGAACATATAATAAAGCAAATCGGGGAAGCGCCGTTTTTATTACACGTCGGCACCTGTATTCGACGGAAGCGGATCGATGTTCTCCTTGATGTGTTTGCTGGGGTGCGAAAAATCTACCCAGAATTGCGGCTTGTCAAGGTGAGTGGCGACTTTTCAGCCAGCCAGCAGGAGCAAATCAGTCGGCTTAATATCGGCAAATCGATTATACATCTACAAGGATTGGAGCGAACAACCATAGCAGCACTGTACCGACGAGCCTCAGTAGTGCTGTTGACAAGCGAAGCTGAGGGTTTTGGTTTACCTGTGATTGAAGCTTTAGCCTGCGGGGCGATTATTTGTGTCAGTGATATTCCAGTTTTGCGTGAAGTGGGGGGGGCAGGGGGAATTTATTGCCCGCTGGCTGATGTGTCAGCCTGGGTGAAAACGGTTGAACAAATGTTAACCAACCCCAGGAATGCCCCCGAATTGGAAGTTCGTCTGGCTCAAGCCAATAAATATTCCTGGTCTACCCACACTCAAACTATAGTTGAAGCATACTTGCGATTACTATAGGGGCAACCACAGGGGGATTGCCCCTACGAACCGCTATATATAGAGGCAGTGCGCAGGGTGGTTTCATACAAAAAAAGAAAAAAAAAAGCTCGAAGATTGCTCATCACTACCAACGGGTGCGTGACTACACCCCTTCTCCCTTGATGGGAGAAGGGGCTGGGGGATGAGGGTGAAAAAGCATGATTGGGAGATTTTTATTTATTGGTATGAAACCACCCTGCTATATATAGAGGCAGTGCGTAAGTCCTGTATAACTTAATTTAGATAACCATCGTTCGAGCGATCGCGTCTAGGGAGAATTGGATTTTATGTGCGGGATTGCAGGAATCTTAGGCGTGCCTAAAGAACGTGCCAGAATTGCAGCAACTAGGATGTTGGCAGCGATGCAACATCGGGGGCCTGATGGCAGTGGCAGAGAAGAACTAAGCGATAGCTCAGGAGATAACTGTGTAATTTTGCTGCATACTCGCTTAGCAATTCTAGACCTTTCCCCATCTGGAAATCAGCCGATGCGTGATGTTCCTACTAACATGACGCTACCTGCTAACTGGGTCGCTTTTAATGGTGAAATATATAACTATCTAAGTTTACATCCAGAACTGGCTGCTGCGGGATGGCCGTGTCGAACCCGTTGCGATACAGAAGTAATTCTTAATGCCTATCGCGTGTGGGGTGAAGCAGCAGTCGATCGCCTCCGGGGTATGTTTGCTTGGTGTTTAGTAGACACAAATGAAGAAAAAGTTTGGTTATGCCGCGATCCCTTAGGAATTAAACCACTTTATATATATCGTCCTAGGGGCGGTGGTTTACTTTTTGCTTCTGAGATTCGGACGATTCTGGCGGCTGGAGAACCACTGGTAGAACCTGTTGTTAACTCAACGGCATTAGAAAGTTTTCTAGCACAGGGCGCGGTTTGTGGTTCGGAAAGCATCATCGCTGGTATTGAATCTCTAGAACCCGGGCAATCCCTAATTACCGATTGGACAGGTCGTCCGCTAAAATCGAGTATATACTGGGATCTCCCATCGCTAGAGGATTCTAAGATGGGACATATTGACCGAAGTGCCGTGGTTGCAGAACTGGCTGAGGTTCTTCGGGAGTCGGTTAAAAGTCATTTAATCTCCGATGTTCCGATTGGGATCTTTCTTTCAGGTGGTATTGACTCTAGTTCTCTAGTAACGATCGCTCAAGAAGTTTCCCAAACGCCAGTCCAGACAATTAGTCTGGGTTTTGACCAGAAAGAATTTGATGAAACTGCGCTCGCTCAAGTAGTAGCCGATACTCTGGGAACCCAACATAAAACAATTCAACTCTCAGGTCAAACTATACTCGATAGTTTAACAGATGTACTCGCAGCGATCGATCAACCGACTGTGGATGGCTTTAATTCATTTTTCGTCTCAAAAGAGACTCGTAAAGCAGGTTTGACTGTGGCATTGAGCGGCTTAGGTGGCGATGAGCTATTTGGTGGATATGCCAGTTTTAGGGACGTTAAAAAAGCCCTATTTCTGCGTCAACAACTAAAAAGCTTCAATTCACTCAGCAATTTGTATGCCAAAACCAGCGCCATGCTACCTGGACGCACGGGAAGCAAATTTGCCGAATTATGGAAGCGCCCACCTCTAGCTTTAGATATGTATTTACTGCGACGAGAACTGTTTATGCCTGAAGAGCGTCGTACTCTATACCCCTTACCAGGAGGGAGCGATCCTTTCAGCGGAGTTCCCCTTTCGCTCATCGAGCAGCTTCGTCAATTCACCGATGCTGACACGCTGAATCAGGTTTCCTTTTTTGAACTCAGTTTTTATATGCGATATATGCTGTTGCGCGATGCGGACGTATTTAGCATGTCATCTGGCTTAGAAGTTCGCGTTCCTTTATTGGATCGCAATATTGTCGAACTGGTGTTCCCACTTCCAGCTCCAATTAAGTATGACAATTCACGAACTAAAGCGCTTTTAACTGATGCTGTAGGTAAAAACCTACCGTTGATTGTACTAAATCAACCAAAGCGGGGCTTCAAGTTTCCTTGGGAGCATTGGCTGAGGGGAGCATTATTTAACCGAGTTGAAGCCGCCATTAAAAACCAAGATATTTGGAAACAACTGGGCTTTAATCATTTAGCAGTTAATGCTTTTTGGCAACGATTCCTAAAAAAAGATCGGAGTGTCTCACCCCTACAAATATTAGTTTTTTTGATACTTGAAGATTATGCAAAACGACACTCACTGATATTTAAAGCATGAAAATATTATACCTCAATCCGGCTGCCGATCTTGGGGGAGCAGAGAGAAGCCTGTTAGATATTATCTATACAATTCGTAAAAACGCCCCAGAACTGGAACTGCATTTAATCGTTACAGCTGATGGACCATTGATTAAACAAGCAACAGAGGTAGGTGTTTCTGTAGAGCTGCTAACTTTGCCTACCGAGTTAGCAGAACTTGGGGATAGTGGACTGAGTTTAAAAAAATCACCTGTAAATGCTATTTATTTTTTATTTAGCTCTTTTGAATCTTTGATTTCCCTATGGCGCTATACGCACCAGCTTAAAAAAGCCATAAAATTGCTCCAGCCAGATTTGATCCACTCCAACGGATTCAAAACTCACCTGCTGACAAGCCTAGTCAATCCCCAAGTGCCCCTAATTTGGCATGTTCGTGATTTCGTTAGTTCGCGGCGCATTGTCAGTCGTGTCTTGCAATGGGCATCTTCTAGAGCGACAATGGCGATCGCTATTTCTCAGGCAATAGGTCAGGACTTGCAAAAAGTAATACCTAAACTACCAGTAGAAGTAGTGTATAACGCCATTGATACCGAGTATTTTTCTCCAGTACAGAGAAAAGGTGAGCTTCTCGATGATATGGCAGGTTTACCCCCAGCTCCAGCAGAAACCTTAAGAATCGGTTTGATAGCTACTTTTGCTCGCTGGAAAGGACAAGATATTTTCCTAGAAGCAGCTTCACGTCTGCTGTCAAACCTAGAGGTTCCGCTCAGGTTCTATATTATAGGTGGTGCAATTTATCAAACTAAAGGTTCACAGTTTTCGCTACCAGAGTTACAGTCATTAGCTGCATCGTTAAGTATTTCCCAGTTTGTAGGGTTTACTGGTTTTCAGCAGAATACGGCGGATATCTACAGAGCGTTAGATATTGTTGTCCATGCTAGTACACAACCCGAACCATTCGGGCGGACAATTATCGAAGCAATGGCTTGTGGCAAGCCTGTAATTGTTTCACAAGCTGGTGGGGCAGCAGAGTTGTTTACTCATAACTATGACGCATTAGGTGTTCCACCAGGCGATACCGCAGCTTTAGCATCAGCGATCGAGTATCTAATTGACAATCCCGATCGACGTCAACTACTCTCTCAAAATGCTCGTGAAACAGTTCTCAAACGCTTTAGTCACGACCGTTTAGGTCAGGAAATACTGGAACTATATAATAAATTAGGTAATTAGACCTAATTAAGGTTAATCAAATCCAAAATCCTTGCATCAGTTGACGTCAATTTGTGCCCAAGGATAAAGAGCGATCGCATCAAATTTCCTCCGGGTTGATGCCAAGCTCGCGCAGTCGCTCTGCTAATTGTGCAGCCCGTTGCTCAGCTTGCTCAGCCCGTTGCTCAGCTTGCGATCCCCGTTGTCGCTCCCGTTCTTCTGGAGTTGGTATCCAATCCCCAGCCGCGTTGTACCAGCGTAACCACAACCGTGATATCTCCTCATACACCCCCTGCCACAACCCTAAACCCATTTCCAGTTCTGGCATCCAAATTCTGGGTTCTACCAAATTCAGTTCCTGATAACGACCAGCCACCAGTTGAAAAGCCTGTAATTTATCAGTATAGCGATCGAATACTACATAGTAAGGGATGCGTAAAATCCGCTCGTACACCTCCCATTTAGTTGGTGGCTGATTTACCTCTCGTAATGTCTGCCCTAAATCTTCCT
>CASBRB010000056.1 GCA_949127975.1 Oscillatoriales cyanobacterium PMM_0019 | reverse complement strand
CCCCTTCTCCTACCCACCCCCAACCCCTCCCAGGAGGGGAGCAGGGAGAAGGGGAGAAAGAGAAGAAAATCCGGCTCTTACTCCCCTCTCCCAGTTTGGGAGAGCAGGGGGTTTTCATACAAATAGATAAAAATAAACTTTTCAAGAGTGTTTGGTGAATAACTAGGACTTCTGACTTCAACAATTCATAATTTTGGTCGGCTACTCGCTGAACGTAGGTTGGGTTTCGTTCCTCAACCCAACCATTTTGGTTTGAAAACCTTGGATTGCCCTTGGTTCAAGCGGAGAGCCAATTCATTAGTAAAATTTATCAGACTAAGTACGGGAGAGCCGAAAATATAGAGCCGCTCTTGTAGGGTGCGTTAATGAAATGTAACGCACCAACCCGATCTTGGGTAGCAACAAATATAGGAACACGTAATCATCTATTACTAACAGGGACTACTTTCTTGACTCATGTTCTCATGATAACAAACAACTGCTAAAGGGGTCTAGTATGCTAATTTACCTCAAAACAAACTTCGCGTGCCTTGATATATAAGTGCCTGAGCAAAGCTTTCGCGCCTATTTGTCCTATATCGTAATGAGATCGTCACCGAAATCCCATACGGCTCGGTTGCAGACTTGCAAACTAATAATTTAGCATACTAAGTACGAAAGACCCAAATACTTGAGAAGACTTGAGAATTAATCAGGATCATGCTACTACCAGTAAGCCCACAATTTTACAATTTTTTTCAGACCATATCGGAACTGGAAAAATCTATTTTTTTGAATAAATTTATGGCGTTTTTTAGCGATATCGAAGCTGGAAATACCGCTATTACAATTCTTCAATCTGGAGAATATATTTCTCATTTGGGGCGATTTGAAATACATACTTTTGAAATTGAAATATATGAGCGCAAAGAAAGATGGGAAATTATATTTTTTGGTACAGCTATTCCTCATGCCAGAATACAAATGAGCGATCGCGAGCCACCTCTTAAGAAAGATTTTTTGATTTCAATAGAATACACAAAATTATTTATCAAAAACTCATTAGCAGACATTGCCGAGGGGTTTGATGATAATCCAAAACCTTTTTTTCAGAAATTATTGAATTTTACTCCAGAAAATTGGTTTGCAATCGCAGGAAAACTGTGGTGGGTTTACTTAAGGCTTAAAATGTTGGCAATTCCACAGTTAGATAACCAATTTTTAGGGAAACTTAACCCAAAATTACCATTGTTTGATTTCGGCAATTATTTGAGTCAAAAAGTTTTTTTTAATCATGAAGAAATAGTAATGATTTCTATGAATAAAAAATGCTTTAAATCATTTTTACAGTCAAGCGATTCTTTGATTCTGGGCACCTTGAGTAGAGAAGAAATCACCGAATGGTTGAATTATCTCAATCTTGAATTTGATGTTTGGTTTAGTGCAATTGTGGCTGGGAGCAACGCAAAAAAGTGAGAGGGCGTGAGATCGTGAGTGCTGGAGGCATGAGCAGTTTACCTCGTTTATACTACTATTAACTCTCAGACAACACCATAATCACAAGGTAAAGAGGTCGATCGTGAAAATTAAAACTGTTCAAGATGCCATTGAATTACTAAAGATCCTTAATGCTCCTCCCCGATTATTAATGCACCATAAATTAGTCGTGGAAGCTGCTCAAAAGTTGGTAAAGGAGATAAAAAGCAGGTTTAACCTGAAATTTGATGCCAATCTCGTGCTGATAGGGGCGGCTTTACACGATTGTGGCAAAATTGTTTATCCCCAAGAGATGACTGGTTCTGGCAATCAGCATGAGAGTACAGGTGAGCAGATGCTCCTTTCAAAAGGTATTTCACCGGAAATCGCCCGCTTTTGTCGCACTCATGCTCAATGGGCTGAAACAGACGTCACTTTGGAAGATTTGCTGGTTTCACTAGCTGACAAGCTTTGGAAAGGCTGTAGAGATAAAGCGTTAGAATCCAGGGTAATAAACCATATTGCTCAGGAGTCCAACTTACCTACTTGCAAGGTATTCGTGGAGGCTGATTTAGTATTTGAAACTATCGCATTAGAAGGTCCTACTAGGCTCCTACGGTCTGTTATGGATACGGGGTTTGAGCCATATCACAACTCTCTGTCTGAAGGTTTCTCAAAAATTGTAATATACATTCCTTTTTACACAAAAATGTCACGCTGATTAAACCACTATCCTTTAAGTGATATTCACCGAGAAGCAAGCTGTTTGACAGATTAACTACTACCTTATATCCTGTTAAAATTAATTTTTTGCGCGATGGTGTAATGAGGACTAAAGTCCTCACTACAAGCTTTTTTTAGGAGTCAACAGAGTTCAAGCAAGGTTGAGCACCAACCCCTCACGAGCTAACACCGCATTTGGACAGGCGGATTTTACTTCCCCGTCTAGTCGATCGAGAAAATCATCGCTGTGGTTAGGCTCGTGGTGAAATATTACCAGTCGCTTGACGCCAGCAGCATTAGCAACTTTCACCCCTTCTTGCCAGGTGGAGTGTCCCCAGCCTATCTTGGGCGATTTAGGATTGTGATATTCCTCATCCGTGTACATCGCATCATAAATCATTAGGTCTGCTTCACGAGCTAGGTGCAGCACATTTTCATCTAGGCGATCGGGAAAATGTTCTGTATCCGTGCAGTAAAATACAGAGTGCCCTTGCCACGTCACTCGGTATCCCATCGCCCCATTCGGATGATTGAGCGGACCAGTTTCAAATTTAATATCGTCTAATGTAAAGGTATCTCCACAGAGCAAATCGTAAAACTTCATATCGGCTTTTATCCGATGTTGCGGAACCAAAGCCTCTGAGTGAAGTACTCGATCCCAGAAATGCTGTTTCATGGAGCTACTATCCGGTGGTACCGCTCCATAAATATGCAAGCAATTGTCTGGTGCAAAGGCTGGACTAAAAAATGGCACGCCTTGGATATGATCCCAGTGGTAGTGGGTAAAAAACATATAGGCTTCCACGGGCATATCCGGCTCTAAACTTTGACCTAATACCCGCAAACCACTGCCCCCATCAAAAATCAGGCGTTTCCCTGCGACTTGCATTTCTATACAGGAAGTGTTACCTCCATAGCGCACCGTTTCTTTTCCAGGGCAGGGAATGCTGCCTCGAACGCCCCAGAACTGGACAATAAACTCGGATAAAGATGTGCTTTCCATGTTTTATTCAAGGCTTTAAAATACCACATTGACCCTGATGCCGCAGCAGATGATCGCACAACACTAAAGCTACCATTGCTTCTACCATAGGCACAGCTCTGGGCAAAACGCAAGGGTCATGACGCCCTTTAGCTGCTAGTAGAGTTTCTTCACCCTCACTGGTTACTGTACGCTGTTCTTTCCTTATAGTGGCAGTCGGTTTAAATGCCACCCGCAAAATAATATTTTCACCGTTGGAGATGCCACCCTGGATGCCCCCAGAGCGATTAGTTACAGTGCGAATCTTGCCAGTTTCGTCGCTATAGAATTCGTCGTTATGCTCGCTGCCGGTTAATAAAGTACCAGCAAAACCGGAGCCAATTTCAAACCCTTTACTCGCTGGTATTGACATCACACCTTTAGCTATATCTGCCTCTAGTTTATCAAATACCGGCGACCCGACACCTAAAAGCATATTTCTAACGACACATTCTACCACACCACCGACAGAATCGCCATCCCTGCGCACCTGTTCAATCCGTTCAATCATTCGTTCGGCACATTCGGCATCTGGGCAGCGGACAATATTGCTTTCCACCTGCTCGATGGTGACGGTGTTGGTGTCGATGAGAGCTTCTATGTCTTGAATTCGCTTCACATAGCCAATTATTTCTATATCAGCGACAAGTTTGAGGATTTTCTTGGCGATAGCGCCTGCCGCCACTCGCCCAATCGTTTCTCTTGCTGAAGAACGCCCCCCACCCTGCCAGTTGCGGATGCCGTACTTGGCATCATAAGTAGCATCGGCATGGGATGGGCGGTATTTTACAGCCATTTCGTCATAATCTTGTGGGCGAGTATCTTGATTTCGCACTAAAATAGCGATCGGAGTTCCTAGTGTTTTGCCCTCAAACACCCCTGAGAGAATTTCACAGGTATCAGATTCCTTGCGCGGCGTGGTTATTTTACTCTGTCCTGGACGCCTCCGATCTAGTTCCACCTGAATCTCTTGGGCAGAAATTTCCAGTCGTGGTGGGCAACCATCAATTACGACGCCCACCCCACCCCCGTGAGATTCGCCAAAAGTAGTGATCCGGAATAAATGCCCGAAAGTATTGCCCATGATATTAGAACCAGCCTAGAGCTTACTATTTTAACAACGATCGCCCCTGATGGTAGAGTAATTACCTGTGCTACTCTTGTAATACATTAATTTTACTTGTAGTCAGCACGCCCAAGACTAGGAAAGGAACCAGATTCGTATTAGATAATTTTTAGTTAATCAACACACAGAGGTTAAGTTTATGCCACTTGAGAACATTTCCAAACTGATTGTTACAGAGTCAGACATTCGTTATGTTTTGGAAACTGAAACTGATTTTATTAAAGACTATTTAGAAGATACAAAAGATCCATCATTACCCGCAGTTTTAAAAGTAATGGACACTAGCAATCAGATCCAAGTCTTCCCTTTGGACGAAAAACAAAATTTAAACAATCCATTAATCCGGCGTCAACTTCTGGGAGCTATGGGCATAAATTTTCGGACAAGGTGCAAGATGAACATTTTGCCAGCTATTGCAATTTTATCATACCGCGCCTGGATCAAGACTTATAAAAGCGAGAAGGAATTTAACCCACTGCTAAAACCCTCAGACTACGTTGATGCCATAGATTCGATTGTTATTCAGGTGTTAACTACAAATGTAAGAGTAAAAAATAAACCCACGGCGCGGACAGGGATGACTGCCCTAGAGGTAGTTCAGAAAGAACCTTATCTCAAGGTAAAAGATTTGATGGAGCCGCTAATTGAGAAAGTAGATTCCTGGGAAAAGGCTAATATGTTGAGCGATTTTTATGCCGGATGGTTCAAACAGGGTTCTGTTGAAAATAACTAAACAGCGCGTAGGGTGGGCTCTGACCTAGGTCGGTCTGCTAAATTATTAGTTGTAGGTTGGGTTGAGCGATAGCGTTACCCAACATAAACCCACAGGGGTGATGTTGGGTTTCGTTCCTCAACCCAACCTACAAATATAGTCAGTTGTAGGTTGGGTTGAGCGATAGGGAAACCCAACGTAAACCCACAGGGGTGATGTTGGGTTTCGTTCCTCAACCCAACCTACAAATATAGCAACCGCCTTGGCTGTTGCTATATATCCCAGTGTGCTACATTACTGTTGGGATAAGCTCAGAAATCAAAGTAAATATAAGGTAGTCCACCTTGGGGAGCTAGTACCCATACTGTAAACAGACACAAGGGCACTAAAAGCAGTTTTAATGGCCAGTTTAATTGTAACTTTAGCCCTCGGTGGAAGCCATAGACAATGAGCATAGATGCTGCTACTAATACTAATATCAAGGTTATCTGATTACGTCCTATGCCAAGCGCATCTAGATAGATTTTTTGGGCAAATTGACTGTCTGCTTGCTGATTCCAAAAGTGAGTTAGAGCCCAGTGAGATTGTTTGAGATTTGGCAGTCTGAAAAATATCCAGGAGATAAAAACCATTAACTGGGTGAGCAACCACGCCACTAGGATACCAAAAAAACTTGACCACCAATTTTTAAGTTGCTCAAATTTGTTGGAAACAGCATCGGTGAGCCGATGAACTGCCAAAGCGATGCCGTGCAAGCCACCCCAGACGACATAGCCCCAAGCTGCCCCATGCCAGAACCCGGCAATTAACATTATAATCATCAGGTTTTGGCAGGTTCTCGCTAGTCCTTTACGAGATCCACCCAAGGGAAAATAAAGGTAGTTCCGTAACCAATCACCTAGAGTTATATGCCAGCGACGCCAGAAGTCAGCAATGCTGGTAGTAAAATATGGAAAGTCAAAATTTTCAGGAAGGTTGAACCCCAGCAGGATAGAAGTGCCACGCACGATATCTACATATCCACTGAAATCCAAATAAAGTTGCAGCCCATAAGCAAAAGTAGCCAGCCACAAGTCGCCACTGCCTGCCCGCTCTAAGTTACCGCTGTCTAATATTACATCAACAATCTTTCCCAAGCGATCGGCTATCAGGGCTTTTTTAAAAGCACCACAAGCAATTAGCCAAAGTCCTTCTGTTAAACAATCGATACTAGGAAATTGTAGATCCTTCAGTTGAAGGGCGAATTGATGATAGCGAGTAATGGGACCAGAAATTAATTTGGGAAAAAACAACTTGTAGGCGGCAAATTTGTATATATTCCCCGTTGCTGGCGCACCACGATACACATCTATTAAGTAGGCGATACACTCGAAGGAGAAGAAGGAAAGCCCCAAAGGAGCAATTAAATTCATGCTCACCCAGTCAGCACTGTGCTGCACCACAGGTAAAGAAAGCGGGGCTGCGATCGATGACAACAGAAAGGGCACATACTTAAAGCTCACCAGCAACAACACATTCAAGCTAATACCTAGCCATAACACTAACCAGCGCTGGTGATTCCAAACATTCAGGGATTGCTGCCAATCTTGATTAGAAACAGTGGGGTCTTTAGCCTGTCGCTGTAGTGCGGTTTTGTCTGTTATCACCTTTCCGAGATAGAAGTTAATCAGGGTAATAACCACCAGCAGAGGAACATACTGGATTTGCAGCGAGGCATAGAAGATGATACTGACAATCAGGAGCATCCATATTTGTAATGGTTGCCTTTTTGAGCTGGATTTACTCAAGCTTGGTACTAACCAATAAATTACCAAGACAATCAGTAAAAACAGTCCATAGATGGGTGAGAGAAAATTCATTAATTATTGGTGACTATTTCTTTGGCCAGGTAATTGTTGGATCTTTAGCTAGTTGGTTGGAAACTTCAACAGCACCGTAGCGGTTGAGGTGGCTGGGGTCAGAAAAATAGTCATTTCTCTCCGGCCACTGTGAACCTAGGTTCACAAAAATGAAAGACTTTTGCTGCGCCAGTTCTTGCATATGGTTAGTGAATTTTGCCTCATATCCTTTCCGCACCGGATCTAAATATTCCTTAGTAAGGGGCAGGTTGACAAAAACTAGGGGAATTTGGTGAGCTTGCAGAAAGCTGGATAAAACTTCCAGGGCGGTATTTTGTTGCCCATCAAGCTGGAACTCATCATAGTCACTGTCATAATCCCCGCTGACTTTAGCATGTTGTTGGTAATAAGTCGAGGGATAAAAGCGTATCGAAAGGGGCAGGAAGCCATCAAGGTCGATGTTAGCTTCACTGTCTTCTTCACCAACTAGGTTTTTTGCAGGATTGGTGTCAGCATTGCTTATTACTGGTTCCAGTTCCGGTGTCCCCTGTGCATACTGCTGGCGAAACAAAGTTTTCAGCCGCTGGCGTTGAGGATAAGTTGACGAAACTTGGGCTAATAACTGATTGAGCTTCTGATTGAGAGTTTCTATAACTGGGGTATATCCAGGCTGTGTTTTGGTTTTTAATTCTGGTGAAGTATTGAGACGACTATCTGACGACGGCCAACTACCAGCTTGTATCTGCTGGTAACCTAACGATGCGGCGATCGCTTTGTAAGTAATATCGACTCTACCACTATTAAACGCACGAGCCCCGTCAGCCCAGATAATCAGTTTCGGCAATTGGGATGGGGTAAGCATCCGGCGGATGAGCAAGTCTATTAGCTGAGCCGTAGCGCCGTTGACTCCAAAATTATATATTTGTAGATTGGGAAAACCCTGACGCGCTAGATTAGTACGCAGCACTGCCGGATCGACTCCTCTCAGAGCGCGGGAGCTACCAACTATCAATATATCAGGAGGACCACCGGTTGAACAGATTTGTTGGTAAAGAGCTACTTTCTCATCTAATATCCGGTTATTGAAGGCTGGGTTTGGCGAAATATTGGGGTGAAGAGAAATACCACTGACACTAATCCCTAACTCGCGACGCTTACCTTCTGTATCTGCACTCGTTTTTTGCTCGCCTACAATCAAACTTTCAATGCCAGTAAACCCTTTAGAGTTAAAAACATTGGGTTTTTCTACCGTTGACGGTAGCCCAGACACTTGGGGCAGTTTGTTATCAAGTGTCAAAGGCTTTTTGTCTAATGCCTTGTCGGCATGACTCATAATCAATGACTCTTCAGCAATGGTAGATGCTTCTAATACATAGCCAATCAGCCTATCAGCTTGGAGTGTCAGCAATAAGCCCACCGTGGCACAGATGCCAGCTAGTTTAATTGCCTGGGTAGGGGAAGAAATTCCAGTGCGATTATTACTAGAAAAGTGTTCTACGGCTGTGGGTTCTGTACTGGGAATAAACAGTTGGGAGTAACACAGCCAATGCTGGAGCGACGACTTCACCACAGCAACGGCGGTTTTCAGGGGGTCAGAAGGTGGACGTTTTTCAGTGGTAGAAGTGCTACGTTCTTGCGCCCCAGAAAAAATATTGTTCCCAGAAATATCCGAGGTGGTAAACTCTGGAGTTGCTTCCGACGAGTGACGGCGACGACTGACAAAATCAATACCGTAGCTCCACAAAGGTGCTGATTGCCCAGCACGACGCCCATACACCCTGATACCAGCAAGCTCTGGAATCCCCAGTTGGCGCAGAAACTTGGCAACTGAGGGACCGACTTGCCTTTGGGGGGGACAGACAGGAGCCTCGCTCATGATATGCAACAAATCTTGTTTGCGGCGAATAGCAAGGCGAATGCCACCCGTAGCCAACCGTTGGTTAAGATCGGGATTGAGTAACCGATGCAGCAAAAACGTCAGAGCGTCTGGATCTCCCTGTTGTGCTAGTGCCAAGGCGGTTGGAGCTAAAGTTGGATGCATCGACGCAGGCATTGACAGCCACTCAACCCAACCTGGGGATTGCTGCCCAATTCCTTGTTCCCAGTCTGATGATTTGACGCCATATATGCTGGCGGCTAGGATACCTTGGGGTTTCAGGGCTTCCAATACCGGAGCTAGAGCTTTCATCACGGCTGGCTGAGGAGGAAACTTGTCGGCTGGCTGATTGACAGCAGGCAAGAACCTACAGAACAAATGCAGTGTTAAGTTTTTTAGCACTGCTTTTACTTCCATCCCCTGTCCTGCCAGGGTTTGATTGAATAGTCGCGCTAGAGCCTGTACGTCTCCCCAACGCGCCCAATCTTTCAGCATTTCCTCTGGGGGCGTCAAGTCAATCCGCAACACCCACTCTGGGGAAGCTTCACCGCTGACAGATGAGCGAATCACGGCATCGCGGAACCCTTCGAGCTTCAGCGCCCGCAACTGAGTCGCCACTGGTTCAGCCAACAATGACTCTTGGGGACTATAATCGGCATCGCAAACCACCCACAGACGCCGTTTCCCTAAGTCTGCCTGAGGTGATGAGGAGACATCAGCAAGATTCTGGATGAGGATTTTGACACGAATTCCCAGCGGACTCAGAGTTTTACTGAGATAGCGGGCAATGGCATCAGGTTTACCCTGTTGAGCCAAAAGATCGCTGTCAACGCTCTTTGTTGAACCTGTATGTGTGGCCTGACTGACACTGGTGGAACTAGCTGCATCAGGTTCGCGGGGCGTTTTTGGCTCTAGTTTATCCTGGTTTAACTGATTCAGGTCAATTGTCTCCACCCACTCTGGTCGTTGGCTATCTTTCGCCCTACCATAGAGAATTATCTGGTAGATTGGGTTGTCTGGATCGTTAGTTAACCAGTCTGCTCCATTTTTAGCTTTTAGCGATCGCACGAACTGGGAAACTACTGCATTGGCATCTGGACACTGGGAACTTTCGCAAAGAATATGCAGGTTATTCCCCTGCAACCGGGTTCTTAGTAGCATTCCCTGTAGCCCGATGGCACGAGTTACCCACTCGGCGAGGGAGGATTTATGACCTTTTTGGTTACGCTGATCGATATCCAACATCAAAAACCTGTCACCTAAAAAAGTCTTGGAGTGTGGAAGCCCCGTCTATGAGAGAGCGGTGTGCTGACAGTTTGACATAAGCTTGCACCAGCATAGTCCAGTTTGGCAAAAATTTTCACCACCCGTGAGCCCGTCAGCACTGGTTTCGATCGCCTAGAGAGAGAGGAGATGGAGAGATGGAGAAATGCACTCCCTTTTCCAGTCCCACTCCCCCGCTTTAATACATCTACCGGAAAGTAGATAATTAATCAAAGCTTGCTTATGTAAAAGTAAGTAATAATCGAATTTTATAATATAGACCTACATCAACCAGAGAAGGCGAACAATACCATGTCACAGAATCCTACAAAAATTTGCTTGAGTATCGCTAGTGTTCCCGTACTCATCGGGATAGTGGCAGTGCGTCGAACCTTAGAGTCGCTGCAAGCTGTGGGTATTGCCAGTGAAGAATTATTTCGGGGCTCACGCTTGCCTGTGCTGCACTTTCCAGTTTCCAACCCTAATCGGGATTAGGAAGGGAGGGGAGATGGGGAAATTGCACTGCCAAACTGCACAGCATATTCCAGCACAATAATCTGTATAGTCCAAAACTACTTGCGGGAAAAATTACCCATAAAATGAGCGTGGCACCAATACTCGAACAGTTCCTAATGCAGCATGTTGGCTTGAGTCTGGAAATACTGCCCTCCAAAAGCCTAGAGTAGTAATACTTTAGGTGTGTAATCTGGCTAGTTCAGATTGTATAGCAGGAGGAGTGAGTCTGCGAGTCTGCGATTCAGGATTAAAGCCCTTACTGTGACTGGATTTGAGATTGAGAGAATGTCCTAACCGCCTGTTGGGTTGCTATACTTGGATCGGGTAGATCTGCCAAAAGGTTCCTACTACACTACGCCCTCTCGGCTTAGTCTGCTCTCTCCCCAGACTAGGAGGATGCGACGTACTAGGAGCAGACATTGTGAGGTGAAGAGGATTTATTACGTTTTACTTCGTTTTACTCCGATTTACTGACTACTCCCTATAATTTTTGACGATCTTTGCTTAGCGCGAGGTTCTATGAGTTCACTCCTCCATCAGTCCGATCGAGAATTGACAGTAACATCTCCCACCGACCTGTTTCTACGCCATCGCCTCAAAGTTATTGAGGACTTATGGGAGTCTGTGCTGCAACAGGAATGCGGTCAGGAAATGGTCGATATGCTAAAAAAATTTGCAACCAGTGGCTCGTCAGAAGGACTGGCAACTGAATTTCCACAGTCGTTAGTCCACAGTTTGATTGAAAAACTTGACCTCAACGCCGCCATCCGGGCGTCACGCGCCTTTGCCCTATACTTCCAACTGATTAACATTGTTGAACAGCACTACGAACAGCGCCAGCAAAAGATCGCAGTTCTTACCTCTGACAAATATACGGCTTCCCTCAAGCCAGCCAGTGGGCAAAAAATTGCTAATTCAGCAAATGAGCCAGTACCCTCGCCAGTAACTCTAGCACAAAACGGTGGTATTGAAGCAGAGATGCTAGAAAAAAGTTGGCAGGAACCTAGCCTTCCCCAACGAGAACCAGGTACTTTCCATTGGCTGTTCCCTTACTTGCGTTCCCTGAATGTACCACCGCAACAAATTCAACGACTGCTTGACAATCTTGATATTCGGTTAGTTTTCACCGCTCACCCCACTGAAATCGTCCGCCATACCATCCGTGACAAACAACGACAGCTAGCCCAACTTTTGCAACAGCTCGATCAAGCAGAGGAGGCATGCAGAAGCTTAGGCTTAACTTCTTCCTGGGAGATGGAAAACTTGCAGCAACAACTGACAGACGAAATTCGCCTGTGGTGGCGTACTGATGAACTCCATGCATTCAAGCCTAAGGTGATTGATGAGGTGGATTACACTTTGCGCTACTTCCAAGAAGTTTTGTTCGATGCGATTCCTCAACTTTATCACCGCCTGAAGCTTGACTTAAAAGCTTCTTTTCCCTGGTTAAAGCCTCCAGCTAAAAACTTCTGTAAGTTCGGCTCCTGGGTGGGCTCAGATCGGGATGGCAACCCGTCAGTAACACCGCCAGTAACCTGGCAAACAGCCTGTTATCAGCGCAATTTGGTGCTGGATAAGTATATAGGCTCGATGCAGCAGTTGATGAATTTGTTGAGCCTGTCATTGCACTGGAGCGCTGTATTGCCGGAGTTGCTGGAATGTTTGGAGCAAGACCGAGCCCAAATGCCAGAAGTATACGAAGAGTGGGCGATTCGGTACCGTCAAGAGCCTTACAGGCTGAAACTGGCTTATGTGCTGGCTCGGTTGAAAAATACGCGCGATCGCAACTCTCAACTTACTGGCTGGGAAAATGTGCAACAACAACCCCCTGAGGGACATACCAATAAGCTCTACCGCTCTGGTGCTGAGTTTTTGGCAGAACTGCAACTAATTCAGCGGCATTTAAGCGAAACAGGCTTAACCTGTCGCCACCTAGAAAATCTGATTTGCCAGGTGGAAGTCTACGGTTTTACCTTGACAGAATTAGATATCCGCCAAGAAAGTTCCCGGCACTCGGAGGCGCTAAACGAGATTATACAATACATGCAAGTTTTACACAAGCCTTACGAGGAACTTTCGGAAGCAGAGCGATCGCTTTGGCTGGCAACAGAACTGCAAACTAGACGCCCATTAATCCCTGCTGAACTGCCGTTCTCGGAAACAACTTGTGAGACAATAGAAACTTTCCGGATGCTGCGACACCTACAGCAGGAATTTGGCTCCAAAATTTGCCAAACTTACGTTATCAGCATGAGCCATGAAGTCAGCGACATCCTGGAAGTGCTATTGCTGGCAAAGGAAGCAAATTTGTATGAACCAGGCACAGGGATTAGTAACATTCAAGTAGTGCCGCTGTTTGAAACTGTGGAAGACCTGAAAAAAGCACCAGCGGTGATGCAATCTTTGTTTGAGTTGCCCCTATATCGCGCCGCTATTGCTGGTGGTTATTCGTCATTAGCTTGTAACCAAGGACTTTTGACCAATGACAAAGGAGAAAGTATTAATTTACAAGAGGTGATGCTGGGCTACTCGGACAGTAACAAAGATTCTGGCTTCTTAAGCAGTAACTGGGAAATCCACAAAGCTCAAAAAGCGTTAGAAAAAGTCGCTAAGCATTACGGGATAGCTTTACGTATATTCCACGGACGTGGTGGCTCAGTAGGACGCGGTGGCGGTCCCTCCTATGAGGCGATTCTGGCTCAACCAGGGCAAACTGTTAATGGGAGGATCAAGATTACAGAACAAGGAGAAGTGCTAGCTTCTAAATATTCCCTGCCGGAGTTGGCTCTCTATAACTTGGAAACAGTGACGAGTGCCGTGATTAAAGCTAGTTTGCTCGGTTCGGGTTTTGATGATATTAAACCGTGGAACGAAATCATGGAAGAGTTGTCCGCGCGATCGCGCACCCACTATCGCGCCCTGATTTACGAGCAACCAGACTTAGTAGAGTTCTTCCACCAGGTAACGCCCATCCAAGAAATCAGCCAATTGCAAATCAGCTCTCGCCCAGCTCGTCGTGGCGGTAAGAAAGATTTAGCCAGTCTGCGTGCTATTCCTTGGGTATTTAGTTGGACTCAAAGCCGCTTTTTGTTGCCTTCCTGGTATGGTGTCGGCACGGCGTTGCAGGAGTTTTTGAACGAAGATCCACAGGAAAACCTGACGCTGTTGCGCTATTTTTACTTTAAGTGGCCATTTTTTAAGATGGCGATCTCTAAAGTAGAGATGACTTTGGCAAAGGTGGATCTCCAAATGGCTCACCACTATGTACGCGAGTTATCAAGCCCAGAAGACCTAGAGCGTTTTGAGGCTTTATTTGAGCAGATTGCCAAGGAATATCACCTAGTATGCGATCTAGTCCTGGCGATTACTGGGCATAAGCGGCTTTTGGATGGAGATCCGGATTTGCAGCGATCGGTTCAGTTAAGAAATAGTAGCATTGTGCCGTTAGGGTTCTTACAGGTTTCCCTCCTGAAACGCTTGCGCGAACGTAGCAATAATGCAGCTTCTGGTATAGTTCACTCCCGTTACAGTCAAAGTGAATTACTGCGCGGGGCGCTGTTAACTATTAACGGTATCGCCGCTGGAATGCGCAATACTGGCTGATGCAGTTGTAGGGGCGGTGCCTCCGTGCCCGCCCTCACACCGTATGACCTAACTTTGCAACTATTGGACTGGAATTTCAATCCAAAATTCAGTGCCCTGACCAAATTGGGATGTGCATTTAAACACGCCGCCGTGCTTTTCTACCACAATTTGGTAGCTAATTGACAGCCCTAAACCAGTTCCTTTGCCAATCGGCTTAGTGGTGAAGAATGGGTCAAAAATTTGCGATTGCACCTCTGCACTCATGCCAGAGCCATTGTCAGCAATCTGAATCAGTACACGCGGAACTTCATCTTGCTTTTCCTCAATTATGCTGGTGCGAATTTTTAGCTGACTGGGTAAGTTTGTAATTTCCTCTGGCGTTCGCAACTCATCCCGGTGTTCCAGAGCATCGATCGCATTACTAATGACGTTCATGAAAACTTGATTCAACTGACCAGCGTAACACTCAACCAGGGGCAAGTCTCCGTACTCTTTCACCACTTTAATCCCAGGGCCGTCTGAGGCTGCTTTAATTCGGTGTTGCAAGATTAATAAAGTGCTGTCTATGCCTTCGTGGATATCTACGGGCTTCCTCTGGGCTTGGTCGATGCGGGAGAAATTGCGTAAAGATAGAACCATTTGGCGGATGCGATCGGCCCCAACCTTCATAGAACCCAGCGTTTTGGGTAGATCTTCAGTAATAAAATCTACGTCAATCGACTCTGTTAAATCTAGAATTTCCGGATCGGGATTTGGATAATGTTGCTGGTAGAGTTCCACCAATTCAAGCAAATCTTCTGCATACTGACCAACGTGGGCGATGTTACCATTGATGAAATTAACTGGGTTGTTAATTTCGTGGGCGACCCCAGCAACCAACTGTCCCAAACTCGACATTTTTTCAGTTTGAATTAGTTGGGTTTGGGTTCTTTGTAGCTCGTGTAGTGTACCAGCAATTTCTTCTGCTTGCTCCTTAGTTTGAGCCAGGAGTTCCGCTTGTTGGATGGCGATACCTAGCTGAGCAGCAACCTGAGTAACAAAGTCAATTTCTCTGTCTTCCCAGTGTCGCGGTTTTGAGCATTGATGTATACACAGCAAACCCCAAAGCAGTGTCTTAGACCCTGTAGCTGCCCCTCCTTTTATCAGCGGCACTACTAATCTAGCTCGCACTTGAAATTGTTCTAAAATCTGGATATGATAATCACTTAAACCCGCTTTATAGATGTCATCAACTGCACGAATCCGCTCCTGCTGATAAATTTCAGGATAGCGATCGTAAACTTTGGTTGCTAAAACAGACTTAAATTCTGGTAACACATCCTCTGAAACAAATTCATCCTCTTCCGAGCCTGATGCGGAATAAAAGCGAAACACAGCTACTCTGTCAGCAGACAGCAATTGCCGAACTTCAGTGGTAGTTGCTTTGAAAATAGTCTCCAGTTCGAGGGATTCTCGAATCTTGTTAATCACCCCAAATAAAGCTTTCTGTTGTTCAGCAGATTGCTCTAATTGTTCTGCCGTAGCGGCGGCAAGGCGAGCGGCAGTGCAGCTTTGTTCGTAGAGTTCCGCTTGGTGAATAGCGATCGCCGCTTCATCTGCCAACTGTTGCAACAGTTCGATTTCCTCATGCTTCCATGCTCTTGGATCGTGACACTCATGGGCAATCAATAGCCCCCACAGTTGTTCACTCCTGCGAATCGGGACGACTAAGTTAGCCTCAACCTGAATATTTTGCAAAAACTCTATATGACACTGGTTTAAATCTGACTGCCGCACGTTGTTAACAGCCTGAATTCTACCTCTCTGGTAAAGCAGTGCGTGTTCCGTAGGAAAACAATCATCCTTATTTACCAACCCTAAAATTGAGTTGGTATTGCTAGTTACCTCTTCTACAACCACCTGCCCTTGCCAGCCTCGGTTAAACTGATAAATTATTACACGGTCTGTAAACAGCAGTTTCTGTACTTCTCGCACAATGGTTTGCAAAATACTTTTTAAGTCCAGAGTGCTGCGAATTTGGTCTGTAACTTGTTTGAGGACTTTGGCAAACTCTAATGACTTTTGCAACTGAGCTGTCCGATCGAACACTTGCACTTCTAGCAAGGCATTCATTCCTTGCACTTGTCGGTACAGTTGATACTGCTGAATTGCCATTGCAAATTGTTCGCCTAAGGCTTGAGCCAGTTTAATTTCTTCAGGTGTCCACTCTTGGGATTGACCTTTTTTTATTTCTCGCCATACTTCAAAAGAGTTGCGGGGTTGCAATTGTCGTTGCTCCGGATCGAACTGTCCCGCCCACAAAGTTTCTGTGTCTATTTCATCGCGGAAAATAGTAAGGTATCCTAGAAACTGTTGACGATACTCTAGGGGCACAATTAGCAGGCCCCGAATTTTAGTAGACCGGAAGGCTGGCGCTAGAACTCTTAACTCAGGTTCTTTATATAGATCTGTAATTGCCCGCAGGTTAATGCAGGCTGCGAATTCTGTAGAGGCATCTTTTAAACCTGTTCCTAGAATATATGACTGCCAGACCGGATGCTCTTCGAGAGGGCTTTCTTTACCCTGCTTGATAAAAGTTGGTTGAGTGCCGCAGACGAACAACTCTCGGAACGGGTTTACCCCATCTTCCGTAGCGTTTCCTGCTGCTATGTACATTCTCCCCCCGACACCTTTGAGGGCGGCGACAGTTTCTGCCAAGGCGTCTGGCAGTTGAATTGTTGGCTGTGCATGGAGCAGGGTTGCCACTCGGTTCACTGTGGCTTCGCGCTGGGCTTGTTGGCGGGCTTGGCTTAATAGGGTTGATTGGGCGATAGCAATTGAAACTTGATCCGCCACACCCTGAATAATTGCCAGTTCCCGTTCTGAAATGGTTCGCGGTTCCGAGTGGTGGGACACCAACAGCCCCCATAGTTCCGGAACTGTGTGCTGAGTGCGGAGATCTTGATGTACAATAGGTACCACCAAAGAAGACTGCACTCCCATTGCCGTCATGTATTCTATATGGCAGGGATCTACAGGTCGGTAAAATATATCCTCCTTGTTCAGCGGTTTTCCTGTCTCTGGGGAATCCAATGGACTCAGACCAATTTGTCGCGATCCCACATCCACAATTGATCGCTGGCGAGCTTTGAGAAACATCTTCCGGGCCTGGAAAGGAATATCATCGGCGGGAAATTTCAGTCCCAGGAGGGATGGCAGGCGGTTTTCATGAATGCATTCGGCAATGACTTGCCCATTACCATCGGCATGAAACCGATAGATCATCGCCCGGTCTGTTCCCAGTATGGCGCGGATTTCGGCAACTGTGGCGTTTAAAATCTCTGGCAATTCCAGAGATTGACGAATCCGGTTGGTGATTCGGTGCAATAAACTTTCCAGGCTTAGTTCTG
>CASBRB010000055.1 GCA_949127975.1 Oscillatoriales cyanobacterium PMM_0019 | reverse complement strand
GTTGCTGGCGATTACGTTATCTTTAGGGTTATCCATGAGCTTAACGAGACCGGAGGATTGAGTTAAGTGTTGATTGGTCTCTAGCAATGCTAGGGAGTGTTTACTTGGAGGAAATCCCCTCCTTGTTATGTCTGCGTTGACTGAACAGAGAAATCTTTTTAGGCGGCGTAAGATGGAGCGTTTTTTTGAAGGATTAGCAGAGTACCCAAAATTTAAGAAAAGTGTCAGCGCTATGGTTCCGAGTTGGTAATAGTTGACAGATACTATCCCAGTTCTCAACTGTGTTCTAATTGTGGTCATCAACAAAAAATGCCATTATCAGAGCGAGTTTATCACTGCCCTGATTGTGGCATGATTCTAGACCGAGATCTGAACGCAGCCATTAATCTGTCAAAAACCTCTGGTTCGGGGGGGTTAGCCTGTGGAGTGGGTGCTGCCGACAGTCCACTGTGAAGCAGGAAGTAAACATCATTGTTGTGCATTGTTCATTAATGTCCAGTAATGTGCAAGTTTTATAGAACAGTTCCCATCCCACTACTGCCAGAGCGACAAACTTAATCTATATCGACAGCATTCATCCTCAGCTATGGGTACATGGATGAGGTAGTATGCTGATTTATGATAAACGGCTTTAAATGTCTGAATCTGAAACTCCCTGCCTGACTTTAGCAATTGCTCGTCTCTGTGGGCAATTGAACAATCATTCGCCCCTCCCCGAAGAACACTTTGCCACCTGGGTGCTACAGGCTCCTAGTCCGGGAGGGTACGCACACCATGACTGTATTTGGCCCGAAAGTTTGACTCAGAGTTGGCTGAAATGGCAAGAAATGTTTAAGCTGCGTGGTTTGCCCCATGTCCCTTTCGTACATAATGTCAGCCAGCAACCCCAGAATCCTCCGGAAGAGCCCGATCCCTCTACTAATGGTCAGATGCCCATTAGTAGTCGTCTGATGCAAGAAATGGGGATAAAGTTGTGGCAGTGGCTGTTTGATGGCTCATTAAAAAACAGTTTTGCTCAAAGCCAGGGATTTGCTATTGGACAGAATAAACCCCTGCGTCTGCGACTAGAAATTCGCGATCCAAATTTAATCCCACTGCCTTGGGAAATTATGCAACCCCTGCTTGGCCTCCCAGCGGTTTCTCTCTCGCCACAGATCCTGTTGAGTCGTACCACCAGTGACGTTTACCCACTACAGCCTCTCCCCACCGACCAGGCATTAAACATTTTGGTGGTACTAGGAAAAGATACCCTAACTCGATGTAGTTCAAGCGCCGCTTTAAAGCTGCAACAAGAAGCAAGTGCCCTGACTCAGATTCTGAAAAATCACCCATCAGGAGTAGCTGTGCGTGAAAATTATGTTCCGCCGGTTCCCTGCTATGTACATACTCTGGTTCAGCCAACCCCAGAAGAACTGATTAACGTCCTGGAAACAAAAAATTATAATGTTTTATTCTACGGTGGTCATGGTGCCCCAGCACCCGACGGCGGCTTACTGTTTTTAGGTGATGCCACTCTCAACGGTACTGAATTAGCTCAGGTTCTGGTTCGCTGCCAAGTGAAGCTAGCTGTGTTTAATGCCTGTTGGAGTGCCCAACCAGATACGGAAAACCAGCAAGCGAGCGAGCGCAGCAGTTTGGCAGAGGTGCTGATTCATCACGGGGTTCCAGCCGTGGTGGGGATGCAAGACTCGATTGCCGATCGCGAAGCCCTAACTTTTATTCAGGCTTTTGCCCAAGCTCTAGCAGAGCGGATGCCAATCGATCGGGCAGTGGCTGTCGCCAGACAACAGTTGTTGACAATTTACAAGTTTAATCAGCCCGCCTGGACTTTGCCTGTTCTGTATATGCATCCACAATTTGATGGCGCATTGCTTAAACCTATAGGCGAGTTAATCACTACCTTACCCAATCCAGTACCGAGGTGGATAGGGCAATCTATTCCGGAAGCCAGCCTGCGTTTATTAGAAGAAAATGGTAGGTGCTGGCTGATTCGCGGCAACCGCCTGCGAGTAGGACGCAGCCCTGACAATGACATGGTGATCGAGCAAACGGAAGTTTCTCGCAAACATGCGGAAATTTTCTACCGCGATATCAACCTCAACGAGTACGCCCAGCCTACCTACTTCCTACGTGATAATTCTAGCTTTGGCACATTCATTTTGAGAGACAATTGCTGGGAAAAAGTCCACCATCAGGAAGTTCCCCTGCAATCAGGAGTTAGGCTAAAGTTTGGAAGTACCGAGAATCAAACTCTAGAGTTCATCATTAACGGCGATCGGTCCTGAATTTTAAATTACGAAAATTGCGGAACCGATAAGAAAACGACTGTAGCTACCAATAGTAAAGAAGTCATTACTTAGGGGTGGCTTTAACCAGAATATCGGTAGCATGGTCTTTAAATGTTCGGCAAACCCCACCAATCTCGAAGTGCAAATCCAGTCATTCTGTAAAAGTTCACCTATCAATACAAATAGGAGCGGCATCATGGCACATCAATCAATTTCCTCTCAAGAAATGGAGCATTCTTCCTCAAATGCAGCAGCTGAACTACTAGAGGCACTCCTAGCGCATGAGATGCCTCTCTATCCTTGGAACGTTGCCACAGAATCGACCTCAGCATATTGTACCACCCTGGAAGAAGAGTTTAACCTTGAAGATTGGCCAGAGTCGGAAATTAGGTCGCGATCGCAAAAGCTGTTTGCTCAGCTAAACTCCTGTTGGGCACAGAATGCACCAAAAAAATCTGATGTCCTCAAGGTGTCTTTATCCCAGCGGTTTGCTCCCCGTGTGCCTAAAGCAATGCTGGAAGCTATAGCTCAAAAAGCCCAAGAAATTTTCCACAGCAACCTCTCCTTTGGAGAAAAGCTAGTGCAGTCTGTTCAGCACTTATTACCAAACTGGGCAGAAGAAGATTTGCTGGTAATAGTTCGTCCTTTTGCCTATGCCATGCGAGGGGAGACAACAACAGTTGACTTCGCTCTCGGTATGGTTCGACCCTTAGATTGGAACGAGTTATCCCCGACCGAACAGGCACGTTTGACTATGGCGATCGTTTACTATGCTCTCGACCAACTAAAACAAAGCAGGGATAGCGGTTTGTAGGGGCAAACCCACCCCACTAGGGGTGGGTTGCCCAGTCTGCGTAAGTCCTGTTTTAGTTAAAAAAAGCGGGTGGCAAAGTTTTGTTGGCGTGTCGGGGACAATGCCCTTGCCTTCAGAATTGCCGCCGCCAAAAACGCATAAGACAGCACCCCTACCAATACCAATGCCAATGCACCAAAACTTGTTGCTGTAGCGTCCCACATAGCATGAAGTGTCGCCGCAGTCAAGTACCCCACCCCCAAAATTGTCCAGCCTTGTTTAGGCTTCAGCACACTCAGCCCAATGAAATAGCCCAGATAGCCGCTGTATGCCATGTGTCCTGCCACTTCCGCCTAAAATTCGCGGAATCAGCAGTTGCAATCCTACTAAAAGGCCGTTGGAACCGCTAGTCTCAATAATCCTAGGAACATAAAGTAGCAGCGTTTCTACCAGGGTAAAGCCAACTGATGAAGCCGCTCCCAGTAAAATCCCATCCAAGGGTTCCCAGACGCCGATGTTTTCTCGCCAAGGGGAGTGGATGAGACGCCCGATGAGATACGCTCCCAACACCGGCAATGCCTTCAGCAACTCCTCTGGCAACCCAGCACCAAACAAACATTGGACTAGCCCTAGGGGAAGCCCATATCCGGGCTTCCCACACATCGAACCCCCACCAGGCAGAATGTCATTAAAAAATACTTCTACTAGGTAAAAAATAGGGCTCTTCAGAATCAGGGCGGTAGTGATAGCGGAGGCGAATAGCAACCACCAAGGCTTGTGCTTGCCACACAACTGGTAGACAAAATAAAAAGCTCCTCCTGCCAGATAAATTGCCAAGAGCAAACTGAAAGCGATGAAGTTGCTTTTCTCTGGACCTACCGTAGCAAACATTAGCACCACAAAAATTACTGTGATGATGCCTGGGATCAGAAAAGCTTTCCGGGTTAAATCTCGTCCAGTGGAAAAAATAGGAAATAACTGGGTAAGTGTCAGAGCATCCGGTTGGGGGGAGGATGGGGCAGCAACAGGAGTCAGTACTTGGGGTGGGGCAAGCGCTTGGTTTGGAGATGGATACTCAAAGATAAACTCAGGACCATTATCGCCTAAGATAATGCGCGAACCTACCTGTAACTTTTGGCATCCCTGTAGGCGTTGCCCATTGACATAAGTACCATTAGCACTATTTAGGTCACAAATTTCCCAAGTAGGTGGCATTCCCGGAGCAGGCAGTTCTGAAATCAGACGAAACACCGCATGACGGCGGGAAACAGTGCCATAACTGTTATTCAAGACAATTTGACAGCTGGGCTCGCGTCCTATCACCACCTCTCGATTCCCAGGCAGCTCATAGGCAGGAGTATTTAGCCCAACTGTACCACTACTAGACAGCAGCCGCAGCAATGCATTGCTAGTCATTTGTCAAACATCATTGGTTGCTGTTAGCACTACGAACTGCTGCATAAAAGAAAAATCCAGTCAACGGGATACAGGCTGCCAATATGATCCCCGTAACTACTCTACCTAACTCAGGTTCTCCAGAAGCGAGTTCAAAGATAGAACCTACAGAGGCAATTGCCGCTACGCAAGAACCAAGCAAAAACAAGCTACTTTTTGGAGTTCCTACCATTCTGGAGCTATTCCTTAAGGGATGGGATTGACAGCTTGAGGTGAGAAGCCTTGCTTTCTTAGCTCCTCAGTCAAAGCTAAACTATTTTCCACACGATCAACGAACAACACACCATTAAGGTGATCCATTTCGTGCTGAATGGCACGGGAGAGGAGCCCAGTAGCTTTTAAGGTGCGCGGACGCCCCTGCTCGTCTTTGTAAGCCACTTCAATTAATTCGGGTCTAACAACTTCCATATAGACACCCGGAATGCTCAGGCAACCTTCTTTATCGGTGCAGACATCGCGACTAAAGCTCTTGATGACTGCATTAATCAAGACAAAGGGAGGGGCCGCTGGGTTCTCTGGTTCGCAGTCTATAACGATCAGTTGTTTGTTCACCGCCACCTGAGGGGCTGCCAAACCAATGCCATCAGCACTATACATGGTTTGCAGCATCTCCCGAACCAGCTGTCGGACTTCATTGTCTACATGGTTAATGCGCTTAGCAGGTTGGCGCAGGACGCGATCGCCTAGATAATGAATTTTTAGAGGCGGCTGTTCCAGTTTTTTCTTTTCGACGGCAACTTGAGACGTCATGTACTCTTGACTCGCAGATAGAATTACAGATAAAAGAGGGCTTTTTTTATTTAATCTTAACAGTTTTTGGCTGGCACCTGTAACATTGTGCTGGCAATCCAGGTAAAATTCGCCGCCACCTCTGAAAACTAGGACTATTTATGCGATCGCAATGGGACTGTTTGCTGCAAAATCTAGGGGAATGGCATGGCTCATTTACCCAGTTATCCCCGCAGGGAGCGTTACTACAAGATACTCCCACTGTAGTTTCCTTTGAAGGAAAGAACAATAATCAGACAATGCTCCAGGTTGTACGCCGCTTTGTAGCCGGTATTGAGCCTCTCCCCGCAATAAATTGACGGGGATTCAGGCCAGGAGTTGGGTTCAGCTTTTCGCCCTAAACCACCCACCCCTAACCCCTCCTGGGAGGGGAATGGATTGGGTGGCTGGACTTTCAAGAGCTACGGGGCGAACTGCTCTAAGGGGGAATCAGCCACCTGCTTTCAGACTCGCTTACTCGCTCGCAGTTTATTGATGATAATGTCCTTTCACCGCCCACCGGAACGACTCGTCCGGAGAATGCGAAAAAACATTCCGCGAAAAGACCATCCTGATAACAGCCGTCGATTCAGATCAGAATCGACAATATTCACGCCAACCCTTCAGCATTTTCAGCTCTAAGAGTTTGGTTATGGAGTTAATTTTTGAGTGCGTTCCGCACGCTTATAGGATTAATATACTAAAATCCTAGGATGTAGGCAAGGGGTTTGATACAAAATTTAATAATTCTGACGCAGTCATGAATCAGGCGAGTCGCATGGATCGCCCCGATTTGAAAATACGGGGCTACCAGGCTCCCGGATTCCTTAAGGTAAATATGACAGCGACAGGACTTACGCAGACTGGGCATATGTAGGGGCAACCAACTTGGGGATTGCCCCTACGAACCGCTATATGTAGAGCTTATATAGCGACCCTAAATCACTTGTACAATTCTTTTTACTCCCCTCTCCCACAGGGAGAGGGGTTGGGGGTGAGGGCATTTGCATAACTCATTTAGGGTCGCTATAGAAAAACAGGTAGATTAATCCCCAGTAACCAAAACTGTCATTTTCCACTTTCCGCTAAACTTTTTAAAAAAGGCACGATACCCAATTTGAGAATAAACGTAGCGATTAGCAACATAACCTCGATCTCCATTGGGCATAATTATAGGTGTCCATCCTTGGAGATTATTCAAATCGAAACGTTTTTCTCGCTGTTGCGTTTTTTGGTCTATTTTAACCGCCTCATTAGACAGCAATCCTAGAACTCGACTATTAGTATTAGCTGATGCACGAACATTAACATTTTCGCCGATAATTGCCACGTAGGTAAAAGCATCTAGATTGCTAGGCCATGTTTCAAATACTTGAGGACAAATCCAGGTGTCAGTTAGCTGACTAGACTTAGCACAACCAGTGCCCATAGCTTTTTCTAAGCCTACCCAGATAGTCGCTTTGGGATTATCAATGCCGACATCATCCAGTTTCAAGGAACCGCCAAAACTTAATTTTATATCAGGCGCAGCAATTTGGCGGATAAAATTGGCATCTCGCGATTGCACCGCCTGAAGTAAGCGAGAGCGAAATCGAGCGAAATCACTGTCTGGTGGCACTTCATCGGTTAACTTCAGTCGGTAGCGTGGCGCATTATCAACAGATTTTTTTTGAACTACACCATCGGGTTGACGTAGTGTTGTTGCTGCTGGTAATCTTGATGGGCTGAGGGAGGTATCTGCTGGCTTTGAGTCTGAGACAGTTGCCTTGATCGTCGGGTTGCCCGCTGGTGGCTGTGGAATATCGGCACGTTTTCCAGTGGCAAGGGTGACACCACCAAGCAGCGACAGCGCAACAGTACCAGCAATTATCCAGTAAGTCGGTTTCATAGAGCAGGTTGGGGTAAATTCGGTCTTAAGGAAAGATGACTGACGGAGAGCTGATTTTGTTTACCGTAATAAACGCGGGAGCATGAAAGCCCCCATGTTTTAACCGGGGGATGAAATGTGACACGTCTGAATTTATTCAGAGTCAGATTTATCTGATAATCTTGACATATTTACGCTGTTTGTGTTAGAGTAATAATATGCCAAACACGATTTTAGAGTTCAAAGTCAAAGCACGTCAGCCCCAAGTCGCTGCCATTGAGGAAGCGATAAGGACTGCGCAGTTCATTAGGAACAAGTGCATAAGGCAATGGATGGATAATCGTGGCATAAACAAGTACGATCTGCAAGCATACTGCAAGGTATTAGCCAAAGAATTTAAGTTTGCAGGTGAACTTAATTCTATGGCTCGTCAAGCTGCTGCTGATAGAGCATGGTCATCCGTTAGTCGGTTCTACGATAACTGTAAGAAGGAAAATCCTGGCAAGAAAGGATACCCAAAGTTTGCCAAGCACTCACGCTCGGTAGAATATAAAACTACAGGGTGGAAGTTATCAGAGAACCGCAAGGCAATAACATTTACCGACAAAAAAGGTATTGGTAGACTCAAGCTAATCGGTACTTATGACCTAAACTACTATCAACTCGACCAAATAAAGCGAGTCAGGTTAGTACGTCGTGCTGTTTGCGTAGCATGCGCGGAGCGCGTTGGATACTACTGCCAATTTTTTGTAGCAGTAGATGTGAAAATTGAGATAGAACCAAGCAAGCAGGCGATTGGTTTAGACGTGGGACTTAAGGAGTTTTATACTGACTCCAATGGTAATACAGAGCCAAATCCTAGATTTTATGCGTGTTGCGGGAGAAAAGGTTAAAGAAGCTGCAACGTCGCCTTTCCCGAAAATACAGCAAGGAAAGGAAGCAGAGCAAGCTTTATCAGTCTAGCAATTATCACAAAGCTAGAAATCGAGTAGCAAGACAGCACCTCAAAATAAGTAGGCAACGTGAAGAACACGCTAAGAGAGTGGCGCGTTGCGTAATCCAATCTAACGATTTGGTCGCCTACGAAGACTTGAAGGTACGAAACTTAGTTTTGAATCACTGTCTCGCCAAGTCGATTAATGATGCTGGTTGGTATCAATTCCGACAATGGTTAGAACGTTTCGGAGCAAAAATGGGCAAGATAACAATTGCTGTTCCGCCTCATTATACGTCCCAGTCATGTTCTAATTGTGGAAGTATTGTCAAAAAATCTCTAAGTACCCGCACTCATAAATGTGCTTGCGGTTGTGAGTTAGACCGAGATTTTAATGCTGCCATCAACATCTTAAAACGTGGATTAAGTACCGTAGGGCATAGGGGAACTTGGGTCAACGACCCGAACGATTGGGGAGAGGGAACCTCTACTTTTGTAGGAGAAATCCTGCAAGAGCAAGTTCGCTCCGCGAACCAAGAATCCCCGTGTCTAAAGACCGGGGAGTGTCAACCCTGACTTAGACTAGAAACCTGCTTCGTTAACTTACGGGTAATGGGAGAATCCGCAAACTTCAAGTGATGGATACAAGCATTGGTATCGAGGAGATAGATCATAGCGATTCGCGCACCTCATAGTCTCCCAGAGAAGGTCGCTCTAAATCTGGTATTTTGCCTGCCGTTGTATGAAGAACAGAGAGCCATTCTGGTTGTTTAGGATGAACGATGACGGTAACATTATGATTTTTGAGTTCGTCGGGAAGCTGTAGTTTTAAGATCCCATCCGAGCCAATGTAGGAGTATAATGTGATAGGTTGCATATAATTTATCCTCTTTATTTCTTGATTTTAGTAGATTTGGGCTATTTCGTTGTTCGTTCTGCCGTTGGGCCGATCGCATTTTTGAACGATGATATTGCTATCTACCAGAATCTCAGTCATGATGTCGTTCGTTGTCAGGCGGCTAGTTGATTTGCCTCGGATAGCAGCAATGAGTTGTGCTCCTTGGTTAGGACTTCTAGGCTTACGGATTTGCAAGGTATCCCCCATCACTTCAAGCTGAATTTCTGTTCCAGGTCGAAGCCCCAGCCGTTCTTGAACCTCTGGGGGAATGGCGATTTTTCCGTCAGTGTCAATTTTCATGGTAGACAAGGGGTTCGATACAAAATTTAATATTAAATTATGATAATTATAGGAGAGCATCTGTGTCTACTTATCACGATATACGCCGTCAAGTTGAAAGCCTGACTGCTGATGAACAACTGAAACTGTTAGAAGATTTAGCAGCGATCGTTCGTCGTCGGGTTACGCATCCTGTGGAAGTTGAAGGCTCCGTTGATGAAATTATACCCCCTGAGGAGATAGCGGAAAGCGAGGCGGCTTGGCAGGATTACCTAGCTGGTCGCGATCTAGGAGTTTCGGCAGCAGAACTAAAACTTAAACTATTTGGGGAGAAAGTTGACAATACATAATCTTACAACGGAAAAGGACTAACATTAAAGTAGGATAATTATAGGAGAGAGTCTGTGTCTACTTATCACGATATACGCCGTCAAGTAGAAAGCTTGACTCCTGATGAACAACTGAAACTGTTAGAAGATTTAGCAGCGAGCGTTCGTCGTCGGGTTACGTCTAAACCAAAGCGCAGCATTCTGGAGTTGGAAGGGTTAGGAAAAGAAATTTGGAATGGTATTGATGCTCAAGAGTATGTCAATCAGGAACGAGGCGCATGGAATGGATAACCCAGCTACAAGGGAAAGTTATCGGATTAGATACTGCACCACTGATTTACTTTATTGAGCGAAATCCAATGTATCTAGAGATGATTCGGCTTTTCTTTAGAGCGTTGAATCGCGGTGAGTTTATGGTTGTGACATCTACAATAACTGTGCTAGAGGTGCTAGTCCAACCCCTGCGACGTGGAGACACAACACTGGTTGAAGAATATCGTGACATCCTGTTCAATTCGGAAGGGTTGACAACAATTGAAGTTTCTCCAGGTATTGCAGAAGCTGCTGCACAACTAAGGGCTGTCCACAATTTACGTCCCCTCGATGCTATCCAACTAGCCACGTCTATCAGTGAGGACGCTGAGTTCTTCTTGACAAATGATACTCGGTTGCCGTCTTTACCAGGGCTGCAAATGTTAGTCTTGGAGCAATTGAGAGTTTGAGTTATATTATGTCTACTTATCACGATATACGCCGTCAAGTCGAAAGCTTGACTCCTGATAGTCACGAGCCGTTCTTAGGGGACATGGGGGTGGCGACACCCCCATGTTACCCGACATCCATTGCACAACAGTCGAGGTATTAGATAGTTTCTCTTCCGGCTTAAATCATTACACTTTCAGCAACGCCTAAAATGAAAGCGCCTTATTACCACGAACAACCTACTGCGCCGACAGATCAACAACAAAGGCGCTTTCATTTTATTTTTTGGATCTTCCTAACAGGCTTTAGCAAATACGCACTGGTACAGCGACAAACCCGTTTCCGGGGTAGGTTTCGCGCTCCAGGGGCACGCGCGTGGCAAGCAAGAGATCGGCGGTGTGGGCGAGCAGCATTTCGACGGTCACGCGCAACTCCAGTCGAGCGAGCGGTGCTCCCAGACAGTAGTGGATGCCCGCGCCGTAGAGCAGATTGGCCCGCTGATCGCGGTCAAGCCGGATCTCGTCTGGGGCGTCGAACGCGAGCGGGTCCCGGTTAGCGGCGATCCACATGAGCGAGATCTGCTCGCCCTCGGGAATCGTCCGGCCGTTGATCGTGGCTTCCCGCGTTGTTGTCCGGGTGTTGGCAACTAATGGACTGTCCACTCGTGGAAGCTCATCGATGGCGGCTGGAATTAGCTGCGGCTGCTCGCGCAGACGGCGCTGAAGGTTCTGGTCCTCCGCTAGATGCGCAATGACAATGCCAATTGCTGCAGCCACAGTGCCGTGCCCTGCTATCCAGTTCCGCAGCGTGGCGATGATGTCCTCGTCACTCCAGCGGTGACCGTTTACCTCGGTCATCATGAGCTTGCCGGTGACATCGTCCCGGATGTCCTGACGACGGTGATCCTCGAGCGCCTCGGTCACGATCGCCGCGTACTCCTCCGCGCTCGATCGAGCGGCCTCCCGATCCCGGTGGAACGTCGCCGCCTGATTGGCGTGGCTCCAGTCGCGGATGCGTTCCCACGTCGTCTGCGGCCAGCCGAGAAACGAGCACATCGTTCGGAACGCGATCGGCTCGGCAATGTCCGCCACCGCGTCAGCCGTACCCGGCATCTCGATCGCCTGCATTGCGTTCGTGGCGATCTCCCGGCACATGGGCTCGATCGATGCCATCTCGGAGTCTGAGAAGTAGCCCGCTAGGATCTCGCGGTGTTTCGCGTGCTGGGCTCCGTTCATGGCATTCGGGATGGCATGATGCCGCGAGGCGTTGATGAAGGTGTCCGGGTCATCCAGCACTGCCACAACATCCGCGTGCCGGAAGAGCGACCAGTGCATCGCATCGCTGTGCGCAACGGGGCACCTCTGGCGCAGCTCGTCGTAGGCGTGACGCTGATCGGCCAACACCACTGGGTCCTGCGGGTTCCAATCCTGTAGGGTGTGGTCAGACATTGACGCTCCTCTGGCACGATCGCGAATCGGCATAATCGGTCAAGGTAATTTCGTGAACACCAGGAATCTGTTTGATCGGCTCAACAATAGCCTGTGCAGTTTGTTGATCTTCAACCCAACCAGTAAGCCGGACCGAACCCTCGTTCTTTGTTCCCGTATCACACTCTCTTTTCATTTGTTGAACCATTTTGTCCTCTTGTGTTTGATACTTATTGAGATTAATCGGCTCTTGTGCAGTTTTGGTGCACCCCGTGTTTGACTATCGCTGTACTTATCGACGGGCGATCGAGCTACAAGCAAGACTCCTGAGCCGACACCTCCAGGAAAACATTCCCTACAAACCCCTGATTCTTCGTTAAACTTTCTTTCCCTCATATTTTCTTGTGACTACTTTATTTTACCTCATCATCTACGACTTATTCTATGATGGAGAGCAAGCAGGTTTTGGCAAACCGAAGCGAGGTCGAAAAACCCGGGAGGTTCGCCAAAACCTGCTAGAACCTTGAAAATTCAATACTTTTCAATTTTATTTGCACAGAAAAAAGCTACCTTTCGCGAAAAGTCGCAAACCTTAAATCCCGGTCTACGGGACTGAAACTTTCCGCCAAACCACTAGCCGATGTGGCGATCGAGGTCGCAAACCTTAAATCCCGGTCTACGGGACTGAAACAGCTAAATCCATTTTAGCATCTTTTAAATTAGCCTTTCTTGATAATGGAAGAAATTCTCAATTTCCCCCAATAGTATGAAACAATAGTAGGAGATCGCGGCATTACTCTCTCTGGTGGACAGCGGTAGCGTACCTAGGAGAGCCAGGGACCTACTGGTTGATACACCAGGACTTTGCCAATTTCTTTGGAACCAGCATCAGCTAGAGGAATTGCTACAATAGATTAGATGCATTTTAAAAAATAGGGTGTAAGTTGCGGCTGTTCAATTAAAAATTTGGCTAAAATTGAGCCTAACTAGTATGCTGAAACATACTTTGATCCCCGACCCAAAAAAAATATTCAAAGTTTGGCAATCCATTTCTCCTTTTAGGAGAAATAGGGATACTCCAACTCAACACCAAAAGCCAATTTCAACTCTAGTACTGGCTGCTGCAATCCTGGCTTTAGGTGGAACGGCGCTAATCAGCTACGGGATAGTTCGCGGTTTGCTCCTTGAGAGCTTGAAAGCAAATGCTATGATGCAAGTCCACAAATCAGGGGATGAGATTGATGCATGGTTATCAACTCTGCTCGATCGGATACAAGTCATAGCGAATAGCTCAGAGGTTCGTTCTATGGATTGGTCTGTTGCTGAACCTTCCTTACAATTGGAACGGGAGCGACTGCCAGATTTTTTTCAGTTTTTATTAGCAAAGCCGAACGGATCTTACTACAACACTAGGGTCGGGTTTGCTAAAGGTTTTAATATTAGCGATCGCTTGTATTTCAAACGAGCCTTGGCGGGAGTTGCTAATGTTGACGATCCAGTACTTGGACGTACTAATCATATCTGGGAGTCTCATATCGCAGTGCCCATTTGGTCTGTTCCTCCTTTATACTTGAATAAACTTACAAAAGAAGAAGCCAAAAAACGCACTCGCAACCTAGCTTTCTTCGATCTTCCGATCGATCCTTACCAGCACCCGAAACCGATAGGAGTATTCTCTGGGTCTCTTGCTATCAAACACCTATCATATATTATATCACAGACAAAAATTGGAGAGGGGAGTTACGCATTTGCTCTAGACTCAAAAGGCAATGCTATAGCCCATCCCGACTCCCAATTAATAGAAAAACACTCTAGTTTATTAAGGGTAGCCGATGCGGATTTAGCAAAAATTTCTCAAGCAATGGTGCAGCGGGAACAAGGAATCGAACTGGTGAAAATTGAGGGTAAATCGGTTTATGTTGCTTACTTACCCTTGCGTCAAGCCCAGTGGTCTGTAGCGGTGGTAATACCTCGTGATAATTTAGAAGATAAATTAATATCGCTAAATCTATTAGCATCTTTTTTAGGAGTAATCTTGGTAATTGCAATCTTCATCGCCTTTAAGCAAATGCAGTTACACGAGCAAACCCACATCCAAGCTCAACAACTGGCTCGAGCTTTAAAAGAACTACAACAAACTCAAGCTCAACTAATTCAAACTGAAAAGATGTCCAGTCTGGGACAAATGATAGCTGGTGTCGCCCATGAAATTAATAATCCAGTTAGCTTTATCCACGGCAACCTTGAATATGTAAAAAAATATACCCAAAATTTATTGTCAATTATCCGCCTTTACGAACATGGTTATCCAAAATCCAAAATCCAAGAAGAAAGTGAAGAAATCGACCTGGAGTTTGTGATGGCGGATCTGCCGAAAACTCTGGAATCGATGAAAGTCGGCACCGAACGCATCCGTCAGATAGTTTTATCCTTGCGGAACTTCTCTCGTAAGGACGAAGCTGATATGAAAGAGGTTGATATTCATCAGGGCATTGATAGCACGCTGCTAATTTTGCAGAATCAACTAAAAGCAAAACCCGATCGTCCAGAGATTGTAGTTGTAAAAAATTATGGAACCTTGCCAAAAGTGGAGTGTTATGCTGGACAGTTGAACCAAGTATTTATGAATATTATCAGTAATGCGATCGACGCCTTCGATAATTACAACAAAACTCGCTCTGCCCAAGAAATTCACGACAATCCTAACCGGATTACCATTCACACAGAAGTTGCTCATCCGCACTGGGTAACCATCGGTATAGCTGACAACGGATCGGGGATGGCAGAAGAAGTAAAGCAACGGGTATTTGACCCCTTTTTCACTACCAAGCCAGTGGGTAAGGGTACTGGCTTGGGATTATTGATTAGCTATCAAATTATTGTAGACAAGCATGGTGGTAGGTTGAAGTGCTTTTCTGAACTGGGCAAAGGCACTGAGTTTTTGATTGAGATTCCTGTACAGCAGAGTAATCGGGTAGCAAAATAGAACCTTCCTCATCTAAAAATGAGTGTTACCAGATAGTTTGAAGATTTAGCACAAAGCCAGGGAGAACTGCTTCACCTGATAGGGTAACAGGATTTTGCAGCACTTCCACTTCCCGATCGGGCCGATAAATTTCTACTTGCCTAGATTTGCGGTTAATTAACCAACCCAAAAGAGTGCCATTGTCTCGGTACTCCTTCATCTTCTCCTGAACTACCTTCAAACTATCACTAGGAGAAAGTAACTCAACTACAAAATCAGGAGAAAGAGGTAAAAATATTTCTTTTTGTTCAGTAGTTAGGGCATCCCAACGTTCCTTTTTTACCCAAGCGGCATCAGGAGAGCTATCGACTCCAGAGGGTAATTTAAAACCTGTTGAGGAATCGAAAACTTTACCCAGTTTATTTTGCTCATTCCAGATCCAGAGTTGAGCAGTTATGCCAGCGTTACAGTTTCCGGTTTCTCCTCCGGTGGGTGCCATAATAATTAATTCTCCTGTGGCAGTCCGTTCAAACCTGAGATCGCGGTTTACCTGACACAAGTGATAAAACTGCTCATCTGTCAGATTAATAATTGGATTGAGATTGAAGGTTATAGTATTCATCATTTTGATTTTACCCGATGGGGTGAAGATTTATAGCAACCGCCAAGGCGGTTGCTATATTTGTAGAGGAACGAAACCCAACATCACCCCTGTGGGTTTATGTTGGGTTTCGTGCCTCTACCCAACCTACAACTACTATATATTGGGGCAACCACGGGGGGTTTGCCCCTAAGAACCCGCTATATATCGGGGCAACCACGGGGGGTTTGCCCCTACGAACCCGCTATATATTGGGGCAACCACGGGGGGTTTGCCCCTACGAACCCGCTATATATCGAGGCAGTGCTACAGTGCTGTAGGAATTAGGGCTACCAACCTAAGGCGAGACGCGATGTGAACAGTTGAGGGTTGACTGTTAACGCTCAACTGTCTACCAATCCTATTCTATTCCTTCAATCCGGTCTTCTACCTCTTGGTACAAGTCGCGCAGCATTTGTAAATTGCTCTCGCTTGTCTGCCAATAACCGCGCCCATTAACTTCTAGCAACGTCGCTACAACCTTGCGGAACGAGTGCGGATTCAAATCCATCATCCGCTGCCGCATCGCTTCATCCTGGATAAACGTGGCGTTGGTATCCTCGTAAATCCAGTTATCTACTGCACCAGCCGTGGCACTCCAACCCATTGTATTTACCAACCGCTTGGAGATTTCCCGCACGCCTTCATAGCCGTGTTTCAGCATCCCCTCGTACCACTTGGGATTTAACAGCTTGGTACGAGAATCTAGGCGCACGGTTTCTGAGAGAGTGCGAACTTGAGCATTTGCTGTCGTAGTATCAGCTATGAATGAAGCAGGCTTTTTGCCATCACCACGGATACTAGCTACAACTTTGGTGGGATCTGAGTCGAAGTAATGGCTAACATCGGTAAGGCTTATTTCGGCAGAATCCAGATTTTGGAAGGTGACATCAACGGTTTTTAGTGCCGCTTCAAAAATCTTCTTGTCTTGCTCCATCGTGCCTGGGCTATCAGATGAGAAAGCAAAAGATTTGCGAGTCAGGTACATATCTTGTAACTCAGATTCGCTTTCCCAGGTACTATTTTCTACTGCCAAATTGACGTTGGAAGCATAGGAGCCGGAAGCATTAGAGAAGACGCGAGTAGCTGCTTGCCGCACGTTGATTCCTAGTTCAGTAGCCTGCTGTAAGGCGTGTTTGCGGATAAAGTTCATCTCTAATGGTTCATCCGCCTCTGCTGCCATTTTCACAGCTCGATCGAGTAAATTCATCTGGTTGATGAATAAATCCCGAAAGACTCCAGAACAGTTAATTACCACGTCAATCCGGGGACGTCCTAATTCTTGGAGGGAAATTAATTCTAGCTTGTTCACCCGCCCCAAGGCATCAGGTACTGGTTTTACTCCCACCATCCACATTACTTGGGCGAGGGATTCACCATAAGTTTTGATGTTGTCTGTACCCCAGAGAACGCAAGCGATCGTTTCGGGCCATAACCCTTCATTTTCAGCTTTTTGACGCGCTAATAGTCGATCGACTACTATTTTCGCTGATTTTACTGCTGCTTCCGTGGGTATAGATTGGGGATCGAGGGCGTGAATATTCTTACCAGTGGGCAGTACATCCGGGTTGCGAATCGGATCGCCACCAGGTCCAGGTATAATATATTCACCTTCTAAACCCTTTAATAAAGCACCTAGCTCGTTATCGGCAACGATTTGCTTTAGGCAAAATTCCAGATACTCAAACAAAGGTTTAATCGGTTCGGGGTCAACCTTGGTATAACCTGCTTGGTGCAATGCTTCAATCCAAGGCTCTTTTTTACCCATATTGAAGAAGTTGAGCTTGGAAACCTTGGAAACGCGCCCATCTGCATCTGCTTGAGCTTTTACTAGAGCAGCAACAGCAGTACGGCAAGTTTGGGTGATGTGTTGCAATAGCTCGACATCTTCTAAGATACCTTTGTCGTTGCCTTGATAAACTCGATCGATATCCCTCCCGATGCTATTGGCAATAATCCGAGGCAGACTAATAATTTCTTCTTCGGAACGATCGAGATTGGCTATATTAACTAGGGTAGCGATCGCTTCTGTTGCTGTCGGCGGCTTCCCTATGACGTGCAACCCACAAGGCAACAGCCGCGCCTCTATCTCCATCAGCTTGGCATAAACTTTGCCCACTACTGTATCCCGTTCTTCGGCTGTTAAGTCTTTGGCATCTGTCTCTGGCAAGGCGATATCTTTATCCAGATTCACCAACCGACACTTATCCATGATGGTGTTAACGATGGGGACGCCGCGCCCAGTATCCTTCAAAGTTTGGTAGGAACCGATTAACTCACTGAGTTCCTGCAATCCCTTATACAACCCAGCATTTTCTGCTGGTGGAGTTAAGTAAGAGATAGTTTCGGCATAGCTGCGGCGCTTGGCAATCGTTGCTTCACTAGGATTATTAGCCGCGTAGTAGTAGAGATTGGGAATCATGCCAATGAGGTTATCTGGGTAACATTCTCCAGACATCCCCATCTGCTTACCAGGCATAAACTCTAGTGAGCCATGAGTACCAAAATGCAACACCGCATCAGCTTTCCAGATTTGTTCTAAATAGGTGTAGTAGGCGGCAAAACCGTGGTGAGGGCTGGCAGAGCGAGAGAATAGCAGCCGCATGGGATCGCCTTCATAGCCAAATGTGGGCTGTACGCCGATGAAAACATTACCGAACTGTTTCCCGTAAATCAGCAGATTTTGCCCATCACTGTTAAGATGTCCGGGCGGTGTTCCCCAATTTTCTTCTAGCCGCTGGGAGTAGGGTGTTAGTTCTTCGTACTCTGGTACAGACATCCGGTAGGCAATATTTAGTTCTGGGCTGCTGTACTGAGCTTGGGCGTCGTGGATGATTTGTTGCATCAGTTCGGAGGCTGATGCTGGCAAGCCCTGCACATCGTAGCCGTTGTGCTGGAGAGATTTCATCACTTCATAGATGGAGCCAAAGACATCTAGGTAAGCGGCTGTACCCACGTTGCCTTTATCTGGGGGGAAGCTGAAAACGGTGATGGCAACTTTTTTGTCTAATTTTGGCTTGCGGCGCAGGTTAGCCCATTTTAAGGCACGATTAGCTACAGCTTCGATGCGATCTTGGAGGGCGATCGCTTTTCCAGTTGCAGCATCCCGCCCTGACAGGATAATCGGTTCGATCGCTCCATCTAGTTCGGGAATGGCAATCTGCAACGCTACTTGAATGGGATGTAACCCCAAGTCACTATTCTCCCATTCTTCCGTCGTTTGGAACACCAACGGTAAGGCAACCATGTAGGGACGATTCAACCGCTTCAGTGTTTCAATTGCTTTAGGATGATCTTGCCGTGCGGGACCACCTACAAGGGCAAACCCAGTCAGAGACACTATTGTGTCTACTCTTGCTGACGGTGTTTTGGCAGCAGCATCGTAGAAATAAGCCTCAACTGGCTTAGAAAAGTCCAAACCACCAGCAAATACCGGAATCACCCTAGCACCTAGCGCTTCCAGTTCTTGGACTATTGCTACATAGTGAGCATCATCCCCAGTAACTAGGTGGGTGCGTTGCAGCACTAAACCAACACAGGGGGCTAGGGGGTCTTTCAGGTCAAAGGAAATATCTTGGCGAGTATTATACCAGTTAAAGTATTCTTTGACATCCTCAAACATATTTGGTGCCAAGGGATGCCAAATACCCATATCTGGGTAAGTACGCGGCTCTTGGTATTGTAGGGGCGGAGAACCATTTTTTTTGAATACATACTTATCTGCCAGCATCAGCAGGAAGTTTTCCAGGTTTTCCGAGGAACCGCCTAGCCAGTATTGGAAACTAAGCATGAAGTTGCGGGCGTCTTGCGCTTTGTCAATGGGCAGGTATTTCAGCACCTTGGGCAGAGTTTGCAACAACTTCAGCATTCCGTCTTGGAAAGAAGACCCGGATTGTTCCTTGCGCTTACGCATGAATTGTGCTATAGCACTTTTAGATTGACCTAGTTGAGCCATCGAAAAGCTGCCCATTTTATTCAGGCGCATTAGCTGCGGCATGGATGGGAAGACGACTGCGACATCTAAGCTCGCTCGGTGCGGTTCCACTGCTGCCACGACCTTGTCTGCTAAGTCTTCGATAAATATCAGAGAAGCGATGAAGACATTGGCATTGGCAACATCTCGCTTTAACTCCTCATAATTTTCAGGATCGCGGAGTTCTTCAAGTAGATAGCCGCTAATTTCCACAGCTAGTTGTGGATGCTTCTGGTTGATCGATCGCACGGCGGCTGAGAGTGTACTCTGATATTGTGGCTCTAGCACGACATAGACCACCTTGAGTAACGATCTTCCCTGAAGGTTATCTGGGGCAATGTGGCGAATGGTGGACTTGACTTGTGTGAACATGCGGTTTTGCTCCTTCTATCTGGGTTCTCTTCTCAAAGATTATTATGGGCGCATGAGTTGTTTTACCAAAAAATGGGCTACAAATGGCGATTTTGCACAGCTCTGACACAATTCGATAAACAAGATCTTAGATTTAGGTGGGGAGTATGTCAACTACTTATACAAAACAGCTTCTTTCAAAGTGGCAATGCGATCGAGGACTGTATTGATATCATCTGACGATACACCATTTGCCGCCAGTGCATCACTGAGGTTTTTCACGATCGCATCAAAGTGTTCTGGCTGGAGATGCAAACCTTCGTGTGCCTTTTCCATTGAACGACCTGTGTATCGATCTGAACCGCCAAGAGCATATGATATGAAAGCAGTCTGGTGACGACGCTGCTTTTGCATATCGGTATGGGCGAAAAACTGATTAACTGTATCATCAGCCAAAACGCGATTGTAAAAATCATCTACTACCCGCTCTATAGCCTGCTGTCCGCCAATTTTTTCGTATACAGTGGTTGGTGCGTTCATAATTTTTCTTTCAGCCATGACTTGTACGCTAACATTTTAGCACCTCGGCTTAAGCAAAACTTTATCACTCACATTTGAGTAAATATACTCTAGACATAAGCCCGATCGAATATTAAAATTGGCAACAATAACTCGAAGAAACCGGGTTTCTGTAAATTTTTATAAAGAAGTGTAAAGTTTTATTACAAAAACCGAGTTTGGCGACAAACTAGCCCACTGGAAACGACAAATCAATAGAATTCGCTCCTGTAACAGCAAAGGGTAGCAACTAACCAATGGAATAATGTGCTATAATGTATATAATTTAGTGCGTTTCGTTTTTCCGAAACCCAGAAATGGGGGGATGGAAAGCAAGATGGCAACATCTTTGATAACTGGTTGACCATGTAGGTGTAAACCCTATCCCCCAAGTGCAGGGGTGAAAGCACACCCCTTACGGTAGCGACTAGACATCAATCCGTAAAGCAGGGATGAAAGAATAAGTTTCTGGAAGCCTAATCTGGGACTTATCGAGCAAAAGTACAAATGGGTAAAGCATTACGCTTGAAGATACGACTGAACCACCGTTATTTCAAACCAGCTAAATAAGGCTGATAAGCTGGGACCAAAAGGTCAAGGCTAGGGAATTGGCGGTTGTTTATTCGTCCAATATGCACCTCCCAGAAACCCGGTGGATAGTATCACCCTAAAAGTACATAGAATGGTCTGTCGGAACGAAATAACCCACTTTGGCTCTCCAAGAGGTCTTGGAGTAGGTGCTAACCGTATGCCAACTTGGGAAAAGATTGAGAAAGAAGCCAAGGCTACGGTTAACCCCGTAGATATGCTGACTTTTTCACGGTGAATTGGAAGATAGAGTCTCAAGTAAGGGTTAATATGTCTAATACAACGGCTCCGCCGATTGTGGAATGGCACTCGATTAACTGGCGCAAGCTGGAAAGGAAAGTGTTTAAGCTCCAAAAGAGAATCTATAAAGCCTCTCAACGTGGCGACATCAAACAGCTTCGCAGACTTCAAAAGACTCTGATGAATTCCTGGTCAGCAAAGGCATTAGCGGTTCGTAGAGTAACCCAGGATAACCAAGGCAAAAAGACGGCAGGAGTGGACGGGAAAAAATCCTTGACCCCAGCAGCACGTCTTAAACTAATAGG
>CASBRB010000054.1 GCA_949127975.1 Oscillatoriales cyanobacterium PMM_0019 | reverse complement strand
TATTATATAGTAGGATGCTAGGCTCTAGACACCAATGATCACCCAAGCGGCCGAGAAAATTATACCAGTTCAAGAACAGCGGTTTGTTCTGCCTGGCTGTCACAGTTGGCAGGAATTTAAGGCAATTCAAGCTTTAATGGAGAAAGTTCCAGGATTGCGGCTGTCTTATCTGGATGGATGTGTGGAGTTTATGACTATTGGCGAAGGGCATGAAACAATCAAAAGTACGATCGCTTTATTGCTAGGATTATACTTTCTCGAGAAGCGGATGGAGTTTATCCCTGTAGGTAGTGCGACTCGTGAAAATGAGACTAGGGGGGCATCATTTGAACCTGATGAATCTTATTATATAGGGCAAAAGAAAGAACATCCTGACTTAGCTATTGAAGTAGCGATTACTAGCGGCGATTCTAAGAAGCTGGAAAGGTATAAAAGGTTTAAAATTACTGAAGTCTGGTTTTGGGAAAATAACCAACTTTCTCTTTTCCGATTTAGTGGGGAGGAATATGAGCCTATTTCCAGAAGTACATTTCTACCAGAGTTAGATTTAGATTTGCTAAGGCGTTGTGTGCTAATGCCTTCAAAACTTGAAGCAATGACAGAGTTCCTCAATGGAATCCGGCAGTAATAGGGAAGCAACCAGGTATCAGAGGGAGTACAGTTATGCGGGCAGATTTACAGGGATTGGAAATTACTCAGGGAGAATTGAAACAACTGACTGGTTTGAATATAGATAATATATTTAAGCCATCTTTGATAAAAAAACCGAAAAAAGGGTTGATATTTTTCATAAGTAAGCTACCAGGTTTAAGATTATTAATTTTTGCTATAGCCAGTTTTATAATAGCTTACTTAATCAGCTTACCCATTTTGTATTACTTCAATCCTTATTACTTTGATTGTCTGATCAGTTTAAAGGGTAAATGCCCAGATGGGACACCTTTTTATGGTAAACTTACCGAAACGCCGGTATTTTTTGGGGTTATGGCAGCAGTAATGATTTTACCTGTGTTTTGGGAATTGAGGCGTTTTTGGAAATACTACAGTTTTTCCAAATCGGCTGGCGTTTTGATTGATGAAGTTGATAAATATAATGCAGTTATTAAAGCTGTAGATATTAACGACCAGTTAAAAGCAGTTGGCAACCAAGGAGCAAGTATCAGTGACAGAAATAAAGTCATAGAACTTCTTGTTTTGACAAGAAGGGATTTGGTGAGAGCATTAAAGACTCAAAGGATATTGAGCGAGAATAAAGATTTCATTGTGAATAATCCTGAAATATTTGCCAATAACTTGACTATTTTGGAAGCTGTGCGAGTTAGTGAAAAAGGTGATGAGTCTGGAAGGTTACTCAATGAAGCTTTACAGATGGCGATCGACGTACAAAAAGAAATGAAAAAATTGCAAAATCAGCGTTAGGAACTAAGGATGAGTAAAAAGAAGCAGTATAAATTTAAAGATATTTGGGCAAACCAGACAACATTAGGCAAGCAATTCAATTTATCAGCAGTAGAGATGGGCAAAAAACTTAAAGAACTAGGGCTGAAAGAAACTGACGGCAAGCCTACAGAAAAAGCGCTCTCAGAAGGCTTTTGCAAGGAAACACCATTAAAAAATGGGACGCCCTTTTTTATGTGGCACAAAGCTAAAATTGCTCGCTTACTGCGATCGGATGGGTTAAAATCTTTGACAGCGCAAGAAATTCGTTGTCGAAAACTGGCAGATAGGTTAATTGAGGCTGAGGGGCTGTCTGAGCAGGGAGACGACAAAATAGCCTACCTCATGTATGATGAGATAAATTCGGAAATTGCATCCGAAGATATACCTATAATCAACCGTTTTCTGGAAGAACTTGGCTCATCCCAGCAGCTTGAACAAAAATGAACACAAAACCTAAAATTATTGTACTAGATGACGATCCCACAGGTTCCCAAACAGTTCACAGTTGCCGGTTATTGACACGGTGGGACGTAGATAACTTGCGCCTAGGTTTGTCTGACGAATCACCGATTTTCTTTGTACTAACGAATACTAGATCGCTGACACCAGAGCAAGCAACAGAAGTAACGCGAGAAGTCTGCCACAACTTGAAAACTGCCCTAGCAACTGAAGGCATCCAAGATTTTTTGGTCGTCAGTCGTTCCGACTCCACACTGCGGGGACACTACCCAGTAGAAACGGATATCATCGCTTCTGAAATCGGTCCTTTTGATGCCCATTTCCTAGTTCCAGCTTTTTTCGAGGGGGGGCGTATCACCCGTGACAGCGTGCATTACCTGATGGTTAATGGTGTGGAAACGCCAGTGAATGAAACTGAGTTTGCCCGTGATTCTGTTTTTGGCTATCACCACAGTTACTTGCCTGATTACGTGGAAGAAAAAACCAAAGGGCGGATTAAAGCTGAAGCTGTAGAGCGATTTTTACTAGCAGATATTCGCGCTGGAAGTTTGGAAAGATTGCTAAAACTTACTGGCAACAAGTGTGCAGTCGTCGATGGCGAAACTCAGGCAGATTTAGATATTTTTGCCGCAGATATTCTGTCTGCTGCGGCGCGGGGAAAACGCTTCTTATTTCGCAGTGCCGCCAGTATTTTAACCTCTCTTGCTAATCTGGGACCTCAGCCGCTTGCAGCGGAGGATATGTACCAGTACGTTAGGGATGGTAAACCAGGTGCGGTTATCGTGGGTTCCCATGTGAAAAAAAGCACTGAGCAGTTGGAGCGCTTGCTTCAGGAGCCTAATATAGTAGGCGTTGAGGTTAATGTGGCTTCTTTGTTGAATGAACCCCCTTCCGCTCAAGGCGGGGAAACAGAAGGTTTGCAGCGTGAGGCATTACTAAAACAAACTCTCACCAGGGTTGGTGATGCCCATGCTGCTGGTAAAACGCCTGTGGTTTATACCAGTCGCCAGGAATTAGTTTTTAAGGATGGAAAGACGCGACTACAGTTTGGGGCAGCGGTTTCAGCTTTGTTGATGGATATCGTGCGCGGTTTACCGACAGATATCGGTTTTCTCATCAGTAAAGGGGGAATTACCTCTAATGATGTTTTGAGTACAGGGCTAGCATTGACATCAGCGCGGCTACTAGGTCAGATTTTAGCGGGATGTTCCATAGTACGCACGCCAGCCAATCATCCCCAGTTTCCGAATTTGCCTGTAGTGCTGTTTCCCGGTAATGTTGGCGATGCCGATGCGTTAGCGACAATTTACCGCAGGCTGAATATTAATAATTGATGGAGGGTTTTTTGCAGTTGCTATAATTTCTAGAAAAATCTAGAATTAGAGTAGTAATATCTAGATTTTAATGGTACGCATAATTTCCATCGGTGATGCAGCTAAACTTGCTGGCCGTACAGTGCGTTTCGGGAGTGGGATCGAATAGGGAAGTAAAATCTACCACAATCAAATCTGTAATTTGGTTGCCAAATCTATAAAAATCAGTTATAGTAGTAATATGAGTACGATAACATACTGTAAAGGATTACCGACGCCAATGGACGAAATGAACTCTCTAGGGTTTACCACCTTTGAGATGTTCCTGAATTCGTTTGCCCCCATATTCCACAAAGCGACTTGTGAGACAGTTAATCATCTATTAACAGGTGATGAGTTTGATAAAGGAAAGTGGAACAGCTATGTCCAAAAAACTTATGGCATTAATAAGCGTCATGCCAATGGTGTTATCAGTCATGCTAAGGGGGTAGTAGATTCTGCCAAGTCATGTAGGATTAATCACATTAAAACCCTGACAGGTAAACTAAAATCAATTGAAGACTGGATTAATCAGGAGGAGAAAAAGCTAAAAAACGCCAAAAAGTTCTATAAGAAAAAGAATTGGTTTCATAGCAAGACTGGTTGTAATTTT
>CASBRB010000053.1 GCA_949127975.1 Oscillatoriales cyanobacterium PMM_0019 | reverse complement strand
GTAGTCCTAGCCTATTTCCAGGTATCTAAAGCCGATTAAGAGCCAAAAGTGCATAACTTCGTCGGAATTGCCCGATATACATTATAGAGGTTTGTAGTAAAGAGGCTGTGAACAAGGGATGGCAGGATAATGGATGAAGAACTAAGACAACTGGAAGAAAAACTAAGACAACTGTTTGAGGAAATTTGCCAATATCCAGCCGATAGTCGGCAGGGGAAAAAAGCTCTCAATCAGTTTCTAACACTATGCCAAGGTCTACCAGGATTAAAAAAATCTACCCACCCCGACTATGCTGATGCCTTAAATCGAACCTTGGAGAAAGTTGGCAGAAAAATTAAAACATTCAATCCGCATCCCGATGCATTTATAGAGGATCTGGTAAAATGGATTAAAAGTCACCTTAAATTCGCCTTTATAGATGTGTACAACGAGCAAAACAAACATCGCTTAAAAGAGAAAGAAGCTTTCCTCAAACTGGAGCGAATGCTAGAACCAAAGTTAAGTGGAATTGAAAGGCTCATTGAAGAACTTCAGCAACAAGACAGACAGCACTTTGGTCTAAAACTGAAAAGATATATTGAGGAATATCCAAATAGACTACTACGAAATTACCATCCTCAAAATCATCCTGAATGCAACGTTCAGTTACTCATCCAAAGGTTATTCTTAAAACAACCTCCAGAAAAATTAGCTGCTATTGCTAGAGAGTTTGGTGTGAATGACCAAACCCTCTATGGATACTGGAGAAACCATAGAGAAGAAGTTTTTTCGCATCTACAAGAAGTCGCAAAAATTTTTGGATATCAGCCTGATGGAGAATCATGAATAGCACAAAAATAAATGGATTTATTGTTCCTCTGGGTAGAGAAGCCCATCGCCTAGCTGAACAATTTGCTGCCCAACAAGCGACACCTCAGCAAGGAAAACGAGTTTACCTGAATACCTTAGCTGTCTATGCCGTCCACAGATACCTGAAATACCTGCAAATTGACAGCAATCTTGAGCAAAGTGACAGTTGGCATCTAGTTGGGCAGGTTATTGATGTAGCTGATTTGGTTTTACCTGGCATTGGTAAGTTAGAGTGTCGTCCACTTTTACCAGGCGAGACAGCCTTTGATTTATCCCTGGATGTACAGGAAAATCTGATTGGTTATGTTGCGGTACAGTTTAGCGATATTCTCACTGACGTTGAAATTCTAGGATTTTTACCCGCTACCGCTGTCGCTTTGGACAAACCACCAGAACAAATACAGATTTCCCGGTTACAATCTCTTGAGACTCTGATTGACCATATCTATGATGCTACTGAAGTGCTCGCCGATGTACCATTGCAGGAAGTATTTGTTCGGCATAAAGAAACGTTAGTGAACTTAAGTCAATGGTTTCAAAACTTCTGTGAACCAGGTTGGCAAATGATTGATGAACTGTTGAGTCCTAACCAGATGAGACTGGCGTTCAACAAGCCCAGATCTAGCAGTTCCAGAGAGATTTATCCTGAAAAAAATAAAGCGGTAGTTGGACGCGCTAAGTCGATCGATCTGGGGATGGAGTTGGTAGGGCATGGGGTGACTCTAGTCGTTGTTCTAACACCAGAGACTAATGAACAAACTGGTGTCCATCTACGGGTTTTTCCTAGCGGCAACCAGACCTATCTGCCGGTCAATATCCAACTAGCGGTGCTGGATGACTCTGGAAAAAGGGTTTTAGAAGCAACCTCCAGAACTCTAGATAACTGGATTCAATTGCAATTTACTGGTGAAATTGGGGAGGAATTCAGTGTTAGGGTAGGTCTGGGTAATGCTTGCATTACAGAAAATTTTGTGATTTAATATCCTCAATGCTGTGAGGGACACAACTGTGGGTCTGCTGGTTGTTTTTAATTTTAGGGAAGGCGATTTTTCCGAGGGGTACCACGTCACACTGAGAATTGGTGAGGATGGTCAGCACCCTTTTACAGAATGCGATAGTCGCCTACCCCCAGCTCCCGACATTCTCGAACTCTGCGATCGTTGTGAGTCTTTTAATAATGAATTCAGGAAGGGGAGACTTTCCCGCCTGAGTATCCCCGATGCACAGGTTACGAATGTTTCCCTAAACGATTGCAGCAAGGCTGCTGAAAAACTAACAAAACGGTTGAATTCCTGGCTAGGCGAAGCTTCATTTCATAACTTGCGAGAGTGCTTATTCAAAAACGTTAAACGGGATGACACCGTCCGTTTTATCCTGCGAACCCAGAATATGCAACTCTGGAAGCTACCCTGGCATTTATTGGATTTATTTGAAGATTACAAAAAGTCTGAGATTGCCCTAAGTTCCTCTAACAATTATCAGGGTGAAAGAAAATTAATCTTCCTTAACGGTAAAGTCAGAATTTTAGCCATCTTAGGTAAAAGTGATGACATTGATGTTAACACAGACTTGAAAATAATTCAGCAGTTACCAGGAGCATCAGTCACACATCTGAAAGAACCCACACGGGAGGAACTAACCAATGGGTTGTGGGAAGAAAACTGGGATATTTTGTTTTTTGCAGGTCATGGTAAAAATGGTCAGATTTTGATTAATGACAGGGAAAGTCTGGGAGTTGACGAGTTAATGTTTTCCTTGAGAAAAGCAGTGCGCAATGGCTTGAAGTTGGCAATTTTCAACTGCTGCGATGGGCTGGAATTGGCGAAACAATCTGAAAATTTGAATATCCCACAAGTAATTGCCATGCGGGAAATTCTACCAGACAAGGTAGCCCACAGTTTTTTAAATTATTTTTTGCAAGAATTTGCTCAAGGCAAGCACTTCTATTTGGCAGTGAGGGCAGCCCGCGAACGGCTACAAGGTATAGAAGGTGAGTATCCTTGTGCATCCTGGTTACCTGTGATTTGTCAGAATCCAGCTGCTGCACCGCTGATGTGGCTAACGGAAAATCAGGCTGAAGTACCACCGGCTACTGCCCCAAACTATACTCCTGTTCAAGCGCTACCGACTGAGGCAACCCAAAATGCAAGGCAATTAGCGCCGACTCCACGAACGCTGGAAAGGGGGCCTAGATCGAGGCACGTTGCTAATCTCATGCGACGCTTTGGCAACATGCGCTGGGTAATTTTGATGGTGGTAGTAATCATGATAATCATCATAATACACCAATGCATTCCGTCGCCGCCACCCCCACAACCCTCGTTTAGTTCAGGGGAAAAGCCTTTAGTAACATCAGTCACAACTGACGATAAAAAAGCAGGAGTGCAAGCATTCGCGGGTACAGATTATGAAACAGCCATTAAAAAGTTTCAAGCATCACTCCGAGAAAAACCTAACGATCCAGAAACGCGGATTTACTTGAACAATGCCATAGCCCGTCAAAATGGCAATTTACTCAAAATTGCTGTGGGCGTTCCTATTGGGAAAAACCCGGATGTGGCACAAGAGATTTTACGAGGGGTATCTCAGAAGCAAAATGAGGTGAACCAAAGTTCGGATCGTATTAAGGGGCAACTATTAGAAGTAGTAATCGGCAATGATAATAATAGCCCAGATATGGCCGTCAACCTTGCCAATCAGTTTGTCAATGATCCCACTATTCTGGCTGTAGTGGGGCACAACGCTAGTGATGTTTCAATGAAAGCCATGAAGGTATATCACGAAAAACGTTTGGTGATGATATCACCCACCAGTAGTGCTGATAGCCTCTCTGACAGTGGCGACTTTATATTTTCTACGGTTCCTAAAAATAAATATCTAGCATCCGCTCTCGCTAGTCACATCATTAAGAACGTCCCCGAAGCCAATATTGCCTTTTGTGGCGAATCCCTATTTATAGAAAATGAGTCTTTCAAGGGGGGTGTCAAAACAGCTATCAAAAAGCTAGGTGGCAAGTTTACCGACATAGCTTGCGATCTGTCTGCCAAAAACTTCTCAGCTAAAGAGGTCATTAATCAAGCACTCAAAAATAATGTAAATGGCTTAGTATTATATCCCTATGTGGACAGAATTGCAAACGCTGTGGAGGTAGCACGAGCAAATAAAGAGGTAGCACGAGCAAATAAAAGGCATCTGCACTTGTTTGGTAGCCTTACACTGTATAGGTACAAAACTCTACAGTTGGGTAGAGAAGATGTTAACTGCTTAGTACTATCCTCACCCTGGCATTACACATTATCTCCATCCTTTGATAAGCAGGCTCAACAACTTTGGCAACTTGGGAATGAAGGACATGTGAGTTGGAGGACTGTTTTAGCTTATGATGCGACCGAAGTTCTGGTTACAGGGTTGAAAAAACTACAAAACAATAGTAATAAACGTGAGGAGCTGCACAAGCAGCTACAGAATGACGATTTCTTGGCGGAAGGAGTGACAGGAACCATTCAGTTTGACTCAGGCGATCGCAAGACACCGCAAGTATATTTAATCCAGGTGCAACAAGACAATAAATCTGATACGGGCAATAACTTTGTACTTTTAGAAAGTAATCTAAAAGCAAAGCAACCTTGTATGTAAACAGTATTCCCCAGATTTTAATCCGATTTGTCTAATTTATGTCCGCATAAATTAAAACACCAGCATCAATAAAAGTACGGATCATCCCAGATCTTCGACCTACCCACCACGCCGTTCTGCTTTCTCTCTATCCGCTTCTTCCGCCGTCAACAAAGTCATCCCAGAATCAATGATTTCTTGACGAATTTCTCTCAAGTTTTTTCCCAAATTAGAGGTAGACTTTCTTGGCTGCTTTTGGCGATGAAGTGTGTCAATAAACGCCAAAACTTTTTCTCGCTCGTCTGAGTCTAAAGCTTGCCATTTATCCAGTAGTTGTTCGGTAGTCATATTGGTTGCTCTCATGATTATTTTGCTACCAATTCAATAGTAAAATACAATGTTGGGTTTCGTTCCTCAACCCAACCTACAACTAACTCACCCAAAACATGAACCAGCCTACGCAGCAGCCTTACTAGCCTAAAACACCCTCCAAAAACCTTAAAATTCCCCTCTGCGTTCCTTTGCGCAAACCTTTGCGCCCTTTGCGATTAAAAAAAGTATTTCGCGGCATCATTAGGTATAGCTATACTTCTTGATGAACCAAGTTTTGACAAATTGAGTCAAGACGCAATAGCAAGTGAGGATCAAGAACAACCAGAGAAAATAAACCGCTGGTAAGGGAACAAACCCTAAACTGGCGGCGATCGGCGAAAAGGGCAGATAAATGCCCACTCCCATCACCGTAGCGGTGATCAGCAGCATGGGTAAAGAAGCCCGACTCTGGAAAAAAGGCACCTTCGCCGTGCGAATGACATGGACAATCAGCGTTTGAGTCATCAGGCTTTCCACAAACCAACCCGTTTGGAACAAAGCTTGATGCTCTACAGAGGTAGCCCCAAAGACAAACCACATCAGGGCATAAGTGGAATAGTCAAAAATGGAGCTAATCGGACCGATAAAGAGCATAAATCGCCGGATATTAGCAATTTTCCACTTTGGTGGCTTGATTAGGGCTTCTTGATCCACACGATCGAAAGGAATGCCCGTTTGCGAAAAGTCGTAGAGGAGATTATTAATCAATATCTGCACTGGTTGCATCGGTAAAAATGGCAGAAGCGCACTCGCACCCAAAACGCTAAACATATTGCCAAAGTTAGAGCTAGTGCCCATTCTGATATATTTGATGATGTTGGCAAACGTCTTACGACCTTCGATTACCCCAGATTCCAGGACTAACAAGTTTTTTTCTAACAAAATGATGTCTGCCGACTCTTTAGCAATATCGACTGCCGTGTCAACTGAAATGCCCACATCTGCCTCCCGCAAAGCCGCCGCATCATTGATGCCATCTCCCATGTATCCCACAATGTTGCCTTTTTTTCGCAGCACTTGAATAACTTTGGCTTTTTGGATTGGAGAGAATTTAGCAAAAATGGTTGTGGTTACAGCCAATTTGGCTAATTCATCATCGGACAGGGATTCAATATCGCTACCTAGTAAGACATTTTGAACTGGCATCCCCACATCGGAGCAAATTTTACGAGTAATGATCTCATTGTCTCCAGTGATGATTTTGACATCAACTCCATGTCCCTTGAGGGCTTTAATCGCTTGGGCAGCAGAATCTTTGGGTGGATCGAGAAAGGCAATGTTACCCAACAGAACCAAATCACTTTCATCAGTAATGGCGTAGTGCGATCGATCCGATGGCATTACTTTGTATGCCACCGCGATTACCCGTAACCCCTCTGAATTTAGTTTTTGTTGTAAGTCAGCAACCTTGGTATGGACTGACTCATCCATTGGTAAAACCTTGTCATTGACTTTGACTTGGGTACAGACTTTTAGGACTTCTTCAACGGCACCTTTGCAAATCAGCACATGCTGTTTTCCCATTTCTTCAACGACAACAGACATGCGACGACGCACAAAGTCAAACGGAATTTCATCAAATTTCTGGTAGTTTGTTTCAATGTCTAAAGCTTTAAGTTCTAGATGGCGATCGAGGACGGCGACATCTAGCAAATTTTTTAAGCCAGTTTGGTAAAAGCTATTGAGATAAGCATACTTTAGTACATCGGTGCTTTCTTGACCATAGGGATCTAAGTGCATTTGCAAGACGATTTTATCTTGGGTTAAGGTGCCTGTTTTGTCAGTACATAGAATATTCATGGAGCCAAAGTCTTGAATCGCATCAATGTTTTTGACAATCACCTTTTTGTCAGACATAGCGATCGCCCCCTTCGCCAAATTTGCCGTGACAATCACAGGCAACATTTCTGGAGCTAATCCCACAGCAACAGATAAACCGAATGTGAATGCCTCCACCCAATTACCTTTAAGCAATCCATTGATCAAAAAGACAAGTGGAGCCATGATCAGCATAAAGCGCAACAGCAGCATCGTTACGCCATTGACACCTTTATCAAAGCTTGTTCGTGCTTTGCGTCCGCTGACGGTTTTAGCCAATGATGCTAGATAAGTATGACTACCAGTTTCTGCGACAACGGCAGTTCCAGAACCACTAACGACTGCAGTGCCCATGAAACAGAGATTAACTAGCTCCAATGGGTTTTTCTCCTTATCATCGGGGAGTTCTGCGTGTTTTTCAGCGGGTAGAGACTCCCCAGTGAGGGTTGACTGACTGAGGAATAAATCCTTTGTAGCAATCAGCCTGACATCGGCTGGAATCATATCTCCGGCTGAAAGAAAGATGACATCACCAGGCACCAGCAACTTTACCGCAATTTCTTTTCCGGCTGTGATTCCCTTTTCTTTTTTCGGTGCAGCATCTTTATTGGCATCCAAGCGACTCACCGTTGCCGTTGCGCTCACCATTGCCCGCAACTTTTCGGCGGCTTTGTTCGACTGAAATTCTTGCGAAAAGCGCAGCAACCCACCAAAAATAACCATCGTAAAAATGATCAGGGCAGCGACTGGACTCCCAGTAAACAGTGAAATCGTCGCCAGAACAATGAGTAAAAGCGACAGAGGATTAGTCACCGTTTTCAGCAGTTGGATATACCATGCGATCGGTTTTTCACGGGCGATCTCATTCAGCCCAGCTTTCCCTAACCGCCGCTTGGCTTCAACCTCACTCAGCCCCTCCAGAGAAGTATCGAATAGTTGCAATATTCCATCCACATCACGCTGAGCGATATCGATGAGCACTTTGGATGCCTCTGCATACGAACTAGCTCTCGTTTCAGGCTTTTTGGATGCATTGACAGCCTGGCTTAATCGCTTCATAAAATCATTTCCTTTGGCTGGTTAAATTGACATGAATTCGATGGCTTGATTTGAGACTGCTGCTTCTGCTTCAGACTGTTTGCCCCGTACAGCGATGGTTCGTAGTGAGGGCTTTAGCCCTTACAGCGATGGTTCGTAGTGAGGGCTTTAGCCCTTACAGTACTGTAGCACTACCTCTAACCCACCCTAAGAATAGGTTCTATACTAGAGTACTGCTTCATTAACGCGAACTGCGAGCTACCATGCGGTTGAACACCCGACGAGAAATCTGGGGAAGAATTTTCTCGTCGTCAGCGTAGGAGCTAGAGCTACCAAAAACAACTAGAATATAACTAGTTTTACCATCTGGAGTGGACACAAATGTTGCGTCATGTCGTGCATTAGAAGTTTCACCTGCTTTCGAGGCAAAGTAGATATTACTTGGCAAAAACTGTCCCAATAACCCAGCTATAGGGTTCATCTCCACATCACCTGAACCTTCGTTTCGCCAAACTTCTGGGCGCAAATCTCTACTAAGCAATTTAGCCATTTGTTGACTAGCTTCTCGTGATACAGCCTGCCCAGTAAAAATTTCATATAGCAGTCTGCCAACATGGGACGTTGTCATCAGATTCCGAATCGGATTATCTGAGTTTTCCCGTATTTGCAAATCTCGACCTTTGGGTATGTCAAGATCCAGGTAGGGGATCGGATAAACTTTTTGGCTGATATTAAGATTTTCGTAGCCTGCTACTCGGAAAAATTCGGTTATTTGCTTACGTTTTTGGAGCCAATTTTTGTATTGTTCCGCCTTTAGTGGCGTTCCAGATTGGGTGTCAGTGATCAGATCGACAATCCGGCTAGCTGACTCGTTATTTGAATATTTAATCATTTTGTATAGGTCTGAAGAAAATGTCTTATCTTCTGGTAAAATACCGCTTTCTATTTGGGCATACAGTACCACCATCCAAAACAATTTCACGACGCTAGCAGGATACCTGAGCTGCTGTTGTTGATATCCGGCAAATTCACGGGATTTTACATCAATCAACGTAATTGATAAAGGTTGTTTCGGTAGTCCTTTATCAGCCGTAAACTCGACAACCTCATCAACGATCGCTTGCAAATCTTGACTTTCTTGAAAGTGCGGAGGTTTCGGGACATTATACACCAGGTCTAATCTGTCTGGTTGCAGTCGTTCTGATGACACTACTTTGACTATGGCGGGAGGTGCTGAAGGTAAATTGGGCAGGTGTGGTACGGTCATAATTTTTCTCGCTTGCAAAAAAACTTATCAGGAGTGGGATTGTTATTTCTCGTTTCTCGTTCCCAGGCTGAGCCCTTGTCCTTACCCACATTTTTGAGCAAGTACGCATCATAGTAAGTCCTGCCAACTGTAAATTTGCCCTCACCCCAGGCCAACCCACCCCCCGCCCCTCCCAGGAGGGGAGTAAGAGTCGGAAT
>CASBRB010000052.1 GCA_949127975.1 Oscillatoriales cyanobacterium PMM_0019 | reverse complement strand
TCGATATAAGTGTTGACACTATATAGAAAAAATTGTTATATTATTATAATGCCGTGGGACTCATGGTGTCTGCACAGGGAGGGCTAGAGAATACTCACCCGTTGAACTGTGAAAATTTATAGATAGATTACTCTGTTAGTAATGGATATTCTATCTTTGAAGCCCCCACTATACCGTCAGAGTTAGTGGGGGAAAACGTCACACCATCTGGTTAACTTCTTCACCGTCTGGGCGAGTGAGGGTAATCCGGCGTGCCTCGAAGCCTTCACCTTTGGTGGCAACCTGTTTCTTTAAGGCTTCCAGGTTTTTAAACCGCCTAGCAATATCGCTCAGCTTCATCTCAAAGCCCGTAACATCCTCATCCTTCCACGATTCAGCAGGTTTATCAGCGACTATCATTAGTAGTGCTTCTACCCATTGTCCATCTGTCGCTGTCTCATCTGCTGCCGCCTGGATGAAACTCCTGAGAGCGCGTTCTACCGATTGCCCGATTAAATTACTGGCTCGAACCCGTAAGTCTTCCCGCAGTTTTGTCTCGTTACTGCGAACCCCAAAGGCATTGTGCAGAAGCTCGTTACATTCGCTCAGCAAGCGATCGAATGCCGTTTGAATTTCATGCAGTGCCTGAACTAGCTTCTTTCGGAGCGTTCTGGCGGTGGTGCCATCGTCCTCCTCACCAGCCACAATTGGAATTAATCCGCAAGCTTTAGGCAATGATGTAAACAGCAGTTCATCCGGTTCTTGTGCCTGCTGCAAGGTTTGTAAAACTGCCAAGGCTTCAGGGCTCAGACGCTTGGTTTTCTTGGTGTAAGCTGGTAGCTTTTTGACAAACTGAAATAATGGTTTAACCACCATTAGCAAAGTAACATTCCGCATCCCTGGCGTAATTGCAGCATTGGGGTTTCTTAATATAGATTCAAGTTCCTTGAAAACTTGCGATCGCAACCCTACCACCTCAAAATACTTCACGGCAAAGCGGGAAGGATATTTAACCAGTAGCTCAAAATGTTCTGTCCCCAAAACCGGAATAAACGTCCCATCCTTATAAACACCCACATCATCAACATGGTACAACAAAACAGCCGCTAGCAGCACCGGAATTGCCCCACGTTTCACCCCATAGGGAGGTTTTTCTAAGTGGTTATACAGTAAATCTAAAGTCTGTGGTTTTTCCTTGGCTTGTAGACAGAAATCATCAATCCCTTGCCAAACACTCATCAACCCAGATTTTTCTAAAGGTGGATAGAATCCCCATTCTCCCTCTTCCTGCCGATGAATTCCCGTATTACCCAGCACAGAATAATACATACTAACTTCTGGGCCATATCCCTGCAATCCCAATCTTTCCTGAGTAGAGCGCTCTAAAATTGCCTCAATCAGTTCGCGTCTAGCTTTTGCTCCTTGGTGAGTGAGTTCGCGGCGATTAATTAGCTCATTCCAGAGTATCAAACCTTGGCTATAAACTCTGTCACACACATTGGATAGCTTGGCATTGAAGTCTGTAACATGGCTGATTGTTTCTGGTTTCCCCTGAATCCAGCAAGCGTTATGATTTACTGACACATCAAAAGCTTGGCTTAGGGTTTCATCAAACAATTTCTCAGCCTCGACTAACCGATATTTAACTTCGCGCCTCGCTACGGCATCGCTTTGTAACTGCGGGGCGCTGGTTTGAATTTTCTTTAGTGCTGCAAATTCCTGCGCTCTGATTCGCATTAAATCTAGTCCCACAGCACACAGCACAATCAACGGTTTCCCATCTGCCGTTGTAGATGGCACTTGAGCGGGTAATACCTCATCCACCCAGTAAACGACTAAACCATCACTGTTGTTACTAGCACAACCAAGTTGTGCCAAATCCTTTGAGCCATCAAGATACTGCCGCTCAAAATAACGCAGTGTACCCGTTTTGTAGCTATGACGCTGAGCTACTAAGGGATTGAGCGGACGGATTGCAGGTAGCAGATTGATGAGGGGCGAACGCTCTTGCTCTATTATAGCCGTTACTTCCCCATCAACATTAAAATCTGAGCCTTCCCAAATTCGCAGCTCATCCAGCACCTTAAAATGGGTGATGACTTTCTGTTTTATCAACTCATCAATCACCCGCTCCCAGTGGCTCCTTGCCGCATCGGTGGCACTGTCACACATCGCCAAAGTTACCAGAGGGCGAGTAGCCCTCATCGCACCAGTAGTAGTTACCAGGTTCAAAGTGCCTATCGTTTTCAAAATACGCAGATAATCACTATCGAGATGTTTATTATCTGCAATTGAACCCTGAATTTCTACCCACCGACTTAAATTTGGTCTAGAAGCTAAACCCATCCCTACGGCTTCAATAAAATAGTCGTAGATTCTATCCACTTTCAGCGTCGGCAGAGGTTCTCCACCAGTAGTTTCCTCTATAAAAATCTTAAAAGAATAAGGTTCAGCGCTGGTAAGAAAGGTGAATAACGATCGATCATTTTGGGCATAACGAGTACATAGCATCGGCAACACTGCGCTATGGGATGCAATGGATAAGCAGCCGCCAGCACTTTTTTGGTAATATCAGCGATAATGTTACTGGGCAGAGTTTCAAACCATTCTTCTGCTTGTTTATGAATTGGAAATTTCCATACTTCTGCCTGAGTTTGGTCGATCGCTTCACCAATCAACCGCATCATTTGTGCCGGATTATCCTGAAACGAGATATCCTCAAATCTCCCCTGAATCTTTGCCCATTCGTTGCTCTGTACAGATGCTAATCTCTGCCCATAGTCGGCAAATGCCTGGTGTAGTAATCCTACTATATAAATCTTAGAATTGCTATTTTTGGGCAGCTCAGCTAGTTGCTGCAATAAATATAAGTCTTCAGCACCCTGATTTTGGACGGCAAATTCTAGATTCTTGCCGAGTTCGTCTATAATTATCATGACACCAGTTGAAGCAGAAACAGCTACTTCCTGGACTAATTTGAGAATCTTCCGACTATTTACGGTTTTACCATCCGTAATTTCATCATATAAGTCTACCAAATCGCGAGCGATCGCCTGTTTATTTCGTTCAGCCACCGACCAAAAAAGTTCCGCTCCTCGATGCAACGCACGTATAATAGTATGGCTCAACGGTTCCCGCTGTGCCGTAGCAACGGCGCAAAACAAACCTTGACTGGGTATCTTCTCTTTAATCACACCATACTCAAAACTATCAGCCGCCCAAGTCGCTGAGGCAATTTCTAGCGCCTGTTGACGCATCGGACTGTTTTCTCTAGCACAAAGCGATGCTAAAAAATGGGCAAAGGCAGATTTCCCCGTACCATATACGCTTGTCAAAGTCCAAGCGCAGTTGGATTCCGAGTCAGTTAATCCAGCCAAAATCCGTCTGGCAGCTTCAACTGCTCGCTCAGTGGGGCATCTGAAAATAGTCTTAAAGTAACTACCACTAAATACAGAGTTCCCACGCCGACTTTCGTCATAGGGGCAACAACTGTCTAATATCTTCAGTACTTACCCACGCATTACCGCAGTGTATGTGAGAGAATTGGCGAAAGCCCTATACCACCAAGAGGTAGTTTCGCTCGCAGTTGAGGTATCGCGCGATGAGCTTTTTTGATAAACAGATGGGGTTTAAGATTTCTCCGCTCATCCTTGTGGTAGACGATGACAAGCTTATGCGCATTCAGCTCAAGAGAGCGATGGCGCAAGCAGGATACCAGGTGGTAGAGGCGAGTAATGGCTCTGAAGCGTTAGAAGCTTACACTCGCTGCCAACCAGATTTGGTGCTGATGGATGCCCTGATGCCAGTGATGGATGGCTTTACCTGCTGCCGGGAAATGCTGACGCTTGCCGAAAGCGAAGCACGAAAAGCTAAAGAGTCTGGCGGAATCCGCTCTACTCTAACCAAAACCAAGAGCGAGCGCACACCTATATTAATGATCACCGCCCTTGACGATACTGATTCGGTGGATAGAGCTTTTGAAGCAGGTGCCACCGATTATATTACTAAGCCTATCCACTGGGCAGTGCTCACTCAACGGGTGCGCCAAAATCTGCTTTCAATTCTAGCAACCGCAGAACTAAGACAACAAGTACATCGCTCTCTACTGCTTAAGCAAATTACCGCTGAAATTCGTAATACTTTAGACACCCAACAAATTTTTCAGACTACTGCTAATTGTGTGGGAACGGCGTTTGCCGTCAATCGTTGTCTAATATTTTCTTATGTTGCCACTGACTCGCCTCATCTAGTAGTGACGGCTGAGTATTTAGAACCCGGTTATACATCCCTGCTGGCTCTTACCATTCCCATTGCTGATAATTTACACATTAATACAGTATTAGAGCAAGATCAGGTAATCGCTTACCCAGATTTGAACGCCAATCCCCCACTACAACCTATAGTACCCATTGCCAGTGAAATTGATTTGACATCAATGTTGGTAGTGCGCACATCCTATCAGGGACAAT
>CASBRB010000051.1 GCA_949127975.1 Oscillatoriales cyanobacterium PMM_0019 | reverse complement strand
CACAGCGGCTAGGTTTGAAAACCATTGCCTTGGCACAAGGAATTGGCCCGATAAAACGTCCCTTGAGTCGCTGGATAGCCCGACGAGCTTTTGGTGGTTGTACTGCGGTGAGTGTTCGCGATCGCGCCTCCGCTTTTTTGCTCTATGAGTGGGGCATTTCCTGTATAATGGCTCCTGACCCCGTCTGGGCGTTGTCAGCAACACCTGTTCCGGGGCTTTGGGAATTACCAGCACCTAGAGTAGCAGTAATATTGCGCCAGCATCCCCAACTCACCCCAGAACGCCAGAGTTGCCTGACTCGCGCTCTGATTGACTTTCAAACAGCCACTCAAACCTACATCTTACTTGTGCCTTTCCAATCATCTACCGATTTGGCAATTGCCGAGGCGATGCAAGCTCAACTTAATGGTCACTCGTCCATTTTTTGTTTGGAAGATCCCAGACAATTGAAAGGATTATTTCAGGGTGTGGAAATGTCTATCAGTATGCGGTACCACGGTTTAATTATGGCAGCAGCTCAAGAGTGTCGGTGCTTTGCTATCAGTTACGACCCCAAAGTCAGCCAACTAATGGAAGAACTCTGTATTCCCGGATGGGAGTTAGAGCAACTGCCTACCGATCCCAACCAAATCACTCAAGCCTGGCTGGAACACTTTGCGAATGGCGAGTCACTCAGCAGCACTCAAATACAGTCTCAGGCAGATCGATCGCTAATGCATCGAGACTTGTTGGCAGCAGCCTTGGCGTAAATTGTAGTTAGTTGTGATATCAAGCTAAGTTTAAATCCCGATCGGACGATTCAATCAATTCTTAGTCACAAGATAAGTAATCAACCGGAAAATTATTCTTAAATACTGCTGACTGGATAAAGAGCAATGAGTGAAGCTGACACCCCCAAAAACCTGCCCCACCCGGAACCAACCGACGAGATTGATGCCAGCGCCCCAGAGTCAAGGCTAGCAGAAGAAGCTGATTGGGTAGCCCTGACGAAAAAACTGCGCCAGCACAATCGTAACCTGCTCAAGCAAGTAGCTGAGTTAGAGCAAGCATTAAAAGAGTGCCTTGAAGGGTTGCAGTTGCGGCAAGGACGTGAGCAGGCACAAGAAACACTGCTCGCCCAGCAAACTGAGGAACTCAAGACTTCCCGAGAGCAAGCAACTCGCCTATTCCGTGAACTTGAATCATCCCATCAAGTCGCCCAACGCCAACAAATTTTGATTGAAACTTTATCACAGCAGCTAGAAAGTAGTCAGGAACGAGTCGCCCACATGGAACGGGAATGCGCTCTTACCCAGCAGCGCTACAAGGAGCAATCTCACAAGTTGTTACAAGCGGAAAATGTAGCTCAAGAGCTGCAAACCCGCCTCCAGCGGCAGCAACGCCAAACCCTGCAATTCAAAGCAGCGCTAGAAAAATGTTTGGAAATGCCAGTGCCCAAACATCAAGCTAAAGCTGAACCCAGCGCTGTTGCTGCCTCAGAGCCGCATCTCAAAAGTGTCACGCCCACACCACCCCTAGCGCCCAAACCCCAGCCTATCCAACCTTGGTCTGCACAAGCCGAAATGCTGGAAAACAACGCTGATATTATACCTAGTTTGCACCCCACACCACCTCACTCACCAGAAGTAGCTGAGGCACCAGCAGTCCGTGACGAGGAATTGGAGGAGCAGGTGCTTGCAGAGCAGCCAGAGCTAGCAAGAATGTATGAGCTATTAAATGAAGGCAATGCTGATTTGCCGCCACAGTCCACCCAAGAAGAAAACGACGATCGGTTAGATGTGTTGATGTCTTTAGTCCAGGAGATTGCGCCACTAGATGATGCTCTTGCTACTAAACCTGAGTCAGTACCAGAACCACTCCAACGTACTGAGCCCATCGAGCCCCAACCTAATTGGCCATCACCAGTAATTTATCCCCTGCGTCCTCCTAAAAAGTTGAAGTCGTTGGCTGCGATCGATTTGCCCAACTTTCCTCGTCATCGGCCTACTTAAAGCTGTTTTACTGTAGTGCGTAAATATCTCATCTTGCATCGTTCTGTACCTTGCACCTGGTGGCAATGGGTGAGAACTGGGGTAATACCAAGTGCAGTTGTTGGGTTTCGTTACCTCAACCCAACCTACAAGATCTGCTCACGCACTGCCTCTATATATAGCGGGTTCGTAGGGGCAAACCCCCTGTGGTTGCCCCCTATATATGCCAGTGTGCGTAAGTCCTGTAAACTTCACCTGCTTTCTATGTGACAATCTCTATATCCATTCCAATTACCTGTCAAAGCGTGATCTTTATATTTTGCTTCTAGTTCTTGATTTTCCAGTAATTTTTCAATCACAGTTTTAAGCTTTTCCATATCTTTGCCACGTTTTTGTAAACGTTTGATGTCTTTATTGAAACTATTTTCAAAAATGGGTGATAGCATTAAATACCTAATTCATTATAAAGGTCATTTATATTTTCACAAACTGTTAAGTTCTGTCGTGATTCAATATTTCTGATTGCTTGCTGTGTTTCCTCGTTGAAATCATTAATGGTATAAATTTCTTCTTCAATACGTTTTTCTTTCTCAGCTTTTTGTAAAATTTCATCCAGATGCTTCTGTAGATAGGTTGCAAGCGTATTTTGTTGATCTTCAGAAAGCCGTGAAATTTTCTCAAAGGTTTCTTGTACTAATTTAGTCATTTGTTCTCTTTCCTTTACTACATAAATTTTCAGTATAATCAAATTTTTCTGTTAATGTCAACTACCTTTCATTGAGTGACGCCCCGATTTAAAAATACGGTAGCACCGTGCCCGGTTTTCTTACGGTGTTCCCGAGGGGTGTCGGCTCTGCCTCCAAACTGCATTCCCAGGCGGAGCCTGGGAACGAGAAAACTAGCTGAGGCGTTGGGTGAGAACTGGGGTAATACCAAGTGCGGTTGTTGGGTTTCGTTACCTCAACCCAACCTACAAGATCGGCTCACGCACTAGCTAATATACTTCATCATGAGATCCCAAATTTATGAGTAATATCGCTTCTTCTTGATCTTCAATATTTTCCACAAATTCAAATAAAAGACGATAACTGTAATCAATTGATGATGACCAAATATTTGATAAATCGCCTTTAAGCTTGTGGGTGTGTAAGCTAGGATGAAAGGGATCTTCGGCTAACTGGCGTAATGTTTGTTCAATTATGGGTCTAAGATTCGGGTTTTTACGCATTAGACGTTTAAAAGCACGAAGAGATTTAGGTGTCCAACCGATTTTCATGGTCGATCTAATTCTGCTAAGAATTGATCTACTGAGCCAAATTTTACGTTTCCTTCGGCAAATTCTTGTTTTATTTCGCTAATTTCCTGGTACAAGTTAGTTCGTCGCCGTTCTTGTAATCGTTTTTGCAGGATATCGAGCAAGATTTCTTGATCTTCTAAGGGTAAACTTTCTACTGATTCAATGGCTTGCTGAAATGCTGATGTTTTCATGAGGCTGCTCTGGCTGCTTCTACCTTACTGCGTAATCGAGCTAACACCACAGTTGCATCTAAAACATCACCTCGCTCTGCTGCCAGCACACCTTCTTCTATCTTTAGGCGTGTTTGCTCCACCCAAGCTAGGTATTCTGGGGTTTCTTCTGAACTTTGCTGGGTTATCTCGTCAGCGAGTAGCACGAGAGCTGTGTCAATTGCATCTTCAATAGTTGGGTATCCACCCTGCTGCGAGAGGGATTCAAGAATTTGGCTTTGCTGTGAACTGAGAGTGATTTGCATATCTGTTCAATGCTTGAGGCTATTGGTTTGGGTTTGGCATTCATGAGTTTTATCTTATAGTATAGCTGTATTAATTATGGTTTGTCCTTCTGGTAAACTGGGAGTAGATTAGGGTTAATATTTTGGAAAATTAATCACTAAAATTTTAGCTCTCTCTGAGGCAATGGGTGAGATGTGGGGTTGATGGGTTTTGAGTGTGGGCGCTCGCTTCGATTGGGATTGGGTTGGTGCGTTACGCTTCGCTAACGCACCCTACAAGATCGGAGAGCGCACCTCAACCTAACCTACTTAAACTGCCTCTCCAGTTCCCCCAACTCCTTGATGAGGTACTCCTTGCCGTAGGAGCGAGTAACTTTATGGGAACGCCCCATCCCAGCCGTTAAGCTGTAACTCAGAGTTAGTAACCACAGCCATAGAGCAGGTGACCAATTTTCGACGCTTGGCTGTAACCGTTGGAGCAACGTGGGGAACCAACCTGCTAACAACCAACTCACTAGGGAGTAGCCAGTAAAGGTAAGATAGCTCCTTAGCCAGCGCAAGATATCTTTAGCACCAGATAGTTCCCAAATCCACAGCAGTAAGGCTGGGTTAAGTAATGCTGCCTTGAGTGCTAGCCGATTGAATGTCAACCAATCGATACGATCCTTAATAAAAGTGTCTGCCACTTGTGGGGGTTCGCTAGCCAAAATCCCAAAGAAGGTATTCAGCATGGCGTTAATCCTTTGGGGTGGCAAGTTGGCACCATGCGGTACCATCATCCCTTTAGAAAATAGCCAGGTAACTGATACGTTGCTCTGGTAGGCGCGAATTTGGTTTAAGTGACGGGCACTGAGGAGATCGTGTTTGAGTGCTGTATCTAGGAGAGTTGTCAAGCGGGGGAGATTACGCACTAGGGAGCCAAAACCGGTGAAGACGAGGGGAGATTGCAGGGAGGCAGCATCGCCGATGGCTATCAGCCGATCAAATGCTACAGTGCGATCGCGACTGCTCACGCTAAAATGACCAGGGATATAACCAAATGTCGGTTTCTTCCACACCAGCTTCTCCATATCACATCGGCGGTACTCTGGGAGAATTGTAAAGAAATCTTCATACATCTCTAATAAAGAACCGGGGTTATCTGGATGTACTTGATGGTAGTGGAACAAATAAATGGTGATTTCTTCACCCGCGCCTGGGAATAACTCCCAAATCAACTGACGCCCCCGCGAGATATCACCATGACTGTATAAGACATCCCCGTAATCGGCATCCCAGACTCCAGGTTCAAATCCACTAGCTATAGCTGCTCCCACTGTAGGACAAACACTATCAAAAGCACGACCTCCATTCAACTGCCATGCAATTGGCGAGGCGGTTCCCATCGCATCCACCAACAAACGCCCACAAGCTTGTCGCTCTGATTGAGTGGGCAAGTGCTTTGTTTGAACTACCACTTGCTGAGGATTTATATCCGCCCGGATAAACTCGGTTTCATCCCAAATTTCACCACCAGCACTCTGGAGTTTTTCCCCACACATCCGCAGCAGCTTTTCAGCATCCAGCCCCACGTTCAACACCGTTGGGGTGTGCAACACTGGCGATTTTAGGTGGCTTGGGTTATTGGCATCAAAAAATTTGCTGAACCCGTCTACATACTGCCGTGCAATTATGCTTTCAAACTCCGCTGGCGTGAACAAACCTAAATCAATCAGTCTCTGAAACTCATCACGGGAAATATTCCATTCCCGGTTCATTCGCCCAAACGGTAGCCGCTCTATCAGCAGTACCCGGTAGCCCAATGCTGCCATCACTGCGGCATGGATTACTCCCAAAGCTCCACCGATATAAATTAGATCGTAGGTGGGTAAGGCGCGTTCTTCCTCCTCCTCTACAGGCGAAGCATTCGCACCAAGATTTCTATGCTCCTGACTTTTAAAAATAACCTCAATAGGCTGTTGCGGATGGCGAACGCCCTCACGCCACCGTTTCTCCCACCAGTAGACGCGGTTAAGATCGTACTCACCCTTGGGCATTTTCTTAAAAAAGTGAACTGTCAGGGGATAATACGGCTCTAAAGCGTCAAAGATAGACTGTTGGGATAAATCTACTGTTGGTAGCTCTGGATATTGCCGAGGAAACTGCTGTCTCAGTTGAGTAATCAAGCTTTGTAGAATTTTTTTCTCACCCGCAATCGGCCCGGGAGCCCAGCGAAAGGCTTTTAGATAGGTGGTGCGCTGCACTGTAAACACAAACACCGAAATTTCCGGAATCCCCCCTAAGAGAGATGTAGAAATCTCAGCGCTGTTCTGGAATTGCAGCTTGATGCCGTCAGGGGTGATTATCTTATTCCCTTGCCCTGGAGCAAATTCTTCTTGTAACCAGCGGCGGACGGCGCTGATATCGGGGGTAGGAACCTCTAGGTAAAATATTTCTTCCATGTTGGTGATTCTGGTGAATTCGTTAAGTATCGAAAAGGAAGGAGTTGACAGGGAATGAATATACGCTATGATCCCCAATACTGAATCTTAGAAAGTCATAAAGAAACTTTACATTGTTCTCATTTTTGTTAAGGTACTGAAGCTCATTGTTAACACGCCATGAATTATCCCATCCCAGTTACTCCTCAAGAAATTGTCGCCCTGCGCCAGCAACCCGTCGATGAAGAGTTAGTTGCGGCGGCGATCGCAGGCGTCGTTCAGATTGCCCGCTCCCAAGGGCAATCTTTACAAGACTTAACCGCCGAAGTGTTAGCCGACGATACCATGCTCGACAAGGTGCAGAGACGTTGGCTCAGTGACATCGTTGCCCAAGCCTGGACGAGTATACCTTAGACGAACTTCGGTTTATGGGCTGTGGGACAGTGACAAAAAATTCTGACATAGCTTGACAATACCTGACATGGTAAGTTATATTATGGCTGCACTTGTATTAGCTCGTAGAGCCTTGAGGAAAAGTGAGAGGATTCCAGCCAAAATTGCCTCATGTCTACAGGTTTGAAGACCGCGCACAGTTGGAGCTTCTGGAATGCTCTAGGTAAAAAGCTCAAAGGTGTACGCCGACATGCTTATTACCAATTCAGAGATCCTGACAGGATAGTAGAGGTCATCCGGTTGCGCGAGTTGGAGTTGTCAAAAAACTCTCATAGACGTGGCAGGAAACCTAATGGTACTTCTACTCGTAGTATGGAAAGACTACGCTCGAACCGTAAGTAAAACTGCGAGGGCTTTCGTGCCATGTCAGGCTTTGTCATGGTTTCAAGGAGCGGTGATTACTGAATCGGTACTCTAGTCAAAACGCTCTAATTTTTTGAGCACTCTAAGAATAAACAAAGATAGCACAGCGCCAACTAATGCTGTCTGCCACAACCCACAACCAGCAGCCATTCCGAGAGCCGCTGAAACCCAGATGGCGGCAGCAGAGGTTAGTCCCTGAATCTCCTCTTGCCCCGTTCCTGGCCTGGGCGATCGTAAAATTTCCCCACCCCCTAAAAAACCAACTCCAGTGGCAATACCTTGAATAGCCCTGGTAAAACTATCATTTGCGTGTTGCCCCGCATCTATCTGGAGGGGGACTAGCACAAACAAAGCTGAACCAAAACTCACCAACATGTGAGTTCTTAAGCCAGCAGGTTTGTGACTCAGTTGGCGATCAACTCCAATAACTCCCCCAACCGCTAAGGCGAGGAGTAGCCTGAAGATTATGCCCAACCAATCATCCGGGGGAAGCGAAAAATTACCTGGCAATGCTGAAAAATGAACTCAATTCTGCCTCTACCAGTCTAGTTCATAGAGGAATAATTCGTAGAGGCGGGGGAACTCCGTCCCTAGGAATTTTCGCTACCCTTTTCTGCAAAAGAGGAACTTTTTGCTATTTTCATCGTCTTCTGACATAAATAGCGATGTTAAAGGTTGCTTAAAATGAAAAAGTTTGTTTCCAAAAGCTTATTAGCACTAGCAGGATTATCACTTCTGGCTGTTTCATCCATGCCTGCAGAAGCTATGGTGCCCATAAACACCGCAGTTATCATCAATAGTGGATCGACTAACACTATTGGCTACCGGATTTATGTAGCACCAACCGGGCAAGTTACCTATGTTGACGGTAAGGGGTCTGGCAGCGGCACCATTTCAGCAGCTCTAACTACACACTTTTTCAATGACATAAAAGCGGCCCAGCCACTATCGCAGTTGTCAGATAGCCAGCCTTGTATGAAATCTGTTTCTTTTGGTACGTCTACCTACCTAGCGCTTGGTGGGCAGCGTTCTCCAGATTTAAGTTGCTCTGACAATCAAAAAGGCAAAGTGCTGTTGAACGATGTTCAGGAAATTGCGCAAAAACTTCATGTAACTAACGTGCCTCGCTCCCAAGGGCATCAACTTCCACCAATCAATTTCTAAATCCTTTCTCGTTCCTAGGCTCTGCCTGGGAACGCTACTGAGAGGCTCTGCCTCCAATTTCCTTTTCTCAGGCCTGCCCCGGTGCCCCTCCCCTTAGGCTTAAGGATTACCGAGCAAGCCAAATAATTTGGCTAAAATACCGAAAACAGCACCAACAAAGGTAATTAACAAACCTTTACTGAGAAACTCTTGAAAATCCATCCGCTTCTCTATGTTAGATATTTTGTCATTTAACCTAGTAATCTCTGCCTTGATTTCAGCCCGTTCTGTTTGAGCTTCGGCTCGCCCTACTTTCAGATCTGTCTTTAATTCAGCTACATCTTTGGTAAGAGTATCGAGCTTTTGGTTTATTTGAGTTATTACTTCTTTAAGGTCTAACTCAATTGTGGGTGGCATAGTTGAAACTCTTTTTTTATAAAAGTGCGATCGCTGTCTTTTTCATCTCGTCGGTAACCATTTGCTGTTGCGTGACTCTGCTCTTACCGATAATATTAATGTTGACTCTGTTTCCCGACTATCTTCTACGATCGACCCCGAAGCATGTGGTGCTTTAGGGTAGCATAAGTTCCGACGGGTTTGGGAACGACTATACAAGGACACTCAACCAGGGTAGATTTGTAGAGGTTTTAATCAACGGTAAGAAGGCATGCACTTAAGTGAAGTTACGCATCCCAACCAGTTGCACGGTTTGTCGATTCGTCAGTTAGAGCAAATTGCCCGTCAAGTCCGGGAAAAACATCTGCAAACTATAGCCGCTAGCGGCGGTCATTTGGGCCCGGGATTGGGTGTGGTAGAATTGACTATTGCCCTTTATCAAACTCTCGACTTGGATCGCGATAAGGTAATCTGGGATGTTGGGCACCAAGCTTATCCCCACAAGCTGATAACTGGACGGTTCGATCGCTTTCACACTCTCCGCCAAAAAAACGGTATCGCTGGATACCTGAAACGGTGTGAAAGCAAGTTTGACCACTTTGGAGCAGGTCACGCTTCTACAAGTATCTCTGCTGCCTTAGGGATGGCACTAGCGCGAGATATGAGGGGCGAAAACTTCAAAGCGGTGGCAGTGATTGGCGATGGGGCTCTAACCGGGGGTATGGCATTAGAGGCGATTAACCATGCAGGACATTTGCCCAAAACTAACCTGCTAGTAGTGCTAAACGACAATGAAATGTCGATTTCGCCCAACGTCGGCGCTCTTTCCCGCTACTTGAACAAAATGCGCCTCAGCCCACCGGTACAGTTTATTTCAGATAACCTAGAGGAGCAGTTTAAGCATCTACTGGGCGAGTCCCTCACCCCAGAACTGGAACGGGTGAAAGGAGGAATGAAGCGTCTGGCAGTTTCCAAGGTGGGGGCGGTGTTTGAGGAACTCGGCTTTACTTATATGGGACCAGTAGATGGTCATAACATAGAGGAACTGATTGCCACTTTCAAGCAGGCACACCAAATTCCCGGACCAGTTTTAGTACATGTGGCAACGGTGAAAGGCAAAGGGTATGCTCTAGCAGAACAAGATCAAGTCGGCTACCACGCTCAATCCCCTTTCAACCTCGCTACTGGCAAAGCGATACCTTCGAGTAAACCCAAACCCCCCAGCTACTCTAAAGTTTTTGCCGATACTCTGATTAAACTGGCGGCTGACAATCCCAAAGTCGTCGCTATCACTGCGGCAATGGCGACGGGAACTGGTTTAGATAAATTCCAAGCTGAACTGCCCAAGCAATATATCGATGTTGGTATTGCCGAACAACACGCCGTTACCCTAGCTGCTGGATTAGCTTGTGAGGGAATGCGTCCTGTAGCGACAATTTACTCCACTTTCCTGCAACGGGCTTACGATCAGATAATACATGATGTCTGTATCCAGAATTTGCCGGTTTTCTTCTGCATGGACAGAGCCGGAATTGTCGGCGCTGATGGTCCGACGCACCAGGGAATGTACGATATCGCCTACTTACGCTGCCTTCCTAATATGGTGCTAATGGCTCCCAAAGATGAAGCCGAATTACAGCAGATGGTTACTACAGGAGTATTGCACACAGCAGGCCCGATCGCCATGCGCTATCCTCGCGGCAATGGGTACGGCGTTCCCCTGATGGAAGAAGGCTGGGAACCCTTGCCGATCGGCAAAGGTGAAATTCTCCGGCATGGGGATGATATCTTGATGTTAGGTTATGGTTCTATGGTTTATCCAGCTATGCAAGCAGCAGAACTCCTAAGCGAACATGGCATTGAAGCGACTGTAGTTAATGCCCGCTTTGCCAAGCCCCTAGATACAGAGTTAATTTTGCCTCTCGCCCAGCGGATTGGTCGGGTTGTCACTTTGGAAGAAGGCTGTCTTATCGGCGGCTTTGGTTCAGCAGTGGCAGAAGCAATGTTCGATCATAATGTTCTCGTGTCCTTGCATCGCATTGGAGTGCCCGATCGCTTAGTAGAGCATGCTAAACCAGAGGAGTCTATGGCAGATCTTGGTCTGACACCCCCTCAAATTGCCGAGCGGGTGCTATTGAGCTTATCTAGCTCTCAAAAGACCGCCACCCAGTCAGTAATCAATGGGTGATGGTGTTGGGTGTTGGGTAAGAGTCACCTTTTCCCCAATTACCCATCACCAACCACCTTTTCCCCAATCAGTATAGTTAAGATGTCTCAGAATAACCACGTATATCCCGTTATTTGGAATGAAAACCGCGTTTTGCTGATTGACCAAAATAGGTTGCCGAATGAGTACGCCTATGTAGAAATCAGCTGCTATGAAGATATGGCAGAGGCGATTAGAACCATGATTGTCCGAGGGGCACCAGCAATTGGGGTGGCAGCAGCCTATGGGATGTATCTCGGAGCGCGGGAGATTCTTTCAGAAAACCGACAGCAGTTCTTAACTCAGCTTGAGCAAGTAGCCCAGCAGTTGCGGCGAACTCGTCCGACAGCAGTGAATTTGTTTTGGGCGATCGCTCGGATGCTACAAACCGCCTATGAAACTATGGGCACAGTAGACGAACTGAAAAAGGTCTTGCTGGAAACTGCTATTACCATCAATAGTGAAGATTTGCAAACTTGTCAGGCAATAGGCGCTCGCGGCTTAGAAGTATTGCCAACTAACCCAACCCAGTTGCGGATTCTGACTCACTGCAATGCTGGGGCATTAGCAACCGCTGGGTATGGTACTGCCTTAGGTGTGGTCCGATCGGCTTGGCAAGCGGGGCGTCTGGTAAGAGTCTATGCTGATGAAACTCGTCCCCGCTTACAAGGGGCAAAACTTACAGCTTGGGAATGCGTCCAAGAGGGTATTCCAGTCACCGTAATTACTGATAGCATGGCGGCTCATTGTATGAATCGGGGTATGATAGATGCCGTGGTGGTGGGGGCCGATCGCATTGCTGCCAACGGAGACACTGCTAACAAAATTGGCACTTATAGTTTAGCATTGGTTGCCCAGTGGCACAAAATCCCCTTCTTCGTCGCCGCTCCTCTCTCTACAATTGATTTGCAGCTTACAAGCGGCAGCGAAATTCCGATAGAAGAACGCCACCCATCGGAAATTTACCAAATTGGTGATACTATCCTTTCTCCACCTGGAGTAGAGTTTTATAACCCAGCTTTTGATGTTACGCCTGCTGAATTAATCTCAGCAATTATTACAGAATATGGGGCAGTACCACCTAGTCAGTTAAAACAGTTACTTTCAAAACAATATTTATCTAGGGAGCTGGCATAGAAACCTCAACCTCGACATAATCACAAATGCTAGCAGGGTAGGGAATAGGATCGCCATCTTCATATAGTGGTTCGTGGGGGCAATCCCCTATATGCCCAGTCTGCGTAAGTCCTGATCTATTAACTTCTTTAGGTAAAAAACGACTCTACAGTAGATTTCAGAGCATTTCCCGCATTTTTTAGAGTTTGAGCCAGAGGCTGCTGCGCATACAGGAAGACGCGAGCGCAGTTGCGTCCCGGCATTCCAGAAATGGAGCCGCCTGGATGGGTTCCCGCGCCAGTGAGATATAGCCCTTCGATCGGGGTTTTGTAGTTAGCCAACTCTGGCAAGGGGCGGAAAAACACCATCTGATCCAGCGTCATGTCGATATGGTAGTAGTTACCTTTATAAGCTCCCAGACGCTCTCCTAATTCAGCAGGGCTTTCCACTCGGCGGGCAATAGTCGATCGCTTGACATTTGGTGCATATTCTGCTAGTTTATCAATGACGCGATCGGCCACTTGATTTTTCAGCTCATCCGTCCAACCAGTGCCATTTAAACCCGTACCCTCTGCACCATCAATTTGGTAAGGGGCAAAAAATTCAATCCAGGCAGTATGCTTACCTGGTGGAGCCATTGAAGGATCTAGCATCGTCGGCACTACCAAGTACATTGATGGATCTTCAAGGGGAATTTTGCCAACGGCAGGGTCGCTATGAGCGGTTTCCACCTGTTTCACCGAATCAGCAATCAGAATAGAGCCGATTAGGTACTCATCTTTGTGGTCGTGATGTTCAAAGCGCAATGGCTCGTCTAAAGCTAAATCAATCTTGAGGATAGTCTCGTTGTTGTTGACTATCCGACGTTCTAGCCTTTCTCGCAACTCTGGATCGGCCGCATCCACATCGCTTGGATCGATTAATTGCAAAAATAGGCGCTTGGCATCAATATTGGAAATTACGCCCCGCGTTGCCCGATATTCTTTGCCATGAGCAAGCCGCACACCTACAGCCCTACCATCATCAACCAACACTTGCTCTACATGTTGGTCGGTAAGTACTGTTCCGCCCAAGCTGGTAACTAAGTTGAGTAACGCCTTTACCAGTGCTCCCGTCCCACCTCTAGGTCTTGCCATACCGGGATTATGACGCATCGCCATCATTATAGCACCCACAGCAAGGCTTTTTTGGGACGGAGGGGCACCGAGTTCGGATGCCAGTCTAGCGAGGGGAGCTTTGAGAAACTCGGAATCAAACCACTCGTTGATGACATCTTCAGCACTGGTGAGCATTGTGCGAATAAAGTCTAGGGTTTTGTCAGGGGGACCGAGGACGGAAAGTAAATCTTTCAGCTTTTTAAAATCGTAGTTGCCAACAATATCGACGATTGACTTGGGCGGCGCATTGAACATGGGAATCATCGCACCGAGGACGCGCTGCCAAAAATCTGTGTATTCTGCGTATTTCTTGGCGTCGCGCTCATTATATCGCGCAATTTCTGCACAAGTTTTTTCGACGGACCTGTGACCTAAAAAGTATTTACCATCTGGATGGGGACAGAAGACGACTGGTGAGCAGAAAAGATATTCTAACCCGTACTTTTCTAGCTCTAATTCCTGAAGCACTGGTCCGAGGTGAATAAACTCGTGATCGATCGCGCACAGGTTAAACTTAAAACCGGGTGCCTCTTTAGGCAGAGCTTCCTCAGTGGTTGCGGCTCCACCAGGAACAGAACGCTTTTCGAGTAGAAGTACGGTATATCCAGCTTTCAGCAGGTATGAGGCGCAGACAAGCCCATTGTGCCCTGCACCAATAATGATGACATCGTATGCTTCCATTAATCCAGCTTCTCACTGCTTGTGTTTCTACCAGATTATAGAAAAGTTAAGATTTGTTAAGGGTCTACCAGACGAAAGAGATTGTTTCTAAGTAAGACCTGGAACGTTCAAACTAGGATTAACAGCAAATGCTATCCCATCGATACGAAGCGCCGAAGAGATATTGTACCGTATAGCAATACGGTTCAGTTAGCGATCGCTGCTTCATTTGCCCCCGCTAGTTCCTTGTGGCAAATCCCCAAACTGCTCGCGGTAGCAAGCGAGCAGCAGTGCCATTTCTGCTGCCTGCTGCTGAGCGGTATTTCTTTGGGCCTCAAGTTCCTGATTTTGGGCCTCAAGTTCCTGAAAACCAGCTTCGAGTTCCTGAAAATCAGCTTCGAGTTCCATAGAAGTCTTTAATCGCTGTCCGGTTTGAGCATCTTCTAAGACCAGACGACCCTCAAGGAGACTAATCCACAAGCCAAGAGTATCACAGAGGATTCGTCCGTCATCGTCTGGGGTAATGGGTTGATAAACTTCCTCAACTAGGCGGTAGCCCAACACTTCATCGAGAATCTGTTGGCGAATTGTACGCCGATCAATGATTACATACTCAAGAACCCTGGCTCTGGCATACTCGACGACTTTGGTTTCGCGATCGGCTTTGCGGTAGCGGGAAGACACCACTTCAAGGATGAATATGGGGAGAACACCCTCGTCGGCAACGATAAATTTGCTACGGTTCTCATGCTTATTACGGATGCCGAAGGCAACGAAGGTATCCGGGCAGTGCTCGCCCAGGGGGGTATCCCATTCAATCAGTAGGTCGCGGAAGACTCCAATATCGGGATTGCTGGCATAGCGGCGAGTGAGGATATCTTTGGCGTCGCCTGCGGTGTCGTCGTGAAAGGT
>CASBRB010000050.1 GCA_949127975.1 Oscillatoriales cyanobacterium PMM_0019 | reverse complement strand
TTAGCCATCGCTCGTCGTGGAATGCGATTGACTGAAAGAATACCCAGTGCTATAACCGCCTATCTTGATGTGAAGTCAGGAAAGCACGTATGGCACTGGTGGTCACAACTGAATCAACTTATAAAGAAATCCAGTGAAATGAGTAGACGACATAGTTACTATTCTATCACTGTCTCTAACTGGGAGTCTCTGGTCAAGCGAACATCTGAAGTTACTAAGGGTGTGATCAAGCGAAAGCGCTAGAGATGAATTCTTCGGACATATACCGCAGAGTCCCATCTATAGATTTCTATAGGTTTTTAGAAGCGGTGACCCGGAGTCAACGCCAATTGCAAGCATCCCGTATTGCTGCTACCTTCCGGTCCTGACAAGGTTTGGGCGTTACGATCGCGTAGATCCGAGCCACTATTAAGAATAACACTATCTGCCACAGATTGACAACTAGGAGCGGTAAATATTTCACAGTAAAGGCTTTACTCCTGACTCCTGACTCCTGACTCCTGACTCCTGCTATATCATTCGCCTACTACGCACCACTGATAAAGCTTATACTTGACGCAGCCGTTTTTGACTAGGGGGTCTTTGGCTACAATGGCCTGAGCCTCCTCCATTGAAGACGCCTGAAATATCATCATGCCGCCTCCCCGCTGTGCCCAGTAGCCAGTACGCGCCTGGTGCCCCTTGGCAATTAAATTTTGGACGTAGGCTAGGTGTGCAGGTACGTGTCGATCGAAGGCGGGTTTTTCCAGGGTGCCTTCTTCAATTTTTACAAACCAGGGCATTGACTTTGATAGCTGCTAAATTGATTACCATTATAAGTCCGGGAGCATGAAAGCCCGAATGGGTGTTGGGTTTCGTTCCTCAACCCAACCTACCTCCAGTAGAATTGTAGGTTGGGTTGAGCGGTAGCGAAACCCAACAAATACTTGGGCGTTGGGTTTCGTTCCTCAACCCAACCTACCTCCAGTAGAATTGTAGTAGCGAAACCCAACAAATACTTGGGTAAGATTAATTTTATACCCTGCCAGAGCAAATTAAATGGAAGCTCTACCCAATAACTGGGCAGATATTCAGCCCGATCTAGTATACCAAACAATTAATGGTCAGCTAGTATCTTTCGGTAAAGAGCAAATTCAACTTGGAGTAAAATATGATAGTAATAATAAACATTTAAAAACTATTGCAAAAGGACAAGTGCCGTCTCGCGGTAATATAGGTCTTGTTCCTTCTGAGTTAGAGGGTTACGATTGGAAAACCAAAGTTTTAGGTAAAGGAGGCGATCGACGCTTTCATGGAAAAATCATAGAAGGAGTATTACACTTCCCAGGGTTTACAACAGAACATTAATAGAGAGAATCCATAATGACAATGAAATTGAAAGACCACCGCCTGTGGAACGATTTAACTGAGTTATTAGTCAACGTAGATACTAATGCACTGGTAAAAGAGCATTTGGCAGCCTGCGATTATAAAATAACTGGATATTGGGATGAAAACGAAGAATTTTATGAAGAAATTAGCTTAGAGCGGGAACTGGGTGCCGAGCTAATCAATATTTCCATTGAGATCGCAGCTAAACAACGCTGGATTAAGCTTAAATTTCTCCTCGAAGGTAAGACACCTACTTCTGAAGATAAGCAAATTGGGGAGCTAGTTCTCGTTTATAATGAAAATTTGGAATTCGTCGATGAGAATTGGCTTTTAGATATTAACTCTCCTTTTTTAGTCACAAAAAAACCATCAGAAATATAGCGCCTGTTTATTCCATTTTAATTTTAGACTAAGTGCTATTCGGCTTTAGCCCTTTAACTTTTTCTTGGAAATTCGTTCGTAGGGGCACCCCCTACCCCCGTGGTTGCCCTGGGCTTTAGCCCTTACTGTGGGTGTTGGGTTTCGCTGTCGCTCAACCCAACCTACAATGCTTCATGTGAAGTTTAATTATCGTGCAGATGTGCTAGGGGCGTTGGATAATCTTTTCTACTACCCGCCGCTTAGCTTTAGGATCGATCGCAATCAAACGCACATACTCTCCACTATGCTCAGCTAAACAGGTTTCTACAGCAGCGATCGCTTCTGATTTTTGCTCATTTGGAAAAGTTGCGCAACTTTTCCAAGCATTAGAACGAAAACGGCGTTCGTCGGCGTATTCCAAAGCAATGTGGTAACCACCGTTAAGAATTTCCTGCACCTGCTGTAACACTTCTGGTTTTAATTGGCTACTCTGTAACTGAGCCTTGCTACTAGGGGTAACATTAACTTTCTTGGTAGCATCAGTTTTACTTGGTTCTGCCGTCACCTGATGGCGGGTAACATCAACAGGCTCAGGCTGACTGGGGCGACGGAGAGTATTATACTCCTCTACCAACCGTGAATTCTGCACTCGCTGCTGTTCTCCCACCATCAGGTTGCCATACTCGATTAACAGAGGCAAGCTGAACTCAGGCTTTTTAAAAACTGGGGGGCCATCAACACTATTTACCACACGAGAGGATACCCGCTCTATTCCTACGTCGTAGATGAGTTTTTTGATTTGTTCATCGTAGATTCGCGCCCGCACTGCGCTGAAGAAATCGATCGCTTGATTGGGAAAAGTATCAACAAGCTGTTCAATTTGACTAGGAGAAAGTCCATCCGGCTGAAAAATGCCGCTGACGATGCCAATTTTGTCAGCTCTGTCTGGTTCCCAGTAGAATTTCTCCATACGCCCATCGCGAATTAACGGCGCGTACAGGGTGGAAAAGTCATTGCCAGTGACCATAATGGGCACCCGGTGTAGGGGCGTGGAGTCATAACTGCCAGGGAGTTGCACATCTGTGGGGCGATCGGCTATATTCATCAGTGTGGCATTCACCAACTGAGTATTCACCGTGTATTGAGTGCCCGAATCGAAGCGCCCAGCCCCAGCATCCAAATCATTCATCATCACTACGCACATTTTGCCGCGCACCTTGATTAAGTCTGCGGCTTCCCGATACCGCAGGCGAATCAACCGACCGGGATCTCCTGCATCTGGACTTTCCAGTTCTCCTGCCGTTATGTGAATAGCCTCAACGCCCATCCGCTCGAAGACTAATTCACATTGAAAAGACTTGCCCTCACCCTTACGTCCATGAATTCCTAAAATCAAAGGTACTCGTACCCCAGGGAGTTCGAGAAAATTTTTGGTGATGTGAACCGCAAGTTTGGAAAGAAACCGGGGAGAAATGTAATAGCTCATCAGTCTGTTACGATTGTTAAATTAGATTGCCCTCTGTTAAGATTTTACGTGATGGATTGCTTCACTTCGATCGCCATCACGGATGAAATTTAGCCCGCGTTAGCGCTAGGCGGGCTTAGAACGTTTAGCCGCACCGAAATGCGTCAGGCTAAGAGCGTCGGACATTGAGGCAACACCAATCTTGACGCCGCCACAGAGTTGCCACCGACCAATTATGCTGCTCTAAAGTATCGGCAACTGCTTTAACTTGGTCTAACAAAACACCGCTAATAATGCCCCAGGTGCTACTCTTGACGATCGCATCCATCTGCGGTATTAATTCGATAATTACATCAGCCAAAATATTACAGACTATACCATCAACTGGTTCATTTGTCAACTTCAGAACCTGTTCGATGCTGCCTAACTCTACCACCATTTGCTCAGAACTAATCTTATTGAGGTCACGATTGCTGCAAGCCGAGCGTACAGCTAAAGGATCGTTATCAACAGCATAAACCTTTTGGGCACCCAACAGAACAGCAGCAATCGAGAGGATGCCAGAACCACAGCCAATATCAGCTACTACCCCTCCAGGAGTTTCTATGCTGAGTCGCATTTCTAACGCTTCCATGCACAATTGAGTAGTTTGATGAGTGCCAGTGCCAAAGGCGACACCGGGATCTAGGAGCAGTAGCTTCCGCTCCGAATGTTCTAGAGGCGGTAACCAGGCAGGATAGATTAACAAGCTATCGCCAACTTCTTGAGGTTGCCAGTATTGCTTCCAACTACTCGCCCAGTCCTCCTCATCAATCAGATGCCACTGCACCAAAGGCAACTGCTGCCCCATTGTCAGAGCATCTTGACGCAGCCACAAAGACAGAGCCGCCAAATCCAGCATTTGCGCCTGGGTTTCCGGCAGGTAAGCACGTACCAGGCAAGAGTGTCCTTTCAGTTCGCTGGACATTCCGCGACAGCCAAACTTTTCCAGACGCCAAAAGATTAACTCCTCCAGGTCTGGATCGCATAAAATTTCAATCTCCCACCAGGTGTTTGCCATACTCAGAGTTTAGAGTATTGAGGGTTGAGTTTTGAATAGCTCAACACTCCATACTTTTTTCATCCTTACCTACTCTGGGGCGCAGAGGAAGTAACGCGCAAGCGTGAGAACCACCTCTGGACTAAGTACCGTAAGGAGCTTAGTTTAAGTGGACGAAGTTGTTTTAAGAATCCCCCGATTAGAAATCGGGGGAGCGTCAAAATTACAGTGTTACAGTATAAGCATCGCGGATTCCAGGAATTTTGAGAATTTCCGGCAAAATTCCGTCAGGTAAGGGGTCATCCAGCGTTAGCACCATTACTGCATCTCCCCGTACAATTTTGCGCCCCACTTGCATACTGGCAATATTGACGTTAAAACCGCCTAGCATAGAGCCAATTCTGCCAATAATTCCTGGCATATCTCGGTGTAGGGTAAAGAGCATATTCTGAGTCGGGGGGACATTAATCGGGAACTCATCAACACTGGTGATGCGAATTTCTCCATCTCCCAGTAAAGCACCAGTTACAGAATGCTCGCCTAAAGCCCCCTTAGCCAGGAGTTGCAATGAGCCAGAATAGTCTCGAATCGTAGCATCCCGCGTTTCCACGACATGAATGCCCCGCTCCTTAGCTTCAATGCTAGCATTAACATAATTCACTCGTTCTCGCAAAGCTGGAAAGAGCAGACCTTTGAGCGAGGCGATAACTACGGGTTGGCTGGCATTGTTCGCTAAGTCGCCTTGCATGCGAACATTGAGAAAGTCAATTCGTCCCCCTGCAAGCTGAGAAACCATGTTACCAAGGGTTTCCGCTAATTGCAAATAAGGTCTAAGTTTTTCCAAGGCTTCAGGGTAAAGTCCAGGAATATTCACCGCTGAGCGAGCAGGTAAACCCAGAATAACATCGCGGATTTGCTCTGCTACGTCTACTGCCACATTAACCTGTGCTTCAGTAGTAGAAGCTCCCAGGTGGGGAGTGAGGATGACTTCTTTACCAAACTGGCGCAACTCTGATTCTCCAAGTGGCTCTTTTTCATACACATCCAAAGCGGCTCCAGCAATTTTTCCTTGCCGTAAAGCTTCTACCAGTGCATTCTCATCAATAATACCGCCACGAGCGCAGTTGATAATCCGGGCATTGGGTTTCATCTTTGCCAAAGCTTCGGCATTAATCAGATGGGTAGTTTCCGGTGTCTTAGGAATGTGCAGTGTGATATAATCTGACTCCCGCAATAGCAAATCTAATTCTACCAGACGACAGCCTAACTGCTCCGCCCGTTCAGCCGAGATAAATGGATCGTAAGCCAGCAACCTCATGCCCATAGCTTTCGCCACTGTAGCGACATGGGAGCCGATTTTGCCCAAGCCCACGACACCCAGAGTTTTTTTGTAAACTTCCGTTCCAATAAACTGCTTGCGGTTCCACTGCTGGTTTTTTACCGACTGGTTCGCCTCCGGAATGTGGCGGGAGAGAGCTAGGATCATTGCTAGGGCGTGTTCGGCAGCAGCGATCGTATTACCTTCTGGGGAGTTGACGACCACAATCCCCTTGCGGGTAGCGGCTGGAACATCGACATTATCGACGCCCACTCCCGCACGCCCAATAATTTTTAACTGGGTGGCTGCCTCGATGATTTCCTTAGTGACGCGCGTTTCCGAGCGAATCATCAAAGCATCATAATCTGGTACAATGCGCACCAGTTCGTCAGCAGTCAGACCGATTTTCACATCAACCTGGGCAACTTGAGACAGGATGTCTATTCCAGCTTGATCGATCGGATCGCAAACAAGAACTTTGGACATATTCGGCAGGTAGGTTGAAATGGGTTGATAAAAAATAACGGTCAGGCTAAAACCTCGTACTCTAATTGAAATAGCACAAATTGTTAGTTTATTTCACGATAGCAATGAATTATCTCGTCGCAGTACTACAAGACCGGATTCAGGCAGAAGAAGCTTACGTAGCCTTGGAGAAACAAGGCTTGCCAATAGCTCAAGTAACCATCCTGGGCAAGGGATATAAGAGTGCCGATGAATTTGGCTTAATCGATCCCAACGAGCAAGCCGGCAAACAAGCAACTCTGATGTCTTACTGGCTCGTGCCCTTTGGTTTTGTTGCTGGTGTGGGTTTCAGCTTACTCACCGGGTTACAAACCTTTGCTTGGGCGGGAGAAATTGGTAATCACCTCATAGGTGGTTTACTGGGAGCAGCATCAGGCGGATTAGGCAGTATTTTCGTTGGTGGCGGGGTAGGCTTAATGTTTGGCAGTGGTGACGCTTTGCCCTTTCGCAACCGCTTGAATGCTGGTAAGTACCTGATTGTGGTGACTGGCTCTCCCAGTCTCACCCAAAAAGCTACCCACATACTACGACAGTTCGATCCGGAAAATTTGCAAGGCTACACCGATTCTAGCGATGTGTGAGTTATTGAACAGGAGTCAGGAGTCAGGAGTTAGGAGTCGATAAATGTTTTCTCTGCTTAGTGTAAAATGATGGATACAATAAAAGAACTTTTTGCACAAAAATCCTGCAATTATGTTGCCCAGAGAAGAACTACTCAAAGGCGTTGAAAATCGAGATATTGCTAGCCGTATCATCGACCAAGCTGAACAGGCGATTAAAACCTGGGAAGTTGTGGTGACGGATTTTCTTTCTCCCCCAGAACTAGCCGAGATTCAGCAGATGTTTGGGCGTCTGACAGAAGTGCAGTTGGTGGCAAGTGGGGGTTATCCCCAGGCAGAAAGGCAACGGGTAGCGATCGCTCGAGAAGAATTACCTCTCGACGCTTCTGCTGTACCCCTTGCCGCTCTGGAAATTGCTGGTAACTTTCTCTTCGATCCCGCTACCCACCGAGACTTTCTCGGCTCAATGCTGGGCTGTGGAATTGTGCGAAATAAAACAGGTGACATCATTGTGCTGGGAGAGCAGGGAGCCCAAGCGATCGTCGTTCCAGAGTTGGTGGAGTATCTAGAGCAACTCCTGACTCAAGTGCGATCTGTGCCCGTGAATACTAAGCGGATGGAACTCACAGAGCTAAAAATTCGCCAACCCAAGAAGAAAGAGATGACGACTGTGGAGGCGTCACTGCGACTGGATGCTCTAGCCTCCGCTGGCTTTGGCCTCTCTCGCAGCAAAATGGTTGATTTTATTACGAGCGGTGATGTGCGGGTGAACTGGAAAGATGTCACTCAGCCGAGTCATCTGGTTAAAGAAGGCGATTTAATTGCCCTTACTGGCAAAGGACGCCTGCAAGTTGGAGAAATAGCGGTTACCAAAAAAGAACGTTATCGAGTGCAGTTGACAAGATTTATGTAATTCTCTTGGTTGAGTATGTTGTTACAGCATCTACCTCTGGCTATAATTGAAAGGGTACTAATATAAGCTCAAGGGAAAATGTCTGTTTCCCTCTCCCTCTTTGACCTCCCCGCAATCATTCATTGGAAAGGTAACCAATGCTCAAACGTTTCACAGGACTAGCAATCTTGTCCACAATAACTATATTAACTACCTCCATTGCTGCTGGCGCTGGGCAAATTCGTTTGCGAACGATCAGTAATGGAAATTATACTGAAATAGTTTATGTAGAGACAGGTAAACCCAAAAATAAACCAAGATATTTTCAGATTATTCATGATTATCCAAATTCTAGTGCAGCATATTTCAGAAGAGTCAGACGTCAAAAAGATACTTATATAGCTAAATGCGATGACTACGAGATGTCGAATGTAATCAAAACTGAAACTTATGACAAAAATAACGATATTATATCTTTAAATACCTATGAAAACCGTTATTTATCTACACCTAGAGCTTTATCTTTTGAAGAATTAGCGTTGCAAGCAACTTGTAAAACTCCTTAAAATGCCGTAAATTTTTACTGTGGGTGTTCTATGACTTTCTTCTCCAAATTACCCTTTAAATTCCCGCCTAAACAACCCCAGAACAACTCTGGGATTAACCAATCTATACAATCACAACCCAAAACCCTCGCCGAACTAGAAAAAGAACTAGAGGCACAGTCAATTCCTACCTACCCTCATAACCCAACTCCACAGGCAAAAGCTAAAGGGGGTTTACTAGGCAAAATAAAATGGACAGTGATACTCGTAGGCGTTCCCCTAGGTATCGCTTGGGTGATAGTTTGGTTGGCAAACCAGCCCGATCCTATAATTCGTAGCTATGTGGCGCAGCAGGCTCCTATACTGCTGCTGCCCAGTTACAGGAGCATGGAATCTGAATATAAGCAGGCGCTAGCCTCAGTTCAACAAGCTGAACAGTTGGTAAATAACGCCACTAGCCCAGCTGACTTGGAGTTGGGTGAACAAAAAGTAAAAGAGGCACAAAAACATCTCGACGCCCTGCCGCTAAACTTTTTAACTGATTGGCCAGGATACAACTATTGGTGGTATGATTGGCGGTTTAGTGTATATGCATTCAACGCTGCCCGTGAAAAAATTGGTCAATTGGATGCTAAAGTCTTTCAAGAAAAGAATGCTCAGACTTCGCTAGTTGAAGGCGAACAGGCACTCAACAAAGCAAAACAACAGTATCAACAGGTATCAACAACTACCGACAAACAAGCAGCGATCGCATCGTGGAAATCAGCACTTGACCAGCTAGAGCAAATCCCCTCAACCACCTTAGCAGGAAAAACAGCAGAAAAGAAACTGGAAGCTGAAACGCGAGATTTCAAAGACATGGTTGGTCTTGCCGCTGGTAATGAGCGTATCAGCGCGTTAATCGAGGCTTCGCGGCAGTTTTCTTGGCAAGCTGCCAAATCGGGTGAAAATCCTCCCCATAGCATTGCCCAGTGGCAACAAGTTGAAAACTTGTGGCAAGAGGCAATTAATCGGGTTGAACAGATACCTTCTCAAGATTTGACAGGCTATGCAGAGGCGCAGAAGATATTAGCAGAAGATAAAGCCAACCTAGAAGACGTAAAGGTAAGAAAGCAAGCTGAGGCGGATTCTGAAGCTGCCTTAGACCAAGCACAAAGCCAAATTACAAGCTTGCAGGCGTCCATTCCTAAAGATTCAAAGTCTGTGAATCGCAATCTTACCATCAGCCAGCTACAGGCAATTATTTTTCAACTGGAAAAAGTGCAATCTGGCACAACCGTTTATCTCAAAGCCCAAGAACTATTGCTATATGCCAAAAATAAGCTAAACCAACTTTAGTCCAAAGGGCGACACTCTTTTCAAAAACTAAGTGTTAATAATTCTTATCTTTTCAGGTAGTCCAGGAGGTATCTAAAGGCAGGCACGGTTTTGTAGGATAGTTGGATAGAAGCGGTACGAGAATATGTACTCTCAGGCGACGGGTTGCATCGCGCAACACGCTGCCTGGTGAACGTAACCCACTTTCCTGCTATCTACTGCCGCGATCGTTGGGGCGTCTAGTGACGTCCTGGCAATGCTATTGTCACATTGCATGAGACAAATATCAATGAGCATCCCGACTTCCATCCTGGCAGACTTGTTGAAAGCTATACCGCACCTGCGGTCACAGCTTTATTTCAAGTCTTCTTTAACGGCGCTTTCCCATGCGATGGAAGATCAGGTTTTGGCTGGTGAGGATCGGCCCTTAGTGATTGCCACCTTCCAAAGGGAGCATTTTTATCGTCAGGAAGCTCACCGATACCGACGAATTGCAGAACGAACTGAGCAGGTATACGTGCTAGCAGCACCAGAAGCAGATTTCAAAAGCTGCTCGGACGTTTACGAGACGGTAGCATTTGAGCCCACAGACGCACTGAGTCAAGAGTGGCACCTAGTAGTGATTGGGCTGCAATACTCCACCTGCCTAATTTGCCGGGAAAAGTCAGCACCTGAAGAAGCAAAAAGCAACTCTCAAGAGGAAGAATTTAAACTCTCGTTTGCTGGAGAAATGGACCCAGCCCGCAGATTTGAAGGGATATGGACGTTTGATCGGCAAGTGAGTTGCCAAGTTGCTGAGTTATTACTCGATCGCATTCTAGTTTACCGACCAGAGTTAGCAGACAAAATAAGCCAAGCGCGAAATATTTACGGAATTGCCAAAAACGCCCAGTTGATTAAAGCTGTGCCCAAGAAAAAGGGTCAAGGACGTAATAAGCAAAATTTATCAAACAAGGGCGTGGCTGGACGCGCCCTTACAGCACTCAAGACGGACACAGGGACACCAACACTACAAAACCCAAATCCAGACCCCTTTGTCCTGCGCCTAGTCACCTATCTCCAGGTAGGTCAGTATAAATTACTTAAAGCTTATCGTTCGATCGCAGCTCAGGAACAGAAAGAGCGACTGGTGAACTTAATTACTACTGCGATTAGGCGATCGCTAAACCCAGATGAAATCATGGAAGTAGCGGTGCAACAATTGGGGCAGGCGCTCAAAGCCAGCCGTTGTCTAATTTACTGCTGTAAAGCAACGGATACTAGCGCGACGATTAGCCATGAATTTTTGTTGGCTACATCTAAAAAGGATAAGCCCTTAACGCCGACTTTAGGGCAAAGCTGGCCGTTACAGGAGAATCCTCTATTTCAGGAAGTTTTAGAGCACAGGGAATCGGTTTACGTTGCCAACACCCAAAACGACCCCCGTCTGGCAAATGCCAAACTCCGGGCTCTGGTGGAACAATTTTCTCTTGGCTCTTGGCTGATGGTGCCAGTGTGGTATCACGACCTACTGCTGGGGATGGTAGAGTTGCACCACTGCGGATCTACCCAGCACGAGTGGGAAAAAGACGAACTGGCACTTGTAGAAGCGATCGCCACCCAAGTTGGGAGCGCCCTGATTCAAGCAGAAGCATACGCCAACCTGGAAGACCTCAACCAGCAGCTAGAAGCCCTAGACCGCACCCGCGCCAATTTAGTTGCCATCACAGGGCATGAACTACGCACCCCCCTTTCCACCATTCAAGTATGCCTAGAGAGTTTGGCTAGCGAACCTGATATGTCTCCGGAGATGCGACAAGCGATGCTAAACACCGCTCTTACCGACGCCGAGCGGATGCGTAAACTTGTCCAAGACTTTCTCACCCTTTCCCGCCTAGAAAGCGGTCGGGTGGAATGGCACCCCGAATCTCTCTCCCTTCAAGAATGTATCGACTTAGCACTCAGCAGTCTCCGCACTCGTCGGTTTGATCCTCAGGTGCCTGAAATTATCGTCCAAGTTGCACCAGATCTGCCCTTGGTGCGAGCTGATGGCGAGTGGCTGGTAGAGGTTCTGAGTAAACTGCTGGATAATGCTTGCAAGTTTACCGCGCCCCCCGGCAAGGTAACTATACGAGCCAAGAGTAACAGCCCTTCAATGCTAGAAGTCACCGTGGCTGATACTGGTCGTGGTATTGAACCCAATCGCCTAGAGGTCGTATTCGATCGGTTTTATCAGGAAGAAGGAGCCCTGCGACGCACCGCTGGGGGCACTGGTTTAGGCTTAGCCATTTGCCGTCAGATAGTGATCAATTGGGGCGGCGAAATTTGGGCAGAGTCGGCAGGTAAAGACAAAGGCAGCCAGTTTCACTTCACTATCCCGATCGTCAATCCACGTCCCGAACCAAAGCGCGTCGGCAAAGGCAAGGGGTAAATTTGGCTCTTTCGTACTTAATATGCTAAATCTTCAGGCAAGCACTTCGCCATTTGTAGCGATCGAACAAAACTCCAAAAGCGGTTAAACTAAATATAAATGCAACTAAGGAGACAGCCATGAGAGCAGTAGAAGTCACGGGAACCATTGACGAAAAAGGACAATTATTTCTAGACTCACCCATAAAGGTAGAAACTCCCAGTCAAGTACGAGTCATTGTTTTATTTCCTGAAACTACAGATGAATTAGAAAATAACCCCGACGATACGCCTATCGAATCTATCAAAGCTAGTCTGAGGAGAGCCTTACAGCAAGCTAAAACTGGACAAACCCGACCAATTTCTCAACTGTGGGATAGAATCGATGATGAATGTATAGCAGGAGTCAGGAGTCAGGAGTCAGGAGTCAGGAGTTCAGCCAGTAATTGAGCAAATTCAGGCTGGAAACTTTATTGGCGATCGCATACCCGATCTAGGTGAAAATTACGTTGTCTTCAAGATAAGAGTTAAAAATAGCAACATTCAAAAAGGAAAAAGTGCTGGTTATCGTCTGATTTATCAAGTCGAGTCGCTTACCAGGGTACTCCTATTAACGATTTACTCAAAATCAGACCGAAAAGATATTAGTACTAACGAAATAGTCGGCATTTTAGCTGAGGTTTCTGAAATTGAATAAATATAGATATTTATATATTGTAAAGCTAAAGGTAGGAGCTGATAGGTAGCGAACAAATGCCAGTTACCTGAAAAAGTTCGGGAGCATGAAAGCCACCGTCTTTTAAGCGGTGGATGAAATGCGACACGGCGATTTTAATCGCCAGAAAGACTTGACATACTTACCTAAAAAGGACCGGGAGCGCAAAACCCCCGTGTTTCAACCGGGGGATGTAGCGCGACACGCTCAATTTATTGAGCGTGATATCCTACTGTAGATAGATATGTAATTATGGTCTATAGCATACCATAAAGGTCACTATTGCTGTGCCGCCACATTACACGTCCCAAGAATGTTCTAATTGTGGAGCCATTGTTAAAAAATCTCTAAGTACCCGCACCCATAAATGTACTTGCGGATGCCAAGTTGACAGAGATTTTAACGCTGCTATCAACATCTTGAAATGTGGATTAAGTACCGTAGGGCATACGGGAACTTGGTGGGACGACCCACTAAACGCGCAGGCGTGAGGGAACCGCTACTCCTGCAGGAGAAATCCTGTAAGAGCCAAGTTCGCTCCGCGAACTAAGAATCCCCGTGTCTTTAGACCGGGGAGTGTCAAGTACAGCGTGTTGCACCGAATACCAATCTCAAGAGCCAGTAAGTAGGCCAGAATGCTTCAGTACGGTAGCACTACCTATATATATAGCGGGTTCGTAGGGGCAAACCCCCCGTGGTTGCCCCTATATATGCCAGTGTGCGTAAGTTCTGTGCTTGTTCCAGGTGCATTCCCAATCCTGGCATCAAAATTTTAAGCCCAAAATACAAGGGTTTCGGAAGATGTGGGTAAGCACAAGGGCTCTGCCTGGGAACGAGAACGAGAAATGGGTATTTTACTCCCCTAGCTCCCCCTGCTCCCTGCTCCCTGCCCCCTACTGTTGCGAACTATTACATTTCTTGACAAAATTGCCAGACAGTGGCTCGCACAATGATAGGATGCCCTAAAAAGTTGAGAGACAAATCTATGGCAGAACAACTTACTGGACAAACCCCCTTCTTCGGTGGCTGCACCGGAGGTTTGCTAAGGAAAGCCGAAATTGAAGAGAAGTACGCTATCACCTGGACAAGTCCCAAAGAGCAAGTGTTTGAAATGCCTACGGGCGGTGCGGCTACCATGCGGCAAGGTGAAAACCTGCTGTACTTGCCACGCAAAGAGCAATGCATTGCTTTGGGCGGTCAACAACTGCGTGCCAAGTTCAAAATTAACAACTACAAAATCTACCGTGTATATCCCGACGGTGAAACGCAGTTGTTGCATCCCAAAGATGGCGTCTTCCCAGAGAAAGTTAACGAAGGGCGTCCTTATGTCAACAAGGTAGACCGCAACATTGGCAGCAATCCAGCTCCTGCTAAGTTGAAGTTCAGCGGTCGTTATCCTTACGATGTTTAGGTTTTCTC
>CASBRB010000049.1 GCA_949127975.1 Oscillatoriales cyanobacterium PMM_0019 | reverse complement strand
CTGGTAACGAGGTACGTGTGACAAACGCCGTATTACTGAGGAGCCGTATGATGGGAAACTATCAAGTACGGTTTTGGAGAGCAGTGGCTCTTGTGAAAGAGTCACTGACTTTAATTTAAAATGGCTGCCATCAACATACTAAAGCTTGGATTGAGTACCGTAGGGCATACGGGAACTTGGGTCAACGATGATCTGAACGCGCAGGCGTGAGGGAACCGCTACAATCGCCGTAGAAATCCTGTTTGAGCAAGTTCGCTCAGCGAACCAAGAATCCCCGTGTATGACGACCGGGGAGTGTCAACAAGGTAATCCACAAAGGAGGAATTTCTCCGGAATGGCCGCTCAAGTACTCAGACTTTGAGCCGTACTACACCCAGGCAGAAAAGCTCTATGACGTTCATGGTGAGCGAGGAGGCGATCCAACGGAACCCCCCTACAGCGAAGCGTATCCTTATCCTCCGGTTAGCCATGAACCTGATATGCAGGCGATCGCAGATAATATTCGAGAACTAGGCTATTATCCGTTCCATTTGCCATTGGGACTGAAATTGAACGAACGCTCTAGCACAAAAAGTCCCTGCATTCGCTGCGATACATTTGACGGCTATCCCTGTCTAGTCGGTGCTAAAGCCGATGCCGAGGTCAATGCCATTCGTCCTACCCGTGAAGCCTATTCCAACTTTACACTCCTGACGAATGCGAAAGTCTTGCGGCTGCATACCAGCGAGTCGGGGCGAGAGATTACAGGCGTGGAGACTGACATTGCCGGGGAGCGGCATTGGTTTACAAGTGATATTGTGGTGGTTGCCTGTGGCTCTATCAACTCGGCTGTTTTGCTATTACGCTCTGCTAACGACAAGCATCTCAATGGATTGGCAAACAGTTCCGACCAAGTAGGGCGGAATTTCATGAAGCATGTGGAAACCGCGATCGTTTCCCTGCATTTAGACATAAATCACGCTAACTTTCAAAAAACGATCGCCGTCAACGACTTTTACTGGGGAGAGCCAGATTTTCCCTATCCAATGGGTATGGTGCAGAATACAGGTAATGTGCTAGCAGATATGATGCCAGCAGAAGCCCCTCCACTCATGGCTCCGTTGGTTAAACTGCTTCCTCACCAGGAGCGACATTTGCTTGCCGAGCGATCAGTTGGCTGGTGGTTGCAGACTGAAGACTTACCTGACCCAAATAATCGAATTCGTGTAGTAGATGACAAGATTCATGTTGATTATACAGCGAACAATAACGAAGCCGCCTATCGCCTAGTCCATCGCTGGACTTCTGTACTCAAGTCGATCTCTCGTGCGGCTCAACACGTCCTACCCTTTAGCCTTTATCCCCGCAGCCACTTGCCCGAACAAGCCGTTGCTCATCAATGTGGTACTTGTCGATTTGGCACAGACTCCAAAACCTCAGTCCTCGATCTTAATTGTCGTACCCATGATGTTGAGAATCTTTACGTGGTGGATGGTAGTTTCTTTCCGTCCAATGCAGGAGTTAACCCGACGCTGACGATTATGGCGAATACATTGCGTGTTGGCGATTATCTCGCCCAAAAACTGAAGTAACACAAATGGAGCCGTGATTGATGCTGAGATAACTCAACCATGAAACAAGAGCGTTTCTTTGAATCCCTAATTAACCTATTTCTGCCTCTAGGGCTAATTTTTGGACTGGTACTTCTGTTGAGTCTTAATGTAGAGGGAGCAGCGTCAACAGAAAGTGTAGCCAGTCCTTTGGAGTCGTGGCTTAAGGTAATTGTGGGCTATTTAGCAGCAGGAGCCGAAATTGCGGCGGCTATTGTTATTGGTTTGGGGATTATTCGGGGAATTTGGGACTATTTGCGGCAAGTGTTTTCGCGTTCCAGAAGACATGTCGATGCGACGGAAGGGATTCGTCTGAAACTGGGGAGAGTGCTGGCATTAGGGCTGGAATTTACTGTTGCCAGCGATATTTTACGAACGGCGGTTGCACCCACCCGTCAAGACATTTTAAACCTGGGGGCAATTGTACTATTGCGAACACTATTAAATTACTTCCTGGAACGGGAAATTAAGCAGGGAGAACAGAGTCGTCGAACTGATGAGCAGGAACCTTTAAAAAATGAACATACATTGAGGTCATAATCATGAGCGTTCAGAACAATCAACCCTCTGTGGAATCGCACAACCAAGGGGAGAAAAGTAATCAAGACTCTACTCATTCCCATCCTTTAGCAACCGGATTGGGAGCTGTTTGCGGTGGAGCAGCAGGGGCTGCAATTGGTGATTCGGTTGGTGGAAAATTAGGTGCGGCTGTTGGTAGTGTGGCAGGCGCGATCGCAGGTGGTATTTTAGGAAATAAGGTGGCTGGAATTGCCCAAGAAGCGATCGCAGAACTTCAACCGAGCCTGGGGTTGGGATCTGACACGAAACCCGTTGAATTGCCCAGACATTATTCGTGGGAAGAACTACAGGCGCTATCCACACCTCAATCAGCTCATTCCAGCAATGCTAGCTAAGCCTACTGTTCTAGTCCCTCGAAAGCTGCCTGATGCCGTTGAAGTCCGCCTTAAACAAGATTATCAGAGGAAACTTCCTCAACGCATATGTCTAATGTTCCTAGCCATCCTTACTTTTTCACTCCCTCCCCCTCCAATCCAGACTTTCCCTTGTTTGTGTTTCTGCCAGGAATGGACGAGACGGGGAAGGAATTGATAAGTATTCAAACAGCAGGTTTAGAAACCGCTTTTGATATGCGTTGCTTAGTGATTCCATCCGATGAATTCATTAGTTGGACTCACCTTTCAGAGCAAGTTATAACTTTAACTCAAGAGGAACTCAAAAAAAAACCTCGCTCATCTGTTTACTTGGGTGCTGAATCGTTCGGGACTTGCATAGCGCTGAAAGCTATGCTGAGTGATCCCAAACTATTTAATCGGATTATTTTAATCAATTCGGCATCTTCATTTCATCGGGTACCTTGGTTAAATTGGGGTTCATATCTGTTTCACTGGGTACCTCAATTGCTTTATACAAACTCCTCATTCATGGCTTTGCCTTTTCTGACTTCTTTTAATAAGCTTTCGCCTCAAGCTCACCATGCCTTGTTAAAATCAGTCCGAGATGCTCCTAAGAAAGCAGTAATGCAGCGTTTAACTCTGATGAGGCAGTTTGATATTGATGAGATGAAATTACGTCAATTTACTCAACCTGTCTTGCTAGTTGCTAGTAAGGCTGACCTGATTTTACCGTCTGTAGCAGAGGCAAAGCGCTTAGCTAGAATTCTACCCAATGCTAAAGTCGTGACCGTACCACACAAAGGTCATGCCTGTTTGGTGGAAGGAGGAGTTGACCTTTTAAAAATTTTGCAAACTGAAAACTTTTTGGATAACTCCTAGTATTAACGGCTTGTGCGTTCACTATTGTTAGTTGCGTTATCGCAGTTTTTTACTGGGCAATAATTGGGGTGCAATTACTTCAGTCCCATAACATCTTCATATAAGGCTTCAATAGGACAGTGAAAATCAACACTCGCTAAGTGAATTTCTTCTCCTTTGCTATAGGGATAGAGAACCCAAAATCCTTCGGAATTACGGCGAAAACACTCAACACTTATCCGTTCTTGATTGATGAGGACGTATTCTTTTAGAGTATCTAACGTTCTGTAGTCAGCAAATTTATCTCCTCTATCAAAGGCGGCGGTTTTGGGAGATAAGACTTCAACGACTAAATACGGGTAGCGAATAAAGTCTTCATCGGAGGAGGAATTATCGCGTTCATCACAGGTTACGATTACATCAGGGTAGTAATAAGTATTAGCGGCTTCAATCTGGACTTTCATATCTGCCATGTAAGGGATACAACCACTCCCCCGCAGATGGCTTTTGAGCCTAGTGGCTAAGTTCAAGGCAATAATGCCATGAGCTTTACTGGCACCTGCCATAGCATAGACTTCCCCTCGAATATATTCGTGCTTGATTGGGGAAATTATCTCTCCTTCTAAATAGTCTTCTGGAGAGATATAGGCGTAGTTTGGGCTAACTGTCATGTGAGAAACACTCTCTTGAGCCGTGTTTTTATTTTAGGCGATCGCATAGTGAGTACAGAGCACGATTGCTATCACGGACTCGAAGCAATCTTGTAAAAGAAAAACGGCAATGCGATCTGCGCTTCTCCCTCTTGAGAGCAAGCGGGCGAACGCTTTACTCGCAACGCTCTCGCTTGTAGCTGGATGGTCGCTCAAAAAGGTCGGTGGGGAAGGCTGCTTTAGCAGTTTGGTCAAAAAGGCAATCATAGCATGAGGGTCATACCCGAATGGCACTTAGTTAAGATGCGATCGACAGCACGCCCTTGGCGGGGATCGCCATCTAATAAGGGGTCTGGGCGATTATTGAAAACAAGAACACCACAAAAACTGTATAGAACAGCTCAAAGATGTAGGATGCGAGGCTGTTTTGGTCCCACTTAACATGACTTGCTTGGTAGCCTGACCGAGAGCCTCTGTCACCCTAGTTAAGTTTTGTAAATAATTGTAATTTTTTATTAATTTAGAAATTCCCCAAGTTCCTGTAAAAAAAAGATAGGAACCTTGGAGATAAAAAAACAATGTCTAATTCAAATATGCCTAATCGGGCACTAATCCTCTCTTGAGAAATTTACCAACAGCGTTGGACTGCCATTTCGAGAACTTTTACCAGAGTCCTTGATTCAAGAATACTTTTACCCCATAAATATCACAAGAGAATTAAAAAGACAATCAAAGCTACTAAGGTAAGAATTCGGGGCTGGCTTTTCGGTACGGGAATTGTCATGCTATTTCTAGGTATAGGAGCAACTATTGGACTTTGGGCTTTAGGAATTCCCTTGTTTCTTCCGTTTGGGATTATTGCTGGTCTTTTTGAAATCATTCCTTACTTTGGCTCGATTGTGGGTACATTTCTCCCAGCACTGGTAGCTTTGACAATTTCGCCGTTAAAACTAGGATTTGTCTTAGTGTTATTTTTAGTTTTAAATCAATTGGATGCTCATATTGTTCAGCCTATTGTTATGGGAAAACAGGTACATCTGCATACAGTTAATGATTCCCCTCCTAGCTGAGTTTCTAGAAAGTAGCAAATATAGGGTATTAGTGGAAAATTTTCTTCATAAGCACGTCAAAATGAAATTGGGATGAAATCGCCCTAGTCCATAAGTAAGAAATCGTTACTACCCCATCAGTTAGAGGTAAGCCTACCTGCAACAAATTAAAGTTAAGTCGTTAAGGCAATATGCCTTCAATTATTTAAGGTAAGGAGAATTTCAATGCCTCATACAATATCTCAATCCAGCGTAGATATTGCAGTTCATTGCGCCTATGAATGCGAACATTGTGCCGATCAATGCCTGGGTGATATGCCGGAATGCGCCCGTTTGTGCCGAGATTGTTCGCAAATCTGCTGGACTGCGGCTGGCTTCATGAGCCGTGGTTCGCGCTTCATTGCTCAAATCTGCCGCGCTTGTATCGATATCTGCGATGCCTGCGCCAGTGAGTGTGAAAAGCACCAAAATGAGCATTGTCAGAAATGCGCTGAAGCTTGTCGCCGCGCTGCTGAGGAATACCGCAAGATTGCTAGTGTTGGTGCGGCGGCTTAACGCTCTCTACGCTTGGGATTTTAAGCCATAAATCGTCCCAAGCGTTGCATAACGAATGGTGAATGAAATGTGAAGTATCGAGGAGCTAGAGAAATATGAACGCCATCAATCCGTTTGCCGACCCGATCGCAGCTATAGGACACGCTCTTTGGATGTCCTTTAGTATGTTCTGGGAAATGCTGTGGGCTTTAATCCTTGGCTTTACTCTATCGGCGATCGTGCAAGCGGTAGTCTCCAAATCGGAGATGAGCCGACTGCTGCCAGATGACTCTCCCAAATCTATTGCAACAGCCTGTGGTTTAGGTGCTGCCTCGTCATCCTGTTCTTATGCTGCCGTAGCTCTAGCTCGTTCCATCTTTCGTAAGGGTGGCAACTTCACAGCGTCGATGGTTTTCCAATTTGCTTCTACTAATTTGGTCATTGAACTGGGTATTATCCTAGCCGTTTTAATGGGCTGGCAATTTACCCTCGCCGAGTTTGTGGGAGGTCCACTGATGATTGTCATCTTGGTTGTGCTGTTCAGAATCTTCCTCAAACCCAAGCTAGTTGAGGCGGCAAAACGTCAAGCTGATAAAGGCGTGCAAGGACGGATGGAAGGACACGCTGATATGGATATGTCGGTAACTGAGGGGTCAATTTGGCGGCGAATCTTCTCTGGTAAGGGGCGAACCTCCATCAGCCACTACTTCGTGATGGACTGGGCTTCAGTGTGGCAAGATATTGCGATCGGGTTGCTAATTGCAGGGGCATTGGGCGCTTGGGTACCGAGCAGCTTTTGGCAGGTATTCTTTTTAACCGACCACCCGTTTTGGGCTGCAATTTGGGGACCGATTGTGGGACCAATTGTAGCGATCGCGTCCTTCGTCTGTTCGGTGGGCAACGTACCTCTAGCCGCAGTCCTGTGGAATGGTGGTATCAGTTTCGGTGGTGTCGTGGCTTTTATCTTTGCCGACCTCATCGTACTGCCAATTCTTGACATCTATCGCAAGTACTACGGGCTAAAAGCTAGCACATTTCTATTCGGTACGTTCTATGCAGCAATGGCAGGAGCTGCGCTAATTGTTGAGCTTGTTTTCCAAGTTTTGGGACTCGTTCCTGCTGAACACAGTGCTAAGGTTATAGAAGCCTCGATTAGCTTCAATTACACAACCATGCTGAATATTCTATTCCTGATTCTGGCAGCGTTGCTGGTGATGCGATTCTTTAAAACGGGTGGTCCAAAGATGCTCCGTATGATGAATAATCCCGACCATCACTAAGAACACCATGCCCATCATCACAGTATGCGATAATAAATTCAGCAAATTTAGAAAGGGAAGCTGATGGATTCTGGCTCAGGTAAGAAAACAATCTTTGCGGCTATTGGTGCAAATTTAGCGATCGCAATCACCAAATTTATCGCCGCTGCCATTACTGGCAGTTCAGCCATGCTGTCAGAAGGTATCCATTCAACTGTGGACACTGTTAACGAACTGCTACTGCTCTTAGGAATTCATCTCAGCAAAAAGCCGCCTGATGAAAACCATCCGTTTGGTCACGGTCAAGAACTCTACTTCTGGTCGTTAATCGTCGCTATCCTGGTCTTCTCCGTTGGAGGTGGCATGTCGATGTACGAAGGTATCTCGCACTTGTTCCACCCAAGTCCTTTAGAAGACCCGATGTGGAACTATATCGTGCTGGGTTTGGCAATACTCCTTGAGGGCTTTTCCTGGACTGTTGCCTTGAAAGAATTCTTACCCTACAAAGGCGAACAAAGTTTTTGGCAGGCAATACGAACTAGCAAAGACCCGACTATTTTTACAGTCCTGTTTGAGGATTCAGCAGCGATTTTGGGTTTGATAGTCGCCTTTTTAGGAGTTTTTTTCGGGCATTTGTTCAACAATCCTTACTTAGATGGTACGGCTTCTATCGTCATTGGTTTGATTCTGGCAGTTATCGCTGTACTGTTGGCTTACGAAAGTCGAGGTTTGTTGTTAGGTGAAAGCGCGAATAGTTCCACTGTGGCAAGTATTCGAGAGATAGCAACAAGCGATCCAGCCGTGGAGGGAGTCATGCGCGTGCTAACTATGCATTTTGGTCCACACGAAATCTTACTTAACTTGGAAATTCAATTTCATAAAACCATTTCAGCAGAAGAAGTCGCCTCGGCGGTGGAGCGGATGGAAAAGACAATCTGTAAAAAACATCCCGATATAAAGAATGTTTTCATTGAAGCTCAGTCTCTAACCGCTAATCGCAAGGCAGCTACAAACCCTGATTAAAAATCCTCGACTTATATCCTTTAAATATTAAAAAAGTAATTGCAACAATACTCAGAATTGTGACCTAGATGGTTTCTCGCTCTTCTTGTAGCATATGTCCCACAATCACAGCCACGAACCGTCGAATTACAACCGCGCCTTTGTCATTGGTCTTGCTCTTAATAGTGGGTTTGTCAATACTTAGCTATAATTTAGTGGCTGCTAAAAATCTGCCAATTGGTAGTGGTGCCATTGAGAGTTTAATTCGTCAATCAGTAAATCTCCGAATGAAAGGAAATGGTAAATTTTGGTTAAAGGACAACGCCGAAATTATGTTACATGCTCGGTGCCAATGGTTAGCGGGGTCTTGGAATAACTAATGCACGGGGAGTTTTGAGAACTTTTATCTATCCGACAGGTACATAAAGCCATGTCGGGGATTGCCTCCGGCACGCGTTCGCTAGAAAACTACACTGTATATCTTTCTAACGGTACAGAATATCGATAACCAGTGTTCAGACGGTCAAGTATTACTTAATTATATAACTATTTAACTATTAAGTTTAGCTAACTAAGTTTAAGTTAATTTTTATTAAGTTTTGTGAAGTTTTTAGCGATTGCCTCCGGCACGCAACGCGAACGCCCTAACAGAATACCTCTCTAGTGGGGTTCCATAACACCTTAATTGTGGTACTGGAGGCTACTCCTACTTCCGAGAGCGATTGCCTACGGCCCCGGTACGGGTACGATTTGAGGGAGCGTCACTCACGACCTCTCACTTTTTCGCGTTGCTCCCCAGCGCATTTGCTCTGCCTGTGGTACATAATCGTGTCATAATGCAGAAACTTTTAACCTAAGCCTTTTGAAGGATGCTATATAGAAAAGGTTCGTATTCTACTAGAAGGTATGATGATTTTTTGCTAAACCTTCTGATAAAATTATCAGAAGAATTTCACCAAATTAATAGTTGGGCAATTAAAAACCATTCCTTAGTCAGTCTTAACGGTTGGATTAAAGCTGTATCTATCCACAGGAGATATGAAAAACTTTCCTGAAGAAATTCAACATTTTATTCGCCTAAATATTAAATCTATAGATTATTTAAAAATCCTGCTTTTTCTTAAAGAAAACAACGGCCAGATGTGGAATGCCGCCCGCGAGTAGCAATGGAACGAAAATGTACGCTAAGGCTAGAATCGTTATGTATAAAGGATTTCAGGCTTCGTACTCATGTGACATGCTTCTTACGTTACGTAGAGGTCGCAGTTCGCCTCGTTGCACGGATTCAGGCAAGGAAAAGTGGTAACGCCCAAGCATATTGATATGTTTGTATTTCAAAGGTGACAGACGAGCTACATCATCTGCCTGAGCTTCTGAGCCGATAGAGGCAAGATGCTGGAGCGATGCATCCAAGTAAAAGGTATTCCACAAGACAATGGCATTCACTACTAATCCCAATGCACTCAACTGATCTTCCTGTCCCTCACGGTAACGCTGACGCAATTCTCCACGTTGTCCGTGAAACACCACTCTAGCTAAACTATGACGACTCTCGCCACGATTAAGTTGAATTAGAATGCGACGACGATAAGCTTCATCATCAATATAAGGTAACAAATAAAGAGTTTTAGCAACCCTTCCCACTTCAGATATGGCTTTAGATAAAGTCGAGGTACTTTTACCACTCTGTAAAGTATACATCAAATCTGTTGCGCTAACAGTACCTAACTTTAAAGAACCAGCTACTCGGAGCATGTCTTCCCAATTGTTGGCAATCAGTTTTGGATTAATCCGATTTTTGGCCAATCCATTAAGGACACCATAATTAGCCTCAGAGTCGATTCGCTTTTCCCCGCGCTTCGCCAATATCTGCTAACCTGGGACTGAACTGATAACCCAATAACCAAAATAACCCAAATACCACATCAGAATAACCCGCTGTATCGGTCATAATCTCAACCGGACGCAAGCTAGTCTGCTGTTCAAGTAATCCTTCTAATAGGAACAAAGAATCACGTAAAGTTCCCGGAATTACGATACTATGAAAGCCCGTAAACTGGTCAGAGGTAAAATTATAGTAAGTAATCCCACGTCCCACACCAAAATATTTAGGATTAGGGCCAGAATTAATTGTACGAACTGGAAAAGAGGAAGCGCAATCCACGACTCGGAAGCCACTTCCCCACCGCCCCAGCTTTGTGCCAGAGGAATATTAGCCTGTGCATCAACCAAGCAAGCATTAGCCTTGACAATAGTTTCCTGACGCAGATAATTTTGTTTCACCCAAGACAATCGGTCTTTAGTCAGAGCAGGGACATCTGCACGTACCAATGGTTCCAAACCGATATTACAAGCCTCTGCCAACAGTACAGCACAAATGCTAGTAGGTAAATCTTGAACTCTAGCAAAAGCCTCGCTGACATGGGTAAACTCTAAAGCAAATCCAGTTTTAGCTTGCACCTCTAACAATACTTCTGGTAAGTCCACTCTGGGAAGTAAGTCCTCCATCTGCCGTCGCAGCAACTTTAGACTTGAGGGTTCCTCAATTTTATCTAAACCCTTCAATACCAAAGTCTCTTTGCCATCAACTAACTCAATCCTTACTGCTGCATTACTAGAAAAATTTTGTGCAGTGTGTTGGTAAGCCTCATTCAATTGTGTAGCTAAATTTTCTAATTCTTTAGTTGCTGTTGTTTCTCTCTCTAATAGCCGACACACCTGAGGCTTAGCGATTTTCCAAGCTTCTCCCTGCAATAACTGAGCTCCTTTCTTTGCCCCAACGGCGGGAAGGAGAAACGAAGACATCACGCCTTCGTAAACCAGAACGTAAAGCTTGCAACACACAAAAAGTGTAAGCTTTACGATTCATCTCCCCATTTTCATCTACTAGCAAACGCCACCAGCTTTTAGTAGTTACTACTCGCAAAGGTACACTAGACCAATTAGGCTTTCTTACTCCTTCAATCGACTGCAGAAATTGCCAAGCTTCTAAAATTGGTTGTCCAGCTTCATTTGCTTGAAATTCCATCGTCTTGAACAAGTGAGGTAAAAACTGACGAACATGCCGCCACCGCTGGAGCATCAACTCATTATAATTATCATCATCAGCCAAGGAATGCTAATTGATTGACCGTGGTCACTGCTTGTGCTAAATCTTCTGGATCTACCTGTTCAAATACTGCTGGTCTGACTAAAGGATCTGTATAATTGGGGTCGAGTAACACTTGACAAGCTTCAGATAATAGTAGCGCAGCTGCATCTAAGTCTTTTAAAGTCCGGAGTCGCTCTTTTAGTCCTTTCCGTTTTGAGAAAACTAACAAATCTCTGATTAATAAATCTAACAGATCGATAACGTCATCCGTTGCTACCACCTGCCAAACATAAGCAAACGCTAGTAAAGTTCCTATCCGGCGCTCTAGGGGCATCCTAGCAATTGCTTGTGCTCGCTTATCTGGCAGCAGTGCGAGCTAATAGCTGTAGTCTAGCTGTAGGGATTCTTGATAAAGAAAGCTGGTCAATTTCCAAAGCCCGAATTATCACCAAGCGATTCAAAGCCGATACTAATCCAGGTGCGGAAACCCGAGTAGGAGACTTTCTTAGTTGGTCGAATAAAGTTACTCTGGAATTTTCGCTTACTACTAATAATTGCAATAAGCTCTCCCGTTGTTGAGAGTTAGGTAGTTGGAATAAAACGCGCTCTAAACGCAGAGAAGCTCGTTCTCTGACATGGGCAATTAAGCGGGTTAAAGTCGTTACTCCAGGCAGGAGAATCTTGCGTTCTACTAGCCGAGCGGTGGTTAAGTCAAATAGCACGCTAGGGCGTTCGGCGCTCAACCATGCTCTTCGGTATAGCCAGCGCACCAATCGCCAGTGTTCTGGTTGTTCAGAGAAATCGCGATAACCGTAAAGTTGCTGGATTTCACCCGCGTGTTCTCTATGGGTAGTGGAGCGTTCTATATAATCTGATAAACAGGATATATCTGAGATCTTTAATTGTTTAGCTAGATAACTGGCTACTCCGGTTGGTACGTCAATCGGGTTAGCCAAAAAAGTACCCAAAAACCTGACTGTGCATAGTTGTAAGGCAAATCCCAACCGATTATGTGCGCCCCGGCGGCGGTTAACTAGCTGTCGTTCTCTATCGTCGAGATAGAAATAGCGCTCCAACTGTGGAAGTGTGGGTTCATCCCCATAGCGTCCATAAGACTGTTGCTGAACGAGACTAAGAAATTCAACTGGCACGGTGGCTATTTTCCTTCTGGGAGTAGGACGCACCGCAGTTCGGGCAAAATTTGTGAGCGAATGATGCTACTGGGGTGTGGCACTTGTGACAATCAGAACGCAACTGTGAACCACAAAACAGACAATGCTTCGCTCTAGGTATTGTCCATCCTGGGTTGGGTGGAGTGCCTGGAGTCCAACACGAAGGGCAGAATTGCTTTTTCTGCACATCTTCTACGGGTAGTCCTGAAGCTACTGCGTCCAAGTACTCCTCTGGGATCGACAAAGCTACTGCTAAACCCTTCTTGGTTTTCTGATTCAAGCGATTGGTCTTCCCTCTTTCCAACTTCCCCAAACTTTGTAAGTGAATCCCTGCTGCTGTCGCAACAGCATGTTGCGACAGCTTCATGCTGGTTCGCAGCCGTTTAAGGTAAAGATCTAGAGTTTCTGCGGGTTGTGGCGCTTTTTGAGTAGTTAAAGTATACATAAATATATACAAACTTATCCGGATGCTTGGTATTTAAACCAGACAAATATAAATATTAATATATTTTCTGGATACAGTCAATTGACTTTAACTTTAGCTCGATTAGCTAGAGAGTTTTTAGACCGGACTGGGCTGTTGCCAAGTACGCAGCGTTCTTATGAGTATACATTAATGCCTCTACTAGCCGAGCATGGTCACATGCCGATAGAGATTGTCACCCGTCAGCTGCTGTTAGATTACTTAAATGGCTTATGGACTAAATTATCAACTACCACCCAGCATCGACATCAAGCCATTATCCAAGCTTTATTTAATTTTGCTGTACAGCAAGGCTATCCTGACTAGCAATCCTATTGCTGGACTGAAGCGACGCAAACCCGACCCAAATAAAGGAGAACATGCTACAGATCAAGTTATTCGCTATTTGAGCCCATTGCAACTGGCTTTCATGTATGAATTAGTGACTTCTGACGCTAGGATACACGCTATAGTGCGATTACTGCATCGCACCGGAGCTAGGGTGGGCGAGCTGTTGGCTGTAGATTGGGAACAGGTAGATACTCAAGCCAGAAAATTTCCGGTTCTGGGTAAAGGTAATAAATATCGCTGGTGTTTTTATAGTGAAGATGCTGCTATTGCTCTCAATAAGTATATAAAATATTATAGAGACTTTGGTACGCCAGCTTTATTCACTGCACAAAATCCACTGACTAAAGAAGTTACACGCCTCTCCTACCGGAGAGTTCATACCTGCTGGCGTAACCTGATTGCTGCTAGTCAGGAGCTCAAAGGAATCCGCCTGCATGATCTGCGACATACCTTTGCTACTGAGCGAGTCGGGTTGATGGCAATAGAAGAACTACGTGCTTTGATGGGTCATGAGGATATACAGACTACATTACTGTATCAAAAAGTTACTTCTCTGCGAGCTGAAGAAGTTGCACAAAAAGCTTTAACTATTTTGACTCAATCTGAGAATTACACTACAGTTAACTATCAACCGAACCATATGGATCAGTTAGATACTCTCCCAGAGTAGCTTTAGTCAATCGGAGAGTACTAGGAATACTCAGCCCTGGTTAACTGAGTTAATTAAATAGTACAAAAGTACTATCAACTACCTGCCAGGATGTGCATCGGATGAAACCCGCTCTGGGTAAGAGTTATAGCTTTAGCGTACATTTTCGTTCCATTGCTACTCGCGGGCGAATGCTTACAACATAGGTGAAAAACTTTATCTGCACCATGCAGTTCTGAAAGATATCCTAAAATTTTTAACTAAACGTGGATTATTAGAAATCGAACGTCACGAGAAAGATAATTTTTATAGCTACAATCCGATCAATGAATATTTACATAGCATGGTCGAGCAATTAGCTCACCTTGATCGACACTATCCAGTTAGTTTGATTAATTTTATCTATTGTCTATCTAAGAATCCGATTCAATCATTTGCAGATGCTTTTAAGCTGAAAAGTGAGGAAGAAGAATAATATGGTATGGATTGTTTATATTCTGTGTGCAGTCATTGCTTTTACTTGTTGCGTTCTACTTCTACGAGGCTATCGAAAAAGCAAAGCTCGACTATTGTTGTGGAGCGGGCTATGTTTTGCCATGTTTACACTAGACAATGTGATTCTTTTTATTGACAAAGTGATTATTCCTTCAATTGCCCTATCACCTTGGCAAGCTCCAATACCTTTGATTGGTATAATTTTTCTTTTATATGGATTAGTGTGGGAGGCAAAGTAAGCTTATCCTACGGAAGAAACTACTAATATAGGGGAGTATTGGGAAGTATGACGAGCTTTATGATGGGAACAATTGCGATGGGGTGTGCAGTAGCAGGATTGTTTTTTCTGCGTTTCTGGAAAGAGACAAAAGACCGTTTATTTCTCAGCTTTACGTTAGCCTTTTTTATGTTGGCAATAAATAGAACTTTACTTGGCTTTACTCCCTATGGTAATGAAACAACTCCCGAGTTGTACTTGCTGCGCTTATCCGCTTTTCTCATCATCTTGTTTGGTATTCTAGATAAAAACTTGCATAAGGGGTAATTACTATAATTTTGTCAGTTGATTTTCTATGGCAACAAACGCAAACGAAGCTAACAGGAAAACGGCTAATGCGATCGCCTCCTTCCACTTGCCCTGAGAGGCTGTCACCAAAACGGCTATAGTCAGCAAACATTGTCCGCCCCAAGCGGCTATCCGATAACCTCGCCAATTAGTACTGCTCATCACTTTTTCCTTTTAAACTCTTCAACTGCTTGATCACACCTCTAATGCTTTGACTGCCGCTTTGTATCGTTCCTCAATACAAGCTTTATCGCACTCCTCCCCCACTCCCTCATGGCTACCTCGCTCGATCATCTGGGCATGACGTAGCAAGGCGGCTTTGTCTTTCTTATTGCGGGTGTAAGGAGCAATACGGGCGATCGCATCTAGCAAGCGAATGGTTACCGCCACGTCGCTTTGCCCGTACCGTCGAATCTGGTTAAAGGCAGCGTCAGTTAGCTGGGGGAACGTTACGGGGTTGGCAATCACGCGCAGATTGTCGTCCTCATCGTAGCGGTAGGGAGAGGGAAAATCCCTTTGAGCTAGACGCGACAGTCCGGCACTGAGTCGATCAATACAGCGAATTGCCGTGAATGGGTCATTTATCCCAGGAGAGAGGGCGCGGAGGGCAATCTCCACCAACTCATTGATAGGAAACTCAATATCCTGCTGCTCAGTCCGTTCCCTGCCTAAAATAAAGGTATCTTCGATCTGCTCGGCAAGTTTCTCATCGACCCGTTCCCCAGGCCAAGCCATAACGAGTTCACTGCCTTGGATCGCAAACTTTCCAGGTCGAAGCTTCACGCGCAACAGGAGATTGTTCTTGCGGGCAAGTTTCATCAACTCTGCTTCATCAATGATTTGCAGATAACCACTACCAGTCGATCGAATTGGGTAAGCTTGGGAGTCGAAAGAAGCTGGGATTTCTCCAACCTGATGCTTGGGTTCCGACTTACTATGTCCGATTTTTTCGGGAAATAGCCGCTTGATCGCCTGCTCTAAATCGGTAGTCACTTTACTAATGATGTGGGATGCCTGAATGATGGTGGAAGCGTGATTGATAAAGTAAATCAGTACGCCAATGCTGAATAGTGCCAGCACGATGCCAACCGTAATCGAAATTTGCGGCACAAATACGTCGTAGTCGTGTCCCCGAATGGTTCGCAAGACGAGTAAGCAGTAAACAAAAGTGGAAATAAAGGTGCCGAGGACGATTTGATTGCCCGTATCTTGCATGAAAGTACGCATCAGTCGCGGACCGAAATTTGTTGTGGCAAGCTGGAGTGCAACAATCGAGATCGAGAAGGCTGTAGCCGTAACGCTGATCATCGAACTAACAACGGCTGAAAGCAACCCTCGCGCCCCATCTGGCCCCCCCGTATAAATCCAGCCCCATTTCTCTAGGGGTCCAGCCTTGCCAGTTCGGTCAAGCGTCAGCATCGAAAACGCCAAGGCAACCGCTAGGACTGCCATCAGTGTTGGTACGAACCAGTAGCTAGAGTGGAGCGAGTCCCACAATTTTTGCAGCTTGACTTTCATGGGATATTGGGTGCCTCAAGAACGCTGACATCGACTAGCGGTGTGACGTTAAAACCTTGTTGGAGTAAGTGAGTTTGAATATCGGTTGTTAAGCGATCGCGGATTTCCCGATCTGACTCGGTGACACCGGCTTGGCGCTGGACGTAGACAGTACAGAGCAGTGTGTTCTGTCCTTTAATATTAGGACTGGGAAAACGAACATCAGCTTCTACCAGTTGTGCCAGATTACTATTGTTCACCACCTTCTGGATCTCAGCATTGGCTCGTTGCGAACGGCTGGTACGCTGAAGTCCTGGGGAGCTAGAAAACTGCCAAGTCAGCAAGAGAGCCAGAGCCAAGATTGTGACGGCAAGGGTGGCTGGAAAAACCGACTTTTTTCCGCGATCGTAACGCGCTCCACGGACAGACAAACCGTAGCTCCGGAACACGATAGAAGCTGACAAATTGATTCCCACTAGTTGCAGCAACAGCACAAACAAGCCGTTCACAGCCATATCCCATCGACCCATTGCGATCGCCATGCCAACCACTCCCGCAGGCGGTGCCAGCGAAGCGGCAACCAGCATCCCCACGGCTGCACCCGACACCAGGCTACTTCGTTCAGATTGCACGAGGTTTAAAGCGCCCGCCGCTCCTGCAATGAGGGGAAGCAGCACTGCCACCGCCGACACATTACTCGTGGCGCTCATCGAGGAGGTGACAACTTCCTGCTGTAAGATCATGCTCAACGCCCATGCCACCAAGATTGTCACGGCAAGGGCGGAAAAGTATCGTAAGAGAGTGCGTTGGAGCAAGTGTTTGTCACCCCGCGCTGTCGCGATCGCTGTGTTCATTGCAGGACCAGCAAATGGTGCGATCAGCATAGCCGCAACCAGAAGATAACTGGTATTCGTGAACAAGCCGATCCAAACTACTACACCCCCAGCCACTGCATATCCTAGAAAGCCTTTCCACGAACCGACACTTTGCAAACCAGCGAGAAATATTTCGATGGGGCTGCGAGGCTCCACATTCTTGACCTGCTGGGGTGCCTCCGACGCGGGTGGTTCTAGAGCGATGACTCCACGCGGAATTAATGTAACGTGGAGTTCCGGAAGCGATTCCAACTCTCCCAGTAGTTCCTCCACTTTCTGGTTAGGGACGTGAACGATTACCACATCCAGTGGTTTTTCACTCCCAGTCGCTTCAAATTTGACGAGATTCTGTCCGTCACAAGCTTTGGCGATGTCAAGGACATTTTTCCCACATCCGCGTGGAACTTGGACAAGTAGTTGACGCATATCACCCCCTGTGCATTCGGAGTCAGCCTCGCGATGCTCATCTTAGAAACTGACTCATTCCAACCCATTCCCGTCTCTTTGCGCCCGCATCTCAACTAGCTTTTTCAAGGAACCGCTAATGCTGCGTGAGTTCGGCACTTTCTTGTTACCAGCAGGCCATCCTTCACGTTGACGTGAGCGATCGCCATCTGTCTCTTCAGTTTGGTCGTGGAACAAGATTTGCTGCGTCGGGAAAGGCAGGTCAATGCCGTTGGCAGTCAGCTTGTTCTTGATGGCAGTGAGAACCTTATCCCGCGTATCGAGCTCCTCGGCACGTCGAGGTGGATTAATCCACCAGCGCACACGAATGTTCACGGTACTTCCAGCCAACTCCATCACTAATACATCTGGAGCAGGCTCTTTCAGAACGCCCTCTAAATTGGCGATCGCTTCTTTAATCAGTTGCTTTGCCCGGTCGATGTCATCCCCATAACCGATGCCAACGTCGTACTGTACTCGGCGGTTTTCCCAAGTAGTATTAACCATCACCGAATTTATAAATAACTCGGAATTCGGGATAACAACGCGACGACCATCGTATGTCCTAATGGTTGTGGCACGAGTCTGAATGTTTTCAACTGTTCCCTCAAAGTTTTTGAAAACAATTTGGTCATCAAGCTGGAACGGCTCAGTCAAGAGAATTAAGATACCTGCTAGGAAGTTTTGCAGAATATCACGAAACGCAAAGCCAATCGCGACACCACTAATGCCCAACAGTTGAACTAAATCCCCTGCTTTTAAGGACGGGATGACAATAGATAAGGCAACAAATAAACCGACTAAAATGACAACACCTTGTGACAAACGTCCGAGTACCAACCCCAGATTCCGCGCTTGTCGGTACCTGCGGGTAAGACGTTTGACTAGCGACTTGAACGCCACAGCGGCAAACCAAAAGATGGCAAAGACGATTAAGGCGAGCACCAAATTTGGCAGTAGGGCAATCAGGCTGTTGGTCATCGCCTGTATTTTCCCCCACGCTGTTGATACTGGTTCAGAATTCATACGCCTTCCTCGTTGGAGTCAATTTAGTTGATAGTAATAAAAAGTAAAAATCTAAACGTCTGCCTAAAGTTAACTAGCTAACCTTGGTTAGACTCTTGAGCCGCTTCAACCCTTTCCTCAGTCGAGCTAAGTTGTTTGCTGGTATTGGGTTACATCGTTAAGGGTTCCGATTTGGCACCCTCCAAAACTCGTCCCTCTGGGTCAGTAGCCAGCGTTTCTTGTTTCAACACAAGTCTAACAACCTTTTTAGGTTGTTAGGATAACCATCACGAGAATTGCCGCTGCCAGCGGTTTGGAGAGAACACCACTGGCAGCGCCGACACTCTTCTCAAACAACAGCTTGAAGATGCCTGTTGCACCATTGCGATTTTTATGGATTAACACTTCGGCAATATCTCTGTCAGAAGTATTTGGATTGTAATATTCATCTCGATAGAGGAACAGCGCCAGGTCTGCATCTTCTTCGATTCGCCCAGATGCTCTAAGATCCGATAGGTGTGGACGTTTATCTTGACGGGATTCCACGTTCCGATTAAGCTGTGAAAGCAGAACGATCGGGACTGAACATTCGCGAGAAAGCAGCTTGAGCTGCCGGGTTATTTGTCCGATCTGACGAACCTCGTTGTCCTCGTTGGTTGCTCCCACCATTAGTTGTAAATAGTCAATGACGACCAGACAGAGTTTACCATGTTGGGCGATGGCTTTCCTGACCTTCGAGCGAATTTCCGCAGGTGACGGACATGGCGTATCATCAACTAACAACGGCACCGCCGAAACTTCCGAGATCGCGGCAGTAATTTGATACATTTCTTCTTGGTTGACACTCCCCGGTCGTCATACACGGGGATTCTTGGTTCGCAAAGCGAACTTGCTCAAACAGGATTTCTACGGCAATTGTAGCGGTTCCCTCTCCCCAAGCGTTCGGATCATCGTTAATCCAAGTTCCCGTATGCCCTACGGTACTCAATCCACGCCTTAATATGTTGATAGCAGCATTAAAGTCTCGGTCTAATTCAGCACCACAAGCACATTTGTGGGTGCGGGTACTTAGAGATTTTTTGACAATAGTTCCACAATTTGAACATTCCTGTGACGTATAATGTGGCGGCACAGCAATTGTTACCTTACCCATTTTCTGCCCAAATCGTTCTACCCATTGTCGAAACTGATACCAACCAGCATCGGTTATCGATTTAGCAAGACAGTGGTTTTTAACTAAATTTCGTACCTTTAAATCTTCATAGGCTACCAAATCTAAGAATTGGATTACGCAACGCGCCACTAAGGATGGCGTGTTCTTCACGTTGCCTACTTATTTTGAGGTGCTGTCTTGCTAATCTATTTCTAGCTTTGTGATAATTGCTAGATTGTGGCTGCTTATTTGTCT
>CASBRB010000048.1 GCA_949127975.1 Oscillatoriales cyanobacterium PMM_0019 | reverse complement strand
TCCTGGCACTGTAGTAATGGTACGTTAACTAACTCACCATTTAATTCAAACTTAACAGCACTACAAGACGGAAACAAATTCTACTTTATAAAACCTCCTTCAACGAAATTCGTTATATCTTATACTGGAGGTATTAGTAAAACCTTACGGTATAATTCTTGTGGCTTTGTCATCTTGAAGAATAACTCTGACTTGAGTATAAGTGATTCTTCTACAGTTAACTCAACGGTTGTTAGTTCATTACCAGTAGTTCCCACTACACCAATTTGTAAAAAGGGAAGGTTGGAGCTAGCTCAGAGTTGGCAGTATTAGTTTATTACCATTGGTAAAACGTTAATCTTCCATTTTGGTGGATAGAAAAATTTAATTGCTCTTGCAGTTGGTTTAAATCTTGCCTTGATCGTTGTCCTATTACTTTTCAATTCCGGGAATGCCACACGACAATATTTGTCCGTCTCACAGAATAGATTCTGGCAGTCGATCGCCTTAAGCTCCCTTCCCCATAAATCCTTAAATTCTATCCCTAATTCCTTAAACCAATATCCCTGACACTGTACCATCCAAATTATTATCTCCTCATAGCTTAATCCTCCTCTACACTGAAAACACTTATTAATTCCCCTAATTGCTCCAGGCCCAGCCATAGTAAAACTATTTTCATCAAAGTCTATTACCTCACTATAGTTAATATCGGTGGCTAGTTGGTAAGCCATGAAGTTGCCAATTAGTGGGTATGCTCTTAGCAGATCGTAAACTTCTTTAAAGCTTTTTGCTCGTACTATTGCTAAATGAATTTTATTTGCCAACATCTTTTGAATCAAAGCTAAATGATTTTGATGTTTGCGATCGTACCCAAATGCCTTTGTCGCACATGACATGTAGGCAGCGGTGTAGATTACTTCAGCAGAATCAATTCTTTCGCTGAGTAAGCGATCATACAAGTCAAAATCAAAGCTAGCTATTTCAATCTGACCTATTTTAGATTCTAAAAATTGCCAAGTCTCTATCTTGTTAAAGATTTTGAACAGTAAGATCCGAAATACTATATCTGGAGTATCTCTACTACCATTATAGATTACGTGCTTTATGAGGTATTGAGATGTGCGATCGCTTGCACGATAAGCATTGCAGAATTTGTTATTTAGCAATATTGGATCGCTAGTTGCTGGTACGATCCCAGCTTGCCTCCTGAAAAATATACTTTGTCTCTCACTAGCGAACTTCCAGTAAGTTTTGAATATTTCTTCTCTGAGTTGCATTTTAAATGTCCTCCTTAAGGAAAATAAATTAAATAATCCACGCTACGACTGGACTTGAATCGTAGTAGTAGTATAGCTCAGCGATGATAGCTGCTATCCCCTCGCAAGCAGAATATGGTTGAAGGGATTTAACAATCTCATGAAACTCTTCTGATTCCATCGTAATCCAGTTTGACTTTATTTTTAGGCTGGGCAGTGTCAGATTGTAAATATGTGCGATCTCTTTCAACCTATCGAAGGTTCCAACCGGAACGTTGATAAATTTTACTTCCATGATGCTACTCCTATTGAATAATTTTTGAACTTGGCTGTCTATTACTATAGGCAATTTGTTGCACCTTATCAGGCAGTGGGTCAACCTTTCTACTCTGCTTGAATGTGCATAAGCGAGCATATTGATTTTCTCCGCTATCATCCTTGCCTATACAGCGACTGAACCAAATTGCTTCTCCAAACTTATTAGTTGGACTACGACGAATAAATTGATGTCCTCGCCAGTTGACGATCGCAGCTCCATGATTATCACTTTTTTCAACCTCTGCCCCAATACTAGACCAATCAAATACAATAAATTTCTCCAGGGCAAATTGATAGTTTGGTGCTGAGTCTGGTTGTATTGGGGATAACCTTTCTACTGCCATAGCTAGTCTCTCAAAGGCTTGAGTCTGCCTCTGTAGAATTTCACAAAGGATTTGTTGCTCGGTATTCATTTTTAACCTAACTTACTTGGATTAAATCTCTCTAAAATTATCATAACGAAAATTCACCTTTAATTAAAGCTTTAATTGCTTCCATTGACATATCCATTTTAACCATCTCACGTACTGTTCTGACCCGAAAAGAAGGCACCGACAGACTGCGATTTCTCCATTCACCATCAATACACTCTTCGTATGAATAAGCCCAGTACCAATGCTTGATGTTATCTGGATCGCGTTTTCCTTCAACCCTTGGATATGAGGCTATTCGCCCATCCTTAAGTTTTTTATTCTTCAAATAAGGGTAAAGGGTTCCAGTTTGATGCTGTTTCCCCCTGGCTCCTCTACGTTTCTTTTCTTGATCTACAGGATTGTTTATCCAGAAAGGATCAGCACTCCCGATCGTCCATCCTTCAGAATCCAAATTATTTTTTGGCCTAAGTCCTTCGCGGATAACTAGAATTTGGTTCCTCTTTTTCTCTAGAACAATATACTTCTCGTCACATTTGTTTATTACCTCCATCCTAGGATTATACCAGATGGGAATTATGATGCTGTGGGAAGCTTGACCACTAATTTGCCACCAGGTTCCATATTTGTCAACGACCTTAGTCGCAAGCCTCAAGCTACTTAAGTCGCGCCATATAGAATAAGAGTCATCTAACCACAACTCCGCTTCCTGGTCTTTGATACTAATGACGGCTACCGACTCATCACCGAACTGAACGAAATCATCTACCTTGATTTGTTCTAGGGGAATAATCCTAGGTTTGGCTTCCCTGCGATCGTCTAGTCTTAACAGCTCTTCAGGTTCGATTAGAACTTCAGAGGATGAGTCGTCCCATTGAACGACAACATAATTAAGTTTTGCCCCCAGTATCTCACGCTGTTCCAAGTCTCTGACTACGCCCTTCTTTCTCTCTTTCTTCCACTGAACATGTTCCCCTACATGCCATATATCATCTGGATCTAAGGGCTCTTCGCCCCAAGCTAGTTGGTCATAGTATGGGATCGTTAGGAACCATTTAAAGCATTTACAGTTCCCCTGATTATTGATGAAGTTAATCACCTGTTGGCAAGCAGGGCAGTTTATATTAAATCCCTTAGAACTTTCGACTTCGCTCACCTCTGGTTCTAGGGGATTAATTGTAGGAGAGAGTGTCAAGGTAGACGACTCGTCGGAGGGCGATCGTTGCGACTCGCCAATCAAGGGAATTTCCGAGGGCTGCTCTCCGCTGTCGTACAACCCCATTTCTTGAAGGAATTCCAAAGCTGATTTCTTTTCCTGTGGATCGGTCCAGCCACAGGGAAGATCGAAGCTGTTCTCTAGAAATTCCGGGTTGGCTACCTCGCGACCATTGATTGCTCCCCTCGAGCGCAATTGATTCTCTAATTTGCTCGATCCAGGAGGCCGGCTGGTGCCTTCGCTGCTGGACAATGCGCCTGGAGATTCCAACAATAAGTACTCGCTCTCTACGCCAGGGCGCTCCAAAATGGGCTGATGAGATAATTTGCCATTCGACATCGTACCCGCAGGAGGAAAATTGGTTGAGTAAAAATCCAAAGTATCCTTTGTTAATTTTTGGTTGAAATCTACAACTGAGAAGTCCTCGGACATTTTCAATGCAAAAGAATCTAGGTTTAATGATCTGGATAATTCGGATGATATCGGGGAAGCAATCTCTAGGGTCTTCGGCTCCAAGTCTTTTTCCTTGGATTGAGAAGGGTTGGCAAGGTGGACTTGCGGTAATAATGTCTGGGCTCGAGCAACCTCCCCACCATTGTTTTTGCCTAATGTCCCCGTAGATTGGTGTTCCTGGATATCGCTTGTCGAGGATGTCCCGACAATATTCATCCCTCTCACAGAGTCCGACGAGTTGAAATCCTTTAAGCCTAAGCCCAGCGAGAGGGAATCCAGCTCCAATCCCACTGCACAGATCGAGTTGCCTAAACATGGCTCATTATTTCCCCTAGAACTTACCTCTACTTCATGGCTATTTCCCCTAGAACTTTGGTCAGTTTCTAGGGGAATAAGTTTATCTGGCATCTCTGATATTGGGAAATCAGATCCTTCCCAGACGACCCAGACTTGAGGAAGTCCGCCGATGGTAAGAAATTTTCCAACAACGGTTCCACAAAGACCGTCCTTGAAGACTAGTTGACCCTCACTAAGGCGATCGGATAGTAGTAGCAACGAGTCTTTATCAATCGTGGGTATTTTAGATTTATTTTTTCTCACTTGGCACCTTCTTTAGACAAAACGTCTTCATCAACGCCTAGATAACTGGAGTTCATCTGTACCCACTGCTCGTGGGTAATTGATTCAATCTCAGCTTTGCGCTGCAAAATTTCTCTATCATCATTAGCCGTTCTGCCTGTGTCTCCAGGCATCTTTTTCATTTCAGCTAAGGCTTTAAAATTGATAAATTTGTTCTCTATCGTTCGCGTCCAGTCTTCACGAGAGATCTTGTCTAGCTCCCGGCAAATCTCAATACTGAATCTATGGTCATAATTCGGATTTGAGGAAGATGGTGCAATGTTCCTACACGAAGGGTTTTTGCAGGCCAGATTTTTGTGGACTTTGTCGCTGTACTCTGGGACCACAAGAAAAACTAAGTAACCTGTAATGATGCCTGTGTCATGACAGGCAAAGCATCTCCAAGATGGTTTCCAAGCTTCTTTCATAGCTTCAGGTCCTAATCGCTCTGGTCGTATTGGTTCTGGTGGCAGTTGAAACAACATTAGTAGCAAACTCCTTCAAACGCTTCTGTTTCATAAGCCCATTCAAAGAATATTCGACGAAATTCTCGTTCCGATTCCTTTTCGTGCATCCAAGCGTCACCTTTTTTGTAAATTGCCCAAAGATGTTCCACGAGATCAGGGTGGTTGGCAAAATCGTGTTTAACCGCGATCGCTTGTTTCCTGGCTTCTCGACCAACTGGCGAGGCTAAGAATTGCCGATGGACTTCAAGGTAATTAGGTTGACCTCCCGCGTCCTTTGCGGCTAAGTAGTTGTGGATATTGGCGATCGGGAAGCTGAATTTGCTAATCTTCTTTTCAGAAAAAATTAAAAAATTCTCTCTCTCAGTCTGAGAGAGAGTTTTAATAAAGTCTGAATAAGTATGAATAGTATGAGGAGAGCTAGAACCATTACTGGATAAGGGTTCTAGCTCTTGATTTGTGCATGGATGCACAACTGTGTGCGTGGGCGCACAGACTTGTGCATCGGCGCACAAGCTTGTGCATGGATGCACAACTGTGTGCATGGGCGCACAAGCTTGTGCATCGGCGCACAGACTTGTATCTTCCTCTTGTCTCAGCAAAGTCAGCTTTCTGTTGTTGACTGAAAGGTTGACCTTTGCCTTCTGAATTTCCATCTCAATCAAGCCTTTTTGCGATAGGCTCTCTAGTGCCCTAGATATGCTTGTCCGATGAATCCCTAATTTTTTGGACAGCACGCTAGTGTTAATGTCCAGATCCCTATCTCCATAGGGATCTAAGGTTCTAATATAAAAAAATGTCCCCAACTCTGATCTTGTTAAACTCCTGAATGACTCCGACCAATCCTCGTTTGTAAGTCGTAGGTGCAATAGTGCCACAATCGTCTCCCCATGAGCTGTTTTATGTAAGCTGGCTATGCTAGGCTAGATAAGTTAATTTAATTATCTAATTAGCCTTTCCACTATTATATTAAGGCTATAATTAGAACATTGACCAAATTCAACATAAAACTTTACAATGATTGATCTGTATTTCAAAAGGACTTGTCTGGTATACGAGATAACTGGGAAAGAGATGTCAGAAGTTTCTGGAGTGTCTCAGAGCCACATCTCTGACTTCAGGAGTGGTAAGTGTTCTGTGACGGTTGATTTATTTTGGAAGCTTCTTATGGCAATGGAGCAGATAGAGCCTGGGAGTAAGGGATACTTTTGTGCCCTCTTAGCTGGGGCTAGTGAAGATGATACTAAGGATAGATCTGAATCATTCGAGAAGAGGTTGATTGACCTAATTCAGGCTGCCGATGATGAAGAAATTGAGATAGCACTATTGACAATCGCAAAGAGGTGGAGGTCTAGCTCATCCAGATTCGTCAAAGGACAAGGTTCTTTAACAGGAGTATTGTAAAAATGAGCTGGTGATTTGTGAGGACTCTTGATGTACTTTTGAGAAATTCAGATAAAGAAACAAGTTTATCGATCGTACGCCTCACTCTCATTAAGAATGTGCAGACCGAGTGAAACTGGAAGCATCGTTTCACTCTCACCATTAAACTAAAAAAACCTCTCCTAAGTTTTAGCTTGGGAGAGGTTTTAAATTATTTAAAAAGCTTTACCAACCCTGATCTTGCCCTAACTGTAATAGTTCAGCCAAGATAGCCTTACCTTCACCATAGGCTCGACCGCGTTTTCCTAATACCGTTTCAATGATTTTAGTCTCTGACATACCTTGCTGTTGCAGTAGTGTCACAGCGTGAAACAGTGGCTTGTAGCAGTCTGCTGTCTCAGCGTCACTTCCGTTACTTCCCGAATCACTAAC
>CASBRB010000047.1 GCA_949127975.1 Oscillatoriales cyanobacterium PMM_0019 | reverse complement strand
TGTTGGCATTTTGACACTGATGTTGCCAAAACGCTGATTCCTCCGAGTTAAATTTGGCTCTGATTGGAATTGTCCGATACACTTGACACCACCTCCTTTCTAGATCTACTATAACATAGATGATCGCAGTGTGACAACTTAAATCAAGACTAAATCTTTAAGAATACGGATATCAGAGAGGAGATTGAATAAGTTAAGATTATATGCTGCAAGTTGTGATAATCGGAATAGGATTGTCGAAGACTTAATCGATACTCTGCCTGATGTTAAAGAAACTTATGATGTGTTATGATGAAGGGGTAATCTTTCATCCCCATGCTTAAAAGACAGGGGCTCTTAGATTACCCCCTCATACTCCCCTGATTTCCGGTAGAAAGCCGTGTCCGCCGAGTTGGGCAACTTCCAGTCGGTCTGCTAGACGATCGTGACTGGTGAAGACGAGGACTGGTACCGGAGGCGTTTGATGACTGAGTTCCGCCAGCAGGCTCAAACTATCTGTTGTGGGATGAGTCATCCGTGAACAGAACCTCTTCCTGCTCAACCAGTTCTGCCTTTAAGTCTGTCGAGGCGCGATCAATTTCTTGCCGCAAGTTTGTCACTAGTTCACAGAGGCGGAGTGTTTGATCTGGCTTCAAGGCTTCGTTGGCTCGCAGTATTTGCTCGATTTTCTCAGCGAGTCGAGAGCCTTCAGGCAAGCCAAGAGTAGCGAGTGAGCCTGATAAAGTATAAGCTTCCTGAGATGCCTGTTGCTGAAGATCCGCATTCAGCATCTGCTGCATTAAAGCTATACTCGCTTGCTCTAGAATTCTGACCTGTTCATCGACTCTAGTTTTGAAGCGATTCCAAATCTTGGATGAGGAGCTGAGTGATTGTTGCTGAATCGGTTGTGCCGCGTCGCCGGATGTGGGTTGATCTGCGCTGATTGAATCGCCAAGTAATTCCAAAGGTTTAAGCCGATAACCCAGTCCATAAACCGTTTCAATCAAATCTGTGGGAGCGCCGACCCTCCTAAATTTCTGCCGTAGCCCCTTAATATGAGTTCTCACGGCATCTTGGCCGGGAGTCTCCTTATACGCCCAGAGTTGATCCAAAATCACGGTGTAGGTAAAGACTCGACGACCATTCCGCAAAAAAAACTCTAGGATCAAAAACTCCTTGGGACTCAAGGATAGAGGTTGCCCTGCATAAGTGACTTCACGAGTTGCCGGATCAAGCCGCAAACTACCCCACTCCAGCACAGACTGAAAAGGGGTTCTTCCGCGACGCAGCAAGGCTCGAACTCGAGCAATCAATACCTCATGATCGAACGGTTTTGCCATGTAGTCATCGGCACCTGCATCTAGCCCGATCGCTTGGTCATGACTACTGCTTCGCCCTGTAACCAGCAGAATTGGCATTTGATAGTCGTGCGCTCTGACTCTATGACAGAGGCTTATTCCGTCTAGATGAGGGAGCGTAATATCTATCAGGAGTAAATCATAGTCATAAAAGACAATCAGTTCCCAAGCTGCCTCTCCATCGTTAGCGACTTCAACCGTGTAATGTTGGTCGGAGAGAATCAATGCAAGCACCTCGGTCATTGCCTCATTATCTTCTACCACCAAAATTTTCATAGAGCTAACTCCTTTACAGGCTGGTTGCGGTGTTGCGGTGTTCGGTGGTCGGACTCCTCCTACTTAGAAAGAATAATGATGGGAAATGAAATTAGGATGAAATGAAGTGTTCATCGCCTAAAATCTGGAAAATCTTTAAAAACCATAAAGCTTTGAATCGCTCATAGGTTTCTCATAGTCTGAGCGTAGTCTTAAAGATAAAGGAACTTGGTCATCCCCCAAGCAAGGTGGAGGGCATAACAATCGGGTTCTTCGTTGTGTTGATTCTTAATTGAGATTAAAGCCATGACAACTACTCAAAACCATAAATCTATGCTAGAGACCTGCATTCAGAATTGCCTCGACTGTCTTCATGAGTGTGAGCACTGCGCGACCGCTTGCTTAGACAGTGACATGGTGCAAATGATGGCTCAGTGTATTAAGCTATGCCGCGATTGCGCCGATACCTGCTCCCTTTGCGCCCGCTTCATGGCTCGTAATTCTGACCTGCACGCTCAACTGTGTGCGGTTTGTGCAGAAGCGTGCGAGTGCTGTGCGGCTGAGTGTGAGAAGCACGACAACGATCACTGTAAGAAGTGTGCTCAAGCCTGCCGTCGTTGTGCTGAATCTTGCCGTCAGGTGGCTAAAGCAATGGCATAAAACCATTTATTCACCTCGTTGGCTGTTGCTTTGCAGCAGCCAGCAGGGTGAGCGATCGTCAATTTGGGTAATACAGCTTAACAATTGACTCCTGAATTTTTCCCGTGGGGTAGTCGCAACACTCAGAAAAAATTATCTCATGCACAGGAGCCTCATCATGACCCATAGCATCTATTTCAACTATTAAAATTGATTTGAAGTAAAAAAGAATAAATTTAGAGGATGAATTCAATGAATCATAAAGAGCCAAATAATCAGGAAAGTAGTGAATCGAAAGATTCCAATATGTCTGGAATGAAGATGATGA
>CASBRB010000046.1 GCA_949127975.1 Oscillatoriales cyanobacterium PMM_0019 | reverse complement strand
GTAAGGGCTAAAGCCCTCACTACGAACCAGTAAGGGCTAAAGCCCTCACTACGAACCAGTAAGGGCTAAAGCCCTCACTACGAACCAGTACCTTAACCAAACCTACAACACCAAAAAATGGGGGAGTGTGAGGGTGCGGAATATGGGATATATAGGGGCAACCACAGGGGGTTTGCCCCTACGAACGCGCTATATATAGAGGCAGTGCGTAAGTCCTGACTAAGTGCCATTCGTTTATGCTCCCCCCTGTGGACAGGGAGGTGTTTTAGATATTTTTGCAAGAGATCTATTGCTCAATCTGGTTTAATTTTTAATTTTTAACAGGAGTCAGGAGTCAGGAGTCAGGAGCCATCTGGGAAATTCTGTGCGACTGGCGGATGACGTGTAGGGGTTTAAGTCCCCCACTAAAATTCCGTTTTAGTGGTCTTAAATCAGTGATGGGTTTAAATCCCTCACTGATTTCTCCTGACTCCTGTATTCTGGCTCCTGACTCCTTCTTTAATTTTTAATTCAGCGTAAGCGGCATAAACGCCCTGGACGTTGTACCAATTCAGGAAAATTCGGGCAATTTCGAGAGCTAGTTGTGGTTTGCCTCGATCGATCAACCACTGGAGAAATGCAGCCAGTGTCCGTTCATTGAGGCTTCCGTTTAAAGAGAGAATGCCCCAGAGAAGGCGGTGCAGCCATGTCATTTGTATCATCATCCGGACATTCCAGGTGGGGTGCTTTTGGTAAAATAAAACTCCCATTCTACCCCGTTGAATTTCTTTTTCAATCAGATTGGGAATTTGTGCTAAGGTAAAGGGTGGATGCCAATGATATCCAACGGCATCTGGACATTTAATTAGTTTCAAGCCTAACTGTTTGAGGCGGACGCCTAGTTCTAAGTCTTCCCAGCCGTAGAGTTGAAAGCGGGTGTCGAATAGTCCGGCTTTTTCTAACCACTTACGAGCGATCGCTACATTCCCCGTGGCAAAGTAAGCTGCGGAAAAATCAGTGATTTTATAGGGTTCAGACGTTGGGCTGTCAAAGTTGCAGGTATTGATTACCGCACCATAAGTGAACAAGCCATCGCTCCCCAGTTGCTTTTCTCCTTCCACCAAAGCATTGGCGTGTGCCTGAAGAAAATTCTCAGTGACAACTAAATCGCTATCAATGAAAATAATCGTGTCGCCGATGGCTTTTTCCACCCCCAGGTTCCGCGCAGCAGCAGGACCGCAGTGATTTTGCCAGAACTGACGCACATGGGGAAACTCTATGACGTGTTCCTCTAACCACTCCAGTGTACCATCCGTCGAGCCATCGTCTACCAGCACAATTTCATAGCCAGTGACGACACTAGCATCTCTGTGCTTCTGCCGCTCCAAGGCTCTCAGGCACTTTGACAAGATGGGTTGGCGATTATAAGTTGGAATGACAACGCTGAAAAACACCTGTTCTCTCGTCACAGAATTTATTTATTATAGTTGAGTAGTCAGCAAAACGGAGTAAAACGTAATAAAACGTAGTAAATCCGAAATGCCTCACAATGTCTGCTCCTCTATAGTCGGCACCTCCTAGTTTGGGGAGTCATAGACTCAACCGAGAGGGCGTAGTTCAGTAGGAACCTTTGAGCAGATCTACCCAATCTCTGTATAATCTGATACAGGAGTCGCCACCCATTTACTAGCCAGATTACACACCATTAGCGTTACCGCTAAGGGCTTTGTTTGGAGGCAGTGTTTAGACGCCCCTACTTTCCGGTTGCCTTGAGAACACTGCAAAAGACTTATATCGGAGGATGGCTTTCATTCCAACGTTACGTGCGGCATTTAGTCCACTGTGCGCTTGATACCCGTTTATCGTCCCCACCCAGTCAGCACCGGGTTGGTACTCTAGGTAATCGAGCTCTTTTGTGGGAAATAAATCCCTACGCCATACCTGATTACCCCAAGGATCTAAGCGGCTCGTATTGCGCGGATTTACCCTCGTTGTCAAGATTGCATAATCTTGGTAAGCTATCCTCTTCACATTCAGGTAAATCTTAGACTTTAGCCAATAAGCACGTTTAAGATTGGAACGTCTGGAATATTTACCATGCGTCGGGGTTAGGTTGCTTAGATGCTCAAAGGCAATAACCTTGCATCCATACCCCTGAGCAAGATGAACGATCTGTCTCACAATGGCGCGTCCCATATCAACCTCACGGTTGTGTAGGCGTTCCCACCACTTGCTACAGAAACCCTTGTGAATTATTCCAGTTGCATTCATCCTCACTGCGATCTGCCCTAGATTCCGCTTCCTACACTTTACCGATGCCAGTTGTTTAATGAAGTGCCTTGCGACCTCAACCGTTTTACCATCCCTAGCGTTGGTTTCTAAGACAGAACAAATAGCTGAATGTTTATCTAAATCCATGTCAATTCCCAGAACCCGAAATGAGTCCTGAGCCATGACATTCTTGATTCCTCCTGTTGCTGGTACGTATTTCTCTACTGGGAAAATCAGGTATGCTTTACTCCCTTTCAACACCACGACTGGTGAGCCTTTCACCCATCCAGAATCAATCTGGTAACTCCGATATGTAAACTTCACCCATATCCACTGCCCATCCCTACGAATTTTAAGCATAATGGACTCCCCATCATCTTCCTTCCACATTCCACTATCAAAAGATGGGGAGAAATTAAACTTTCGTGTCGGCACAGGTGGGCGGTGATGTCGTTGCCTTTTAGAGCGTTTCTGCCACTTGAGATAATTAGTCCGCCAAGATTTATAAGCACCTATTGCCTTGCGTATAGCGGAACGCCTAAAAGCGGCTGGACAGTCAAATGGCAGTGGATACTGTGCGTTGTCTCCAATGGTTAACAACTCATAGTAACGCCAGCCGCCATCCTGGTTTGTAGGAATATCTACACCAGTCGGTGAGGTATTGATGAGGATGTAATAAAACTCAACAACTTCGTTGAAGGCTGTCTTGGTTTCCGTCAAATCAATATCACCACGCTCCAATTTACAGCGTAGGGATTTTGTCACAATGGCGTAACCCTTACATCTGCTGAGTGCCAACCGATATCACCTCCAGTTTTCTACCCACTGATATCAGCATAGCAACTATTTTCTGGGTTTTCCGATTCACTACGATTTTCTTTTTCATACTTTCGGAGAAAATACAGTTTAGAAGCAAGATTTACTTTTTGCGGGGAGAAATTCAGCCCAGAGCCTATGTCACTCACACATCTAGAGCCGGGGTAGTTTAACCCGAGGTAATCAATTTGCGATTTTTGGTCGTCTTTCTGTGACGAGGTCGAAACCCTCGCTTAAAGTAGGGTTTCAGCCTTTTTAGATTTTATTACATCTAGGCTTTCAGCCAGATAGCGTCTATGTCCACGGCTGTGAACGGATACAGGTTATTTTTCCGTCTTCTGCCCATAACGACAGTGTTTTGGGATGGAAGCCATATTGCGAGTGTACCTGCTTAGGGGTAAGGTACATATTCCGATTTACTACGATTTACCCCATTTTACTCCGATTTATCGCTATCTGGTAAAACGACTACTGAAATTTTGCTCAGTTCCTCAAGCAAACAACATCGCCCATTATCAACAAACAATGACTAATGAGCCATTAACAATGCTCGACGTCGATAAATTGCTCGATAATAAAAGCCTAGTCGTTTTTGGGGAATAGAAAAAGCAAATGGGTCGTGCTACTAAAGTTGTGCTAGCTTATTCGGGTGGAGTCGATACCTCTGTCTGTATACCATACCTCAAAGAGGAGTGGGGTGTCCAAGAAGTCATTACTCTGGCGGCGGATTTGGGGCAGGGAGATGAACTAGAGCCAGTCCGGGCAAAAGCCTTGAAATCAGGTGCTAGTCAATCCCTGGTGGTGGATGCTCAAGAAAGCTTTGTCAAAGAATATGCCTTCTGTGCTTTGCAAGCAAATGCCTTGTATGAAAACCGCTACCCCCTCTCCACAGCCCTCGCCCGTCCACTGATTGCTAAACTGTTGGTAGAAGCAGCAGAACAATACGGTGCTGACGCTGTTGCTCACGGTTGCACGGGCAAAGGAAATGACCAAGTGCGCTTTGATGTTTCCATCGCCGCCCTCAATCCTAATCTAAAAGTGCTAGCACCAGCACGGGAATGGGGTATGAGCCGGGAGGAGACTATTGCCTACGGTGAGCGCTTTGGTATCCCAGCCCCGGTGAAAAAATCCTCTCCTTACAGTATTGACCGCAATCTGCTAGGTCGTAGTATTGAAGCCGGACCATTGGAAGATCCTTGGACAGAACCACTCGAAGAAATTTATTTGATGACTAAGGCGATCGCTGATACGCCTAACGATCCAGAATATGTGGAGATAGGCTTTGAGCAAGGCATCCCCACCACCCTCAACGGTGAATCACTCTCACCCGTAGCTCTGATTAGCCAACTCAACCAAATAGCTGGAAATCACGGCATCGGGCGGATTGATATGCTGGAAAACCGTCTAGTGGGCATAAAATCGCGGGAAATCTACGAAGTACCAGCCCTGATTATTTTAATCCAAGCTCATCGTGATTTAGAAAGCCTTACCTTAACTGCAGACGTCACCCACTACAAGCGTGGTGTTGAAGAAACCTATAGCCAAATTATCTACAATGGTTTGTGGTACAGTCCACTAAAAGCAGCACTTGATGCTTTCGTCAAGCAGACACAACAGCGAGTGTCGGGAACGGTGCGGGTTAAACTGTTCAAGGGTAATGCTAATATGGTAGGACGGCGATCGGACTATTCTCTTTACAGTCCTGATTTAGCTACATACGGCGCTGATGACCATTTCGATCACAAGGCAGCAGAAGGCTTTATTTATGTTTGGGGCTTGCCCACTCGCGTTTGGTCCCAGAAAACTCGCTCCTGACATAAATTGACCCCCCTCAAAGAAGAGAGCTAGGGAAGGTGGGGAAGAAGAGCAGGTGAGGGAGAAGTTTCTGCTCGTTCCCAGGCGGAGCCTGGGAACGAGAAAGAAAGGTGTTTTTGCGTGTGTTCTCGTTACCAGGCAGAGCCTGGTAACGAAGCCTTTGAGAGCAGCCTAAGGTCAAAGGGCACCCCCTTCTATTTCTATGAATGCAACTTATTATTCATAACTACTTTAAAAAAAAATGTGATATAAATCACTACCTTTAAGTAATTTTGATCGCCAAATATTGTGTTTTTGTTCACGCATGTGTACGAGGCTAGATCACAGTAAATTATTGGTAAAGAGGTGAAAATAAGTACATACAATAGCCGACTTCAAATGTAAGCAATATGAGCCACGTTTTATTAGACGAAAAACTATCTCTGCGGATTCTGCTGGCTGAGGATAACTTACTAAATCAAAAAGTGCTGCTACAGGTACTCAAGCATCTAGGTTATAGCGCCGATCTAGCCAACAATGGATTAGAAGTCCTCGATATGCTGCATCGCCAGCATTATGATATAATTCTGATGGATGTGCAAATGCCTTTAATGAATGGGATAGAAGCCACCCGTCGCATAAAACAAGAGTGGCTGCCTGAAAAATGTCCTTGGATTATTGCAGTAACAGCTAATACTATGCCGGGAGACAGGGAAATATGCCTGGAAGCGGGCATGGACGATTACGTCAGCAAACCAGTTGACATCCAGAAATTAGTTCAGGCTATTGCTAAATGTCAGTCACTAAATTTTAAGCAACAATTATTTGCGGTGTAGTTACAGAAAAAAGTTCGGAAGCATGAAAGCCCCCGTGATTTATCTGGGGGATGAAATGCGACACGGGCGAATAAATTAGCCGTCATCATCTCTGCCTTTGGAGAGATGATGGCGGCTTTGCAGCCTGTAATGATTATTTTCAACAGGCAGCGAAACCTTTGAGCAATGATGCATTACGGCACAGCCTAGCACCCGACACAAAAAATGTGCAATATCTGAGAATAGCAATACTTGTGGATTTCCACCTTGTTAAATAAATGAATCAAAACTTAACCAAACAACGTCAGATAGGGTGGCAACCAAAAAGCTTAATTTCTTTGTTGGTAATCTGCGGCACGATTCTGGCTGTAGGCATCACGGCATCAGTCAGCTATTTTGTTGTCCGAGGTTTGCTGCTCAACAGCTTAAAATCCAATGTGCTAAGCTCTCTCCAGAAAAACGGGGGTGAAATTGACGAATGGTTAGCAGTCTTGAAGGCGGATGTGGAGTCTGCCGCTAATAATACCACTGTTAGGTCTATTGATTGGTTAATTGCTAAGCCTTATTTACAATCGGAGCAGCAGCGCCTACCGGATTTTAAAAGATTTTCTCTTGTCAAACCTGATGGTTCATACTATACAACAGACCTGGGATTTATTAAAGGAAAGAATCTCAGCGATCGCGAGACTTTCCAGCAAGCAATAGCAGGAAAATTAAATACTTCAGATTTAATAATTGCTCGCTCAGATGGGAAACTTCAAATTGCTATAGCAGCTCCCATATGGTCTGTTTCTCCTCGTAATAACAGCCAACTATCTCAAGAAAATTCTTTCATTAGTGCAGATAATTCTACTTCTGTGCAACTTCCATCGAATTCATTACCAACAACAAAGCCTATCGGAGTACTGACTGGAGCTGTTGCCATCGATCGCATTCAACAAGTGGTATCCAAAACCACCTCAATTAAAAACAGTTATGCTTTTGCCCTCGATTCCAAGGGAGTGCCAATTGCTCACCCTAATAGAGAACTTATTCAAGAAAATAAAAGCTTTTTAGACGCGCAAGAAGCAAATTTAGTTGAGATTGCGCAGGCAATGATCAACCACCAACAAGGGGTAAAATTAGTGCAACTAGGAGGCGAGTCATTTTACGTTGCATACACCCCTCTAAAAAATGCTCGTTGGTCGATAGCTGAAGTTATTCCCCGTGACTATATAGAAAGTCAACTGAGTTCGCTTAATCTAATGGCATCGGTTTTAGGCATATTACTGGTACTAATTACACTCATTGCCCTATGGCAGCTCAAGTTATTGCAAGAACGTCACCATACAAATACCATCAAGGAAGTTTCTAGAACCATTGCCAATTCCGCAAAACTTCTAGAAACCACACTAGAAAATCAAGAACTAATGGCAACACAGCAGGCTACGGCTGTGAATCAAACTACGACCACAATGGATGAGTTAGGGGAATCCTCCGCTCAAGTAGCATTTCAAGCAGAATTAGCCACAGCAGAAGCAGGTCAAATCCTAACTTTAGTTGATGGTGTTGGTGAACAAACTAGAAACTCATCATCTCTTCGAGAACAAGTTGGGGCAATTACCTCTCAGATTATGAGATTGACTGAGCAAACACATCAAATCGGTAACATTGCTAGTTTAGTTAGTGATATGGCTAATCAGACAAATATGCTGGCGCTAAATGCTGCCGTAGAAGCAGTTCGCGCTGGCGAACAGGGTAAAGGTTTTTCTGTGATTGCTAGCGAAATTCGCAAACTAGCTGACAGAAGTAAAGAATCTGCTGCCAAAATTAATACTCTGGTTACTGATATCCATTCAGCTACCGATACTACGGTAAAAGTAACCTCGTCAGGAGCAAAAACTGTTCATAATATAGTGGCTGCCGTTAATAAAATTGCAATCAGCAATCAACAGATTTCTCTGGCAACTAAGCAGCAAGCTCAAGCCATTCAACAGGTAGTTAATTCCATGAATTCCCTTAATGAAAATGCCGCCCTTTCCGCCAGTGGTATTAGTGAAACGAAAGTTAGCATCCAAGAACTCAACAAAGCGTTATCTCTGATCGATACAGGTAGGTTGGGTTGAGGCACGAAACCCAACATTACTCATTTCCCGCTAGAAAATTTTCGATCGCAGTACTGTAGCAGACTGGGCATATATAGGGACAACCACGGGGGATTGCCCCTACGAACCCGCTATATGTAGAGGCCGTGCTTAAGTCCTGACTGTAATAGACTGGGCATATATAGGGGCAACCACGGGGGGATTGCCCCTACGAACCCGCTATATGTAGAGGCCGTGCTTAAGTCCTGACTGTAATAGACTGGGCATAAG
>CASBRB010000045.1 GCA_949127975.1 Oscillatoriales cyanobacterium PMM_0019 | reverse complement strand
GAAGTACGGTAGACAGGATAGCCCGGATCTGGTATAATAGTATAGTCCCCTGGTTCGACGAAAGCCAGAAAAGTATTGTGAATAGCTTCTTTCGAGCCAATAGAAGAAACTATTTCTGTATCCGGGTTTAACCCAGTAACGCCAAAGCGACGTTCCATCCATTCGGCTGCCGCTTTGCGGAAATCTTTCGTTCCCTGGTAAGGCGGATAGTTATGAGTCGAGGGATCGTCAATCGCCTCATGCATTGCCTGGATAATATGGGCAGGGGTGGGCTTATCGGGATCGCCCACACCCATGTTGATGATATCAACCCCCTTTGCCACTAACTCATCGCGCTTGCGATCGATCTCGGCAAATAGATAGGGGGGAATTTTCTCTAAGCGTTTGGCAAACTGCATGGCGAATTTTAGCTGACTAATAAAGCATTTGTAAGAACCTAGAGAATAGTTTACCTGAATTACTGCCTATATATATATATATAGCGGGTTCGTAGGGGCAATCCCCCTGTGTGTGCCCAGTGTGCCTAGTGTGCGTAAGTCCTGTTAAATTTAGTATCGTAGAACACTTTTTCTAGGTAAAGTTTCCGGAAAAACTGAAACCAGTAGGTAAAATTAATCAATATTTAACAAAATAACCTTCCAGAGGTAGTCAAAGACAGGACTTGCAGTTTATCTTCAAAGAATCCCAGGTAAGTTTTAAGTTTTAAGTGAGGAAGGAGTGAATCATGCAAAATACACTTGTCAGCCCAGGAGTTGCCATAGTTCAACCCCGTAGCTATATTAATGCTACTAATGCAGCGGAGTTTCAGCATCAGCTGACGACAGCGGTATCGCCCCCCCAGGTATCCAGCTTGTTGGTTGATATGAAACAGGTGGAGTACATTGACAGTGCGGGTTTAATGGCGTTAGTCACTGCTCTGAATGCAGCCCAACGTCTAAAACGGCGCTTCAGCCTCTGCTGTGTTTCCCCCTCAGTGAGGATGATTTTTGAGCTAACCCAACTAGATAGGGCGTTTGAGATGTTTGAAAGCAGGGAAGCTTATGAGGCGGCCCAACCCGTAGGTTTCAACTAGAAAGCAACCCTTATGCTACTCTAGGGACAAAGTTCGCGCCACGTTTAGCCGCGCTTAGCTGGTTGGCAGTTTCATCAGCTAGAGATTGCTACGCGCTACCGATCGAATTCGGTATATTTAAGGTGGTTCACTAGAGGCAAGTTTTACTGTGGCGGTTGCTGTTGAAGAACTACTAACACCAGATATTATTAAACCGGCTCGTTACCTAGGAAATGAATTGGGCGCAGTCCACAAGCATTGGGATAGCGCGACAGTGCGATGGGTACTAACTTACCCAGAAGTCTATGAAGTGGGTGCATCTAATCTAGGGCATATTATACTCTACAATATACTAAATGCCCAGCCTCGACAATTGTGCGATCGCGCCTACCTACCAGCACCAGACTTGGCAGCCAAACTACGAGCAACTCAAACGCCACTATTTGCCGTAGAATCCCGACGTCCCCTGACAGACTTTGATATTTTAGGCTTTAGCCTCAGCTACGAACTAGGAGCCACCAACATTCTACAGATGTTGGATTTAGCGGGAATTCCCCTGACGTGGAGAGAAAGGCAACTTTCCTCAACTCCTTTGATTTTTGCTGGTGGGCAAACGGCAACATCTAATCCTGAACCATATGCCGACTTTTTTGACTTTATTGCCTTGGGAGATGGCGAGGAGTTACTACCGGAAATTGGTTTAGTACTCGAAGAAGGCATTGCAGCAGGATTAAAGCGCCAGGAGCTATTACTGGATTTGGCACAGATTCCAGGCGTCTACGTGCCCCAGTTTTATGATATGGCGGAGTCGGGCTCAGTACATCCTAATCGTGCCGATGTCCCTTTTCAGATTATGCGACGGGTAGCCACTCCCATGCCAGCCTACTCAATGGGACTGGTACCATATATAGAAACAGTACACGATCGCTTGACAATAGAAGTGCGACGGGGCTGTACTCGAGGCTGTCGCTTCTGTCAGCCAGGAATGCTAACTCGCCCAGCGAGAGACGTGGAACCAGAGCAAGTGGTAAACGCGATTGAGCAGGGCATGCGTGCCACTGGCTACAACGAGTTTTCCCTACTGTCGCTGAGTTGTTCCGACTACCTGTCGCTACCAGCGGTAGGCATGGAAATCAAAAATCGCCTCCAAAACGAAAATATTTCCCTGTCGCTCCCCAGCCAGCGGGTAGATAGATTTGATGAAAATATTGCTAACATCATCACCGGCAATCGGCAGAGTGGGTTGACGTTTGCCCCTGAAGCTGGAACCCAGCGCATGAGGGATATTGTTAATAAGGGGCTAACTAACTCTGAACTGCTGCGAGGTATAAAAACTGCTGTTGAGCAGGGTTGGGATAAAATTAAGCTCTACTTTATGATTGGTTTGCCAGGAGAAACCGATGCTGATATTTTGGGAATTGCAGAAACTGTTCGCTGGCTCCAGCAGGAGTGTCGCACCCCTGGCAGAAAGCTGCTGAATTTTACCCTAACAATTTCTAACTTTACGCCCAAACCTCATACTCCTTTCCAGTGGCATTCAGTTTCAACCGCAGAGTTTAAACGCAAGCAGCAGTTGCTGCGAAATGAATTTCGCCACATGAAAAATGTCAAAGCGAACTTTACCGACGTGCGGCTCTCAGCAATGGAAGATTTTATCGGGCGAGGTGACAGGCGGTTGGCTGTCGTTATTCGTCGTGCCTGGGAACTGGGTGCGGGAATGGATGGCTGGTTTGATAATGTGGGGCAGGCTTTTGCTGCTTGGGAAAAAGCGATCGGACAATTCAAGCTTACCTGGAAATACCGCCAAGTTGAAAACGGCGAATGGAACGTTTTTGAGGACTTAGACAACTCAATCCCAAATTTACTAGACGCCCCCCTCCCCTGGGATCACATCGACACTGGCATTGATAAACAGTGGTTGAAAGCCGACTTACAAAGAGCCTTAGAAGCAGCGACGGTACCGGATTGCTCTTTTGACGGTTGTTCCCACTGTGGTGTCTGCGGTATTGACTTTGGTCACAATATTGTGATAGAATCTCCGCCAATACCAAAATTTGCTGGTCACTTCACGCCCAATCAAGAACGAGTGCAGCGCGTCAGAGTTCGCTTTGGCAAGCTGGGTGACATGGCGCTAGTGAGTCATCTGGATTTAGCTAGGTTGTTCGATAGAGCTATGCGACGGGCTTCCCTGCCTGTTGCCTTCACTAACGGCTTCCATCCCTCTCCTCGGATTATGATTGCTAATGCCCTACCCCTGGGTGCTACTAGCACTGGGGAGATTGTGGATTTTGAGTTAACCCAACTGATGGATGCTCAAACCTTCGAGGAGAAGTTAGTAGCTCAGTTGCCGTCAGATATTCCGGTGTACGGTGTTGAGGTTGTTGATAGAGCAGCCCCCTCTGCTACTCAGTCTTTGGAGCGAGCTGAATATTTAATTACAGTGGCAGCCGCGACATCGGCAACTTCTATGCAATGGCAAAACTGGATTGATGCTGTTAAGCGTTGCGATACTATCTGGTGGGAGCAGACTACTAAGTCTGGGAAGAAGAAACAGGTAAATCTGCGCTTGCGACTGTTTGAGTTGGAGATAAACGAACCACACAGACGAACAGAGGAAGATTCCTCTGTGGTTATTCGTTATGTGGGTAGTTGTCTTAATGATGGGAATATGTTAAGGACGGAGCATATATTGTTTATGTTGGAGCAAGTAGCTCAGCAGGAGTTTCATCTGCTTCACACTCATCGGTGTCAGTTGATTTTGGGGCAATTTGTTGCTGATAAACCGGATATAGGTGGCGAAGTTTGACTCGGAACCTATAATCCCAATGAGATTCTGAGACTATATATACAAGGAGAAAACATGAGTGTAATTATCCCCGATGACATTTTACAATCTGCACGAATATCAGAAGCAGAATTAAAGCTAGAAATAGCAATTATGCTATTCCAACAAGATAAAATCAGCATTGGCAAAGCTCGTCGTTTAGCGGAAATGAGCTTACTAGAATTTCAAAGAGAAATTGCCCGACGCAATATCTGCATTCACTATGATGTTGAGGAATTTGAAGAGGATATTAAAACTCTGAAACAACTGGGCAGGCTATGATTATTGTCAG
>CASBRB010000044.1 GCA_949127975.1 Oscillatoriales cyanobacterium PMM_0019 | reverse complement strand
TAGTAAGGGCTTTAGCCCTCAAAGAACTAAACTATTATGGATACCTTGCACTATATTCAGCACCCGCCCTGCAATCAATTGCAGGGCTAATAGCTGAAGTCCATTAAAATGGACTAAAACTCTTTCAGGACTGTAGCAGACTGGGCATATATAGGGGCAACCACAGGGGGATTGCCCCTACGAACCGCTATAGGTACAGGCAGCATATATAGGGGCAACCACAGGGGGATTGCCCCTACGAACCGCCATAGGTACAGGCAGTGCTACAGTACTGAAATTACTTCGACAAACTTCTCACAAAACGCCTTAAATTCCTCAAACCTCGATTAACCCGATCGAATTTCATCCTCACAACTTTACCCTTAACTACAACTGGTGTCATTTCCTCTTGATACTTCGAGTATTCTTGCTCTAAATCCTTAGCTAATTTAGGATTAACAAACCGAAACCTCCTCACATACTCTAACAACTCCTTTTGTGCTTTAGTAGCAATTTCATAAGCTACTTTATCCACAGTCTCCTTCCACTTGGGATGGATAGCCGCATCTGTCGCCGCTTTATGAAACTGTTCCCGAATAGAACCCCGCATCGTTTCTGACATTTCTCGATTTTCCTCTGCTTCTCTATCGACGGTATACTCTAAATCATCAATCCTCCGTTGTTCCCGGTAAATCACCTCACCTTGTTTTCTGGCTAAAATAACATCGTAGGGGCCATAACTAGACATCAGCTTGACTAATACTGGAGCAGTTTCTACCATCAAAAACAGCAATCGAACAAACCAGCTAGCCGTATTGATAGCAGGGTTGGTTTCGCTTAACTTTTCTAACGTGCTAAATTGCATTAAAAAGCTGTTAGCGTTTTCCGCCGCCGAGGTAATTTTCTGCAACTCTTTGGCTTTTTCCTCTTGTAACTTTTTGATTTCGTTGCGGTTTTCTTCAATCAGTCGATCGTTTTTCTGGCGCAAGGTATTTAATGATCGATCGACTTCATCAAATTCAGCCTTCTTTTCAGCAGAAACAGGGCCTGTACCTATTTTATAAGTACCACCAGTACCTTCGGCTTCACTCTTAAATTCTTCATACCTGATTCTCCGTTCATCTTCTTTGGCAGTAGTCTCAGCTTGTAGCTGTTTATTTTTTTCTTCTAGTTTGGGAATTTCAGAAAATCTTTCGGCTAGCTTCTTTTCTGCCTCCATAGCGGCTTTGGTATTTTCTTTGGTAATTTCGTAATTAATTTCGTTCTGGAATAACCTTAATTCCATAGGAACTGATATTCCCACTGAAATAACACTTGCCATCAGGATTCTCGGCATTGCTACACAAATCTGCTTGCCTAGGTTACCCTTAGTTTTTACCATGTTGGTAACGATCGATTGGTCGAGGTTAAATATCGTCGCTCCCCACAACATGGCACAAGCAATTGCTAGCTGGCTAGACTTAAACACGGTAAAGAAGGCATAGCCACCAGAAGCAGAAGCAAAAATAGCTGTCAATAAGATCGTGGTTCCACTCCTAGCATATTTACCGAGTTCCGTTGCACAAGCACTCTTACTGAGGATTTTATAATTTGCCCCCGAACAGCGAATTAAGAATTTGAGTAAGGAGTTTGTCATCTCCCTCTACCTCCTTTTTCAAAAGAAACAATTAGTTTTTGAACGTGTAATAATTACCGATTAAGGCAACTGTCTGAAATTTAAAGCCCAGCACTTCTGTGCTATAGAGGCTAAACAAGATGAAATTTTTCCTGTCGGTGTTCTGCTCGATGATTTCCTTAATATTCTCCTTCTGGGTAGATACCAAAACTTTACAAGCGGTTTTTTCTATTCCGCCCATATCGTCGCAGAGTTTAATGTAAGCGTAGTTGATATAGTCTGTCTTGCTGGGGTTAGCTATTGCCAGTAAGACAAGGGTGGATATTCCAATAATTGCGGATTTGGCTGACATGGGTTTCTCCACTTAATTTATTGTGGACATGGTGGGCGATGCCCACTATTCGATCCGGGCTTATATATATCACAGTAGTTTTTTAGATTTGATATGTCAAAAGAAAATAGGAGATTTTTGTAGAAAGGTTTTAAGTAGAGTTAAGTAGAAACAAGTAGATAAGTAGATATAAGTAGAGACAAATAGAAAGCCCAAATTTGGCTATTGCTAAAACTAGAGTAGCGCGACTATACTAGGTATGAACAGGATACCAAGGGGAGAAAAGATGAATTTACCAATATATGAAGAATATGAAGCAGAGTTTCTGGAAGGTATGGCTACACGGTTATGCTTCTCAGGTAAGACAAAGCTGGCGTTTGTGCAACGCCTGCTCGAAGGTAATAATGATTTAGAGGATAATGACTTAGCAGAGGTCTTGGAAACAGACTTGATTAAGGGAACCAAAGAGGGTGATGCAGTTACTATTTTGCGGGATCAATGGGGGAAGGCGATTTGTCCTAAGTTGGCTGTAGCAGGATGTGATTTTAATGACACCAAACGAGGTAAGTGGAAGATAGCCAAGCGGTGGCTGAGGGAAGTTAAGTTTCCCGAATGGTGCCTAGAGCGTGATTTGCCGCCTTTAGAACGACTCTGGCAGAGATTACGGGAGAAAGCTACCCTCACTGACAAGATGGGACCGATAATTCATGGCACCCTTGATATGTTCAGTCATTATGAAAAATGCGTGCGACTGGGGAGTAGTATTCGCTTTGAAGTAAATTTTGATGAAGCTGGGTACTTAACGCTATTGGATAAAGGTACATCAGGTTCTTTGTGGTGTTTATGTCCATCATCTTACGCATCTGAGCCTTATATGCCAGATGGGAAAACGATTTTACCGCAGAAAGAAGGAAAGTCTTTTAAAATTACGGGCAATGTGGGTAAGGAGCAGGTGGTGGCTGTGATTACCAAGGAATTGCCAGATTTAGACTGGCTACCAAAGGAAAAACAGTCACCCTTGGAAATGGATGCAGGGCATTTGCAGGAATTAGTAGAGTACCTGCATCCCCGCGCAGATGCTAGAGTTTTCTATATGGAATACACGGTAACTGCATAACTTCTCGTTCTTACCTGATATGCTCGTAGTAAGTGCTTTAGCGCCCCACCCTACCCAATATATATGTTCGTAGTAAGCGCTTGAGCATCCTACCCTACCCAATATATGTGTTCGTAATGTCTAACTGGTTGTTGGTCGCAGATTTATTAAAAATTATAGACTTGTTGATGATTGTCGCTTTTCTATACTGGTTCATTAGGCGTATCATTAGGAACAGGCGACTTCAGAAACTTGATCGACGAGTTTCTAAATTGGAGCAACAAGGTAATTATACTCAGGCGATAATTGTTGCCCAGCAACTCTTGAAGTTAGCGCGACAACTGTGCGGCAATGAGCATCCCGATGTGGCAGCCAGTATGAATAATTTAGCAGTGCTGTACCGCTCTCAAGGGCGTTACACAGAAGCGGAACCCTGGTATCGAGATGCCTTAGCCATGACGAAACGCCTGCTAGGGGAAGAGCATCCCTCAGTGGCAACCAGTATGAATAATTTAGCACTGCTGTACGAATCTCAAGGGCGTTACACAGAAGCGGAACCCTTGTATCGAGATGCCTTAGCCATGACGAAACGCCTGCTAGGGGAAGAGCATCCCGATGTGGCAACCAGTATGAATAATTTAGCAGGGCTGTACGAATATCAAGGGCGTTACAAAGAAGCGGAACCCTTGTATCGAGATGCCTTAGCCATGACGAAACGCCTGCTAGGTGATGAGCATCCCGTTGTGGCAACCAGTATGAATAATTTAGCAGGATTATTAGCTGCTACCAATCACCCCAATGAAGCGCTGAATCTGATGCTGGAAGCCGCCGAAGTGGAGAATCGTATCATTCGCCGAGTCTTTGCTACCAGTTCGGAAAGCCAGCGCCTTACCTATATCCAAACTATCAGAATTAATTTTGAGTTGTTTCTCTCCCTAGTTTTTAAACATCTCTCCAACTCTCCTCAAGCAGTACAAGCTGCCTTAGATTTAGTTCTGAAACGCAAATCCCTCACTGCTGCAGCCCAAACTGCTCAAAACCAAGCTATCTACAGCGGGCGTTATCCTCTCCTTATCGAACAATTCCAGCAACTGCGCTCCTTGAGCGAACAAATTGTCCACCTCACCTATTCTACCCCCGCACCGGAAGAGTTAACAGCTACTAAACAAGAACTAACTGAACTAAAAACTAAATTTGACGACTTAGAGCGACTACTTGCCTCTCAAGTGCCAGAAATTAAACTGAGCGATCGAGTGGTCGATCGAACTGCTGTAGCGTTAGAATTACCAGAAGGCAGTACCTTGGTGGAGTTTGTTCGCTTCGATGTCTTTGATTTTATAGGACAACAATGGCAACCTGCCCGTTATCTGGCTTTTATCTTACCTGCCCAACAGCCAGATGCAGTGCAGATGATTGACTTAGGGGAAGCAGAGCATATTGATAGGCTGATTCGGGTATTTCGGCACTCAGCTTCTCTAGACGGTGACAATCTAGGGATTCGGCTGGATATGGTTAGCGACACAGAACCAGAGTTAACCATATTTCAATATAACTCAGTAGCGGGGCTAGAATTGCGTGATGCTTTGTTTGCTCCCATCAGCCCTTACTTGGAAAATCAGCAACATCTGTTCATTTCTCCTGAGGGGCAATTGAACTTAGTGCCGTTTCAGATACTACCTAGTGATGAGACTGGGGAGAGGATGCTGATGGATAAATATAGTATCAGTTACCTTAGTGCTGGACGGGATATTCTGCGCTCTACAGTTGATACGAAGCGATTACCTTCTCAGCCTTTGGTGTTGGCAGATCCTAATTTCGATAGAGTTAAAGTAGAGGGCGCTAAAGCGCTTACTACGAACTTGCATCAGGTTGGTGGTGATGAGTTGAGTCCTCAGGGCGCTAAAACGCTTACTACGAACTTTCAACTTCTCAATACTTTAGCGGGTAATAGATTTGAGCGGGCTCCTGGTACGCGCTTTTTAGGTGAAAGTGTTGCCCAGATGTTGGACATTAAACCATTACTGGGGGAGGAAGCATTAGAATCATCCCTCACTAATAGCAAGTGTCCTCGCATTCTGCTTATTGCTACTCACGGCTATTTTGCTAGAGAGCAAGAGAAGAATCACACCCCCACCCAAGTACCCAAAAACGAAAATCTCGATTCTCGCTTATCTGGAGCCAAAGTAGAAAACCCAATGCTGCGATCGGGTTTAGCTCTAGCAGGTGCTAATATTTGGTTAAAAGGTGGCAAACTCCCCCCAGAAGCAGGTAAAGGAATGGTATTTGCCCAAGACGTAGCGGGGCTAGATTTATGGGCGAACGAACTCACCGTTCTCTCTGCGTGTAATACTGCCGTCGGAGACATTAAAATAGGGGAAGGCGTGTTTGGGTTGCGTCGCGCTTTTGCTGTCGCTGGAGCAAAAACCCTAGTGATGAGCTTATGGCCTGTACCAGACAAAGCAACTGCCCTGCTGATGGAGCGTTTTTTTACAAATTTGCAGGCTGGATTAGGACGTGCCGAAGCCTTACAGGATGCCCAGAATTACATCCGAAGGATTACAGTAGGAGAGTTGCGCCAGTCTGCTCTAGGGTTAGAAGTGCTAAAAGATCTGGTAGGAGGAGAGGATATATCACCAGATACCAGTCTATCTTGTCAGGAGAGCGATGTCCTACGGACGGCTTCGCTACGGCCTTTGGAGCATCCGGATTTCTGGGGAGCCTGGGTTTGTCAGGGTGATACGTCTGCTTTGCCGAAGTTACTCTAGGTGCTTTTTCGTGAAAATGTTGGGTTTCGTTCCTCAACCCAACCTACAATAGTTACTAGAGGATAATTATTTTTTCAGTCCTATGAAGAGGACTTTCGCTATTAGCCAGGGAATTTATTCCCTGGCGGGTTATTGCTATAACCAATGATAATATTGAATTTATTGTCATAACCAATAATGCTCTTAGATTTATAGAAACCCCCAACTTTCTCCCAATGGTAATATTGGGTTTCGCTAAAATTCAATGCTGATGTCCGAGGTGATTTTCCTCCTGAGTCTGAAACTGCTGCTCAAAATAGGTTTCAATTTCATCATCTGTATTCAGTTTTTTTGATAAACTAGCGTAGAGGCGATCGCATAGAGCATGAAAGGCTTCAACATCTCCTTTGTGCTTCAAGACATACTGGCGCAGTTCCTGGCGATTCATCTGATCAAACTTTGGATTACTCATAGGTACGCACCTCTCCGCTAAGGTTAATTGAAATATTGCTTTCTTCGCCTGACAGGATAATCAGATCTTGGGAACGCTCGTCAATGCAAACCAGTTCCACTGTCTTTTGAAACCTAAAGGTAAGCAGGAAACAAATAATGTAACATTTACGATTTTGCTCTGGTGTGGGATAGATCTGCACTAACTTTTTCTTGATATTAACGATTTTCCGCGTTGTAAGCGTGGCAACTTTCTCCCAATGGTAATATTGGGTTTCGCTCCCTCAGGCAGACTCTAATGTTGGGTTTCGTTCCTCAACCCAACCTACAATAGTTTCTTCGTAATGGCGATCGCCGCCATCTTTTGGCTTGCGATCGATCCGTTAACTAAGTGCCATTCGACTTTAGTCCTCAGAAAGGGCTAAAGCCCTCACTACGAACCTTTCAAGGGCTAAAGCCCTCACTACAAACTTTTAAGCGATACTGCCCCGCTTTCGCGCTTCTTTATACGAAGTCCCGACATTTCTTAAGCCTGCTTTAATCATTTGTTGTTCGAGTAGGGCGAAGAAACGAGTCCGATCGCCTCCCTTGACAACTGCCTGATTATGTGCTTCGGCAAGAGCGATCGGATAGCCATAACCTTTGTGTATTTGAGCCAGCATCAAGCCTAGAGATTGGTTTAGTAGTGCTGAATTTTCAGCTACCCAAGCCGGAACTTCAATTCTGGCGATTTCTGTCCCGACATGGACATAACAGAAGTAGATACTATGGATATCATACAAATCTGTAATCTTAGCTGTACTGCGCCAGAGGCAACTGCGTTGACCTGGCTGTAGCTGTGATATCCAAAAAACAGCATCCCTTAGAGAGCCAAACACATGGCAGGGCGTTTTGTCAAGTAACCCAGCACAATAAGTAGTGCAGTCTGGAACTGGGTGGATACAGGCGGTGAGGCGTAAAAAACTAACGGTTTCAATACTACGAGAAGCACTAAGATATCCCATCAGTGGCACCCCAGCTAAGCGTAGCTGGTTCCAAGCATCTAGAATTGGCGGCAGGATGCGATCGCGTGCTTCCATTGGCATTTGATCCAGAAACCAGTAAATCAGGGAACCATCCAGCATTGCCAGAATAGGCACTTGAGATTTGGGATGATTAGATTGCCCCTCCTTTGGCGAGGATTGAGGATTTTTAGCTTTCTTTTCCAATCCAACATCACTAGGATTTACCCAGCTACAAGCCAGTTCTGCCAGTACCGATGCTTCTGATACTGTGCGCCGATAGCCCATCCACTCCTCGGTGCCAATACCCCACCGATTAGAAACGTATAAATCTTCCGGTTGATAGAAGACTTCCGGCAGACTATCTAGTAAAGGGTATAAACTCTGCCCATAATGTAACATCACCCGGCCGACATTAATTAAATAACAGTAAGCAATTTCGTGGTGACTGGGGGCAATCTGAGAACCATCAGTAGCGATAACAGTGTGGCTGGCGGGAGGGATATCGATGGTAACGCGAGTATCGAGTGGCTCGACGGGCATAGCGGCATTAAAGGAAATGCGCTCGCGCCATATCTGTTGACGCTTCACCAAATCTGCCTGTTGGCTACTTGCCTGTTGCAGATGCTGCTGGGCGCGTTCCAAGCGCTGGCGACTGGCACCCGCCTCTTGGATCAAGTGCTGGCTTATGCCCTGCATTTGTTGTGCTATTTTAGTTAAATCCAGCATTTTGAATTTTCAACGCTTGAGTTTTGAGTTTTTTAAGGCCAAGCAGAGAAATCTTGAACAAACTGGGAAAGGGACAACAGCCGAATGCGAGGGTTATCTTTGATAGACGCTTGCTGAGTTGAGGTATTGTAGCCCCAGTCTGCTAGATACAGTTTTACAGAAGCGAGATCTGGTTGCTGTGTTACTGAGTGTAGTGTTTTTAAGCGATCTTCTACAAACCAAATATTAATAGCTTTGTCTGTGGAGGTTGCTAATAATTCCCGCAGGGTTTGCTGCTTGGGACGTCGCACCTCTTTACCAATAATAGACTGCTCGGGTAGATAGATACCCTGTTGCTGCAAAAGTTGGTTGACGAAGCGCCCCTCTTTTGTAGTTATAATTATTGGTTGAACCGGACTCGATTGAAGCGCGAGCAGTTGTTCGACAACGCCTGGGTAAAAACGGTGCAGCTCCAGCCAGCTATCTAAATCTGTGGAAATCCAGTTATCCCGGAGGCAATCGAGCTTGTTGCCAATATCTGCCCCATTGAGATTCTCGTTTACCACCACTTGTTGAGCAACGGCAGCCCAATCAAGCCAAATCTTTTCTTCCGGAATGCCCAGTATCAGAGCCCGGAGCAGCACAGGCATTTCCCAGCCTACCTCTATCACTGGACGCAACCGATAGAAGCTAGAGCGCAAATCCGTAGTAAGCACTTCAGTGCCATCACCACCCCAGATTTGACAGTAAGTACGCCAAGCTGTTTGAAAATATTCAATCATCCCGTCGCAAAG
>CASBRB010000043.1 GCA_949127975.1 Oscillatoriales cyanobacterium PMM_0019 | reverse complement strand
TGAACTCCGCAAGGGTAGTAAGCGACGTAAGATGGAGAAATCCACTTCTTCGAGAGTACGCAAGTAAGCATGGTTACGTTTTAGGGGAGTCACCGATGCCCCACACCTAACACTTTTGTCAGAGTTTGTCAGAGTTTGTTATGGTTTTTAGAAGGTGTGGAATATTAATATTAGCTATTTCTGGAATGGTGTTAGATGCTGGGCAGAATTTGGCTCACGATCTTGCGTTTGTTTCGGCGTCTGTTTGCTGGGAGAACCCCACCTGCGGGGAGGGAGCAAAATTTCCCCCCTGTTGACAAGAAAGCTGGGGAAGCTGGGGAAGCCAGCAGACGGGCGTCCCGGAGAAGCCCCTCTGCAAACCTCTCCCCCACCTCCGAATCTTCCCCACCTCCCCCAGATCTCTTCTTTGACGGGGGGGTTAAACCTCTAGACAATGCAGATTACGAGAATCTGTTCATACAGTTGCTCTCTGGCATCGAGCATGGATGGCAGTCTCCGCGAGTAGTGCGTTTTTTTGATGAACGTAAAGAGCGTGCTACAGAATCGGAATGGGTGGCGTGGCTGCGTCGCTTTGGAGAAAGAGTGCTGGCGTCACCTACACCAAATCTGGAATTAGCCCAAAAGCTGGTAAGGCTCGGTAAGTTAGGCGTAGGGGAAATTGGAGACGTTGCTGAAGAAATTGGCTCATCGCTGCTGGGCAGAGAGGCAGAAACTTGGTTTAACCAAGGCTATCAGCAATCAATGACTGGCGATTGGCTAGCAGCACTCGCTTCTTGGGATAAAGCTATAGCAATAAAATCCAACTACCATGAAGCTTGGAGCAACCGAGGCTTGACGCTAGCAAATTTAGGGCGATTAGAAGAAGCAATTGCCTCTTTCAACAGAGCTATAGAATTCCAACCTAATTCCCACCAAGCTTGGTTTAGTCGAGGCGTAGCACTAACAGACTTAGGGCGATTAGAAACAGCACTTGCTTCTTACGACAAAGCCTTAGAATTCCAACTTGAAGACTACCAAAGTTGGTACAACCGGGGCAATGTGCTAGCAAAATTAGGGCAATTAGCAAAAGCACTCGACTCTTTCGACAAAGCTATAGAATTCCAACCCGATTACTACCAAGCCTGGTTCAACCGGGGCTTAGTGCTGAGAACATTAGGGGACTTAGAAGCAGCACTCGCCTCTTACAACAAAGCTTTAGAATTCCAACCCGACTACTGCCAAGCTTGGATTAACCGGGGTGGAGTGCTGAGGAACTTAGGGCGATTAGAAGAGGCACTGGCTTCTTACGATAGAGTTATAGAATTGCAACCTGACTATTACCAAGCCTTCTATAACCGAGCCGTGACATTGGCAGAATTAGGGCGATTAGCAGAAGCAATTCCGTCTTTTGACAGAGCTGTAGAATTTCAACCAGACTATTACCAAGCTTGGTTCAACCGGGGCGTAGCACTAGCAGATTTAGAACAATTAGAAGCAGCACTCGCTTCTTACGACAAAGTTATAGAATTACAACCCAACTTCCACGAAGCTTGGAAAAACCGGGGCACTGTGCTGGAAAAATTAGGGCGATTAACAGAAGCACTCGCCTCTTTCGACAGAGCTATAGAATTGCAATCCTACTGATATTCTGTGATTGAAGCTGGTGGAGAATTTGATTAGCGCGATTAAGGGTATAATAGAGATAGGGCAGACTAAGAGCGATCACGCCCTTAACAACACTGTAGCGGCGGCGGGGATCGGACTTGCCACCAGCCAAATTGCTGCCGCCGTCCTCAGGATGCAAAAGCCCCCATTTCCGAACGACAACAACTTATTTCTATGGACACCAGCTTTCCAGTTAAGCTTATGGACAGGTCTAGTATTTTGGTTGTTACTTCGCCGCTTTCGCCCGTAATAGGTGACCTAACAACCGAAATGTAACAAAAAAGCTTTGTAGTAGTAGTATAATCAACCTATCTACAATGTCTACGACCGCACTCATTGATACTAAAAAGCCTTTACTATCACAGACAACCTCGTATTCAGTCAATTACCCCGCCCTAATCAAAGATTAGGACGAGGCTTGCACAGAGACTAACCATCTCGACGCATCGTAAGAGAAGACTAGACTGCCCAAGATTTCAGTAATGGGGTCGATTGAAGGGAACTAGACAGTAGGGTGTGGTAGCCCAATGGACACAGCGACTCACGTACTTCCCTAGCGTTCTGTTAATCCTCTGTCCAGTGTCGTTCGCGCCAGCGTGCGCGAAGCGCATAGGGAAATATACACAGAGAAATCTGACTTATAGTATCTATGTTCGTACCAGTTGTTGACAAAAACCAAAACCCGTTAATGCCAACCACCAATGCCCGCGCCAGGAAGTGGATTAAATCGGGTAAAGCCACAGGATTCATCAAAAAAGGAGTATTCTGTGTCCGGTTAAATGTAGAGCCTTCTGCCAAAAATGCTCAGTTAATTGCCGTAGGTATCGATCCAGGTAGTAAGAAAGAGGGCTTTACAGTGAAGTCCAAAAATCACACTTACCTGAATATCCAAGCAGATACTCCACCTTGGACTAACGAAAAAGTTAAGAGTGGGGCAAACAAAGGGAAAAATAAAACTACATTACAACGCTCCCAGATGCGACGTGGCAGGAGATATCGCAAGACACCTTACCGTCAATGTCGTCCTAATCGCAACCTGAATAAGGAGTGGATGTCACCATCTACCCGTAGTCGTTGGGAATTTAAGCTTAATATTTGTAAGTGGTTGCTAAAAATGTTCCCCATTACAAATTTCGTAGTTGAAGACATCAAGGCTAGAACGTGGAAAAATGCGAAAAAGTGGAATTTAAGTTTTAGTCCATTAGAAGTTGGAAAACAGTGGTTCTACTACGAACTCAACCGACCTACAAAAAAGGAACCTACTAGACAAGTGTTAAGCCTAAATTCTTTGTCAACGGGGAAACGATTAACTCAGAATGCACCTGCTATGTGCCCGTTCATTACCTATACATCTTGGAAGACCCGATATGCCAGAAGTTAATCCGATAAGATCTTGCCCTCCCTTTCCGACCCGCCCATGAGTACATGGACGGGGTATCCAGGGAGGAAGACAGATGAATTCGTTGGACGCAATTACGCTCAAAGCCTTTCTTGCTGCTCTGATGCGACTAGAGAATGCCCTCCCTGTTGATTTGCAGAACCAACTCAATGGCATTGGTAAGGCATTACCCTCAGATGTCTGTAAACTTCATGCCTTAGCCAAAAATTATCCCCCCTTGGCTGAGGATTACATGGACGCTTGTTTAGCTTTACAAAAGGATAGTTTACCAGTGGCTGTATTTAACTCTAATGAGTCAGAGCAAATCCCAGATGAAAAAATCATGAACTGTGCTGTAGAAGTAATGAATAATAAGGATTCTGTAAATTTAGCGAAACGACAGGAAAAAGAATCAACTTTACTTGGGCAACTTTTGTTTCAGTTGCGCTGCCAGACCAGTTTTATGGTAAATAATATTGGGGAGATTCCCGAACAAGAACTCTGGCTGTGGCGAAACCCCATAGCGTGGGCTGCCTTGGAACGGGGACTACAACAGGCTGCCGCTGGTGAGGTACACTACTTAGGCTCCTTTGCCCAGTATGCCGATTTAGACGTTGACGACTAATGCAATTTAGGCTGGAATTTGCCACAGAAGCCCAAGAATCATTTCTGCGCCTCCAAAAAACAGATGCTAGGAAGTATCGCAAGGTACAGAAAACTCTAGGGTTAATGGAAATTAACCTACGTCACTCCAGCCTAAAAACTCACAAATTGGAAGGTTTCTCAGGTCCTCAAGGAGAGGAAATTTTTGAAGCCTATGTCGAAAATAAGACTCCTGCCGCTTTTAGGATCTTATGGTATTACGGACCATGTAAAAGCGTGATTACCATTCTCGTCATTACACCCCATCCTTAATCTAGGCGCTGGGGGGTGGTTTCATCCCAATAAATAAAAATCTCCCCTAAGGCTTTTTCACCCTCATCCCCCAGCCCCTTCTCCCATCAAGGGAGAAGGGGTGTAGTCAAAACCCGTTGGTAGTGATGAGCTTTCTTGAGCTTTT
>CASBRB010000042.1 GCA_949127975.1 Oscillatoriales cyanobacterium PMM_0019 | reverse complement strand
CTTACGCCATGCCTCTACATATAGCGGTTCGTAGGGGCAATCCCCCTGTGGTTGCCCCTATATATGCCCAGTCTGCTACAGTACTGTGCAAGTAAGCAGGTGGGATCAACCTACAACCCGAAACCCGATTTCTTTAAGAAACCGGGTTTCAGAACCCCCAGTTAAGTCCACAGTTCCCGTGAAAAATATTCTCTAGGGCGGGCTCTTACGCCCCGGCAGAACAAACCAGGACTTAGGCACTGCCTCTACATATAGCGCTTCGTAGGGGCAATCCCCCTGTGGTTGCCCCTATATATGCTTCGTAGGGGCAATCCCCCTGTGGTTGCCCCCTATATATGCTTCGTAGGGGCAATCCCCAAGTGGGTTGCCCCTATATATGCCGTAAGTCCTGGGAACTCCGGACGAGCCAGGGCCGATGATGTAAAATATCAGTATCAGCCTTAAATGAATATCGTGAAAACTCTGCGTCTATTCTTTTTTAGGTTAGTGTTAACTCTAGGATCTATTTCAGCCTTAGCCTACATATCTGCGTGTCTGTTTCTTACTGTCCGGCAGAACTACTTTATCTTCCAACCCTCTCGGGTTTTTGAAAAAACACCAAATATTCCCTACCAAGAAGTCTGGTTACCTGTAAAGACAGGTTCAGGCAAAGTCGAACTAATCAATGGATGGTGGATTCGGGCTGATAAAAGTAATGTAGGAACCTTACTGTATTTTCATGGCAACGGTATCAACATGGGAGCCAATGTAAATCAGGCTAACCATTTTCACCAATTGGGTTTATCTGTGTTGTTGATTGACTATCGAGGTTATGGTCGCAGTCAAGGCGGTTTTCCTAGTGAATCCCAGGTGTATCAGGATGCTGAAACTGCTTGGAATTATCTGGTAAAGGAACAAAAAATACCTGCCAAACAGATTTTTATCTATGGTCATTCTCTAGGAGGTGCGATCGCTATCGATTTGGCAAGAAAACATCCCGAAGCAGCAGGATCGATCGTGCAGAGTTCCTTCACTTCCATGCAAGAAATGGCAGAACTTTTCAGTTACTATCGAGTGTTTCCTATCAGTTTAATATTAACACAACGGTTTGACTCTATTGACAAAGTTAAATCTCTGAAAGTTCCCGTTTTATTTATTCATGGAACAGATGATAGCGTTATCCCAGCGACTATGAGCCAAACCTTGTATGCAAATGCGCCCCAACCCAAACAACTGCTGCTAGTGCCAAAAGCCCGCCACAATAATGGAGATGCTTTCTTTGACAATAGGCAATACCGCCGAACAATTCAACGGTTTGTCAAGCTTTTTTCCCGCTGATGCACATAGAGCCCCTCTTTCTTAGTAGAATCGAGGGAGCCTCCTCCCTTTTCCCTTTTTCCTACCCTCTCCCTCTTTGACGTGTCTGTTACCAGTGCTGCCTACTGCATTAATCCCGACTGTCCGCGTCCCTCAGCCCAACTTTGGGGGAGCAAATTTTGCCATAGCTGTGGGGCACCGCTAGAACTGAGAAATCGCTACATCCCTTTGCAGAAATTGGGTTCCGGTGGCTTTGCCACCATATATACAATTTGGGATTTGCAGACAAAAACCGAGCAAGTGCTGAAGGTGTTGGTGGAAACCAATCCCAAAGCATTGGAACTGTTTGAACACGAAGCTGCTGTTTTAGCAAGTCTCCGACATCCGGGCGTGCCTAGAGTAGAGCCAGATAGCTATTTTCAGGTAACGCTATCTTATCCCCAAAAGCGATCGCTCCCTTGTCTGGTGATGGAAAAAATCCACGGTAAGACCTTGGAAGATATCCTAAACGAGTATCCCCAAGGTTGTCCAGAAGCATTGGTACTCAACTGGCTCAAACAATCCCTGGAAATTCTCGACGAGTTGCATCGGCGTAATATTATTCACCGCGATATCAAACCCTCCAACTTGATGCTCCGCCAGGATACAGGGCAGTTGGTGGCGATCGATTTTGGTGGAGCGAAACAAATTGGCTCGAAACTTCCTGGCTCCAAAGGCAGTTCAACCCGCTTAATTTCTCCTGGCTACAGTCCACCAGAGCAAATTTCCGGCGGTGTAGTCGGACCTGGTACGGATTTTTATGCCCTAGGACGGACGATGATTCACTTGCTAACTGCTAAATATCCTGCGGATTTGGAAAGTCCGGATGGGGAGTTACAGTGGCGCAGTTACGCCCATGTTAGCCCAGTATTTGCTGAGGTGCTGGATGGAATGGTGCAGGCTGATGTGCAGCAACGTCCGGCAAATGCCGCCTATCTTAAGCTGCGACTGGGTGGGATTTCTACTATGAACACGACACCCAGTTGGGCAGCCTCAAAGGCACCACTGTCTATCAATCAAAACATCGCTAGAGTTTTAGCAAGTGGTTTGAATCTAGTATGGGCTGGAATCACAACTATCGGCAAAGGGATTGCTACGACAACTTTTTTGATGGCGCGGGCGATTGTTAAAGTAGTTTTCGCTTGCCTGGATACGACTATAGAGATGCTGCTAGGGGGCATTGGTGCCAGTGTGGGTGCATTAACAGGGTTTGGGTTGGCTTACTGGACTCCCCTAGGTACACAGATTGCTCATTCTATTATTCACCAAATGCCCAAGATCGATCCGCATGTTGTCAGTATCGTAGCACCACAAATGCTGCTGTTTGCAGTAGCGGGGTTGGGAACAGCGGTTGGGTTGAGTGAGGCGGGTGGCTTTGGGCAGCAGCGGCGAGTTCGGGTAGCGGGGCTAATCGGTTTTCTCGGCTATGGGTTGGGCTGGTTGATTGGGCAAGCCGCCTATGAATCTGGGGTGGAGCAGAGTTTGGTAGGATTTATTACAGTGGCGATCGCTTCTTTAACACTAGGTTTGCGTTTGCCTAGCCATCACCTAGTTCATGCTTTAGTTACCACAGGTGGCACGGGCATAATCTGTGCTGTTCTAGTAAATTTAAACCTATTGCCTGCTTATGTTTTAGTTAACTTCTTCTCTCTGGCTACCAAAGGGAGTTTGGCAGAGTTGGGGACAAGTATTGCTTTTTTCGGTCTCTTAGGAATCACTGTGGCCTTTTGGCTAGGAGTGAGTTACTACATCTTTGTCCCTTTACTGCGTTGGTTAGGCTGGAGATGAGATTTAAAAACTAATTGATAGATGCTCACCCGTATCAAAGACTTAGCTCAAACACTAGCGCCTCGCTTGATTGAAATCCGGCGTCATATTCACAGCCATCCGGAATTGAGTGGACAAGAGTACCAAACTGCTGCCTATGTAGCTGGTGTCTTGTCTTCCTGCGGCATCAAAGTCCAAGAAGCAGTTGGTAAAACTGGTGTGGTTGGGGAATTAACAGGGCAAGGCAGCGATTCCCGCCTGCTAGCAATTCGTACCGATATGGATGCCCTACCGATCGCAGAACGCACCAATCTTGATTTTGCCTCCCGCCAAACTGGCATCATGCACGCTTGTGGGCACGATGTCCATACGACGGTAGGTTTAGGCACAGCAATGGTACTATCCCAACTGGGAGAAATTTTACCAGGAAATGTGCGCTTTTTATTCCAACCTGCGGAAGAGATTTCTCAAGGTGCTGGCTGGATGGTGCAAGACGGAGCGATGGCAAATGTTAGCGGCATCTTATCTCTGCACGTTTTTCCTTCTATCCCCGCAGGCTCGGTAGGAATACGTTATGGAGTTTTAACGGCAGCGGCAGATGATTTGGAAATTACCATTATGGGTGAGTCTGGGCATGGAGCCCGTCCCCATGAGGCTATTGACGCGATTTGGATTAGTTCGCAAGTAATTACCACTCTCCAGCAAGCTATTAGCCGCACCCAAAATCCGTTGCGTCCCGTAGTGCTAACTATTGGTAAAATTAGCGGCGGCAGGGCAGCGAATGTGATTGCCGATCGGGTAGAATTAGTAGGAACGGTGCGATCGCTCCACCCAGAAACTCATGTTAAATTACCTGAGTGGGTTGAGCGGCTTGTCGAAAATGTCTGCCATACCTACGGTGCCCACTGTCAAGTCAACTACAAGCGGGGTGTGCCTTCAGTGCAAAACAACACCGCTCTGACTCAGTTGTTGGAGTCATCAGCTAGGGAAGCTTGGGGAAGCGATAGAGTTCAGATTTTAACCGAACCCTCCCTTGGTGCCGAAGATTTTTCTATGTATCTAGAACACGCTCCTGGCAGTATGTTTCGCCTAGGAGTTGGGTACGAAGATAAGCCAAACTATCCTCTGCATCACCCCCAATTTACAGTCAACGAATCTGCGATCGTTACTGGCGTCGTTACCCTAGCTTATGCCGCCTATAAATATTGGCAGCACCACTCGAGTTAAAGGGAGAAGGGGGAAGGGCAAAATCTTCCCCAATCACCTACAGTACTGTAGCACTGCCGCTACATATAGCGGTTCGTAGGGGCAATCCCCCTGTGGT
>CASBRB010000041.1 GCA_949127975.1 Oscillatoriales cyanobacterium PMM_0019 | reverse complement strand
CCTTGTCCACCTTGTCCACCTTGTCCACCTTGTCCACCTTGTCCACCTTGTCCACCTTGTCCACCTTGTCCACCTTGTCTACCTTGTGGGGGTACTAGAGGGAGCTTGAGTAGGACTGGCACTAGGCGTAGGTTGCCCAGAGCCTGACAAACTAATGTCTAGTTTATAGTCACTTTCGGGAACTCCATCAACTGGCTGCAGTTGAATATAATAATCTCCTGTTACCGGGAGTATTCCTTTCCATTGCGATACTTTTTTGGCTTGGAAGTCAGCCAAATCTTTGTTTGGTGCCAACACAGTGATTAACACCCCGCCTTTAGTCACGGCAGCACTTAACTGCTGCCCTTGCTGCACTGGAATCACGTAGGTAATGCTTTGGTTAGCTTTGAGATTTCCCTCTTTGGATATTGTTCGATCGACGCCCAAGTTTAGGGTTTCAGGGCTAGGGGATGGAGTTGACGAGCCCGTTGACATAGACGTATTGGGGCTGAGGGAAGGGGAAGATGATCCCGTTGGCACAGGCAGAGAAGTATCTACTCGAACACTTATCAGGCGCTTAGCCGGGAACATTGAGCTGATCAATAATATAGGGCCGAGCGTGATTAATAAAACTATCCCTGATAAAATAATTGGTAAAGTCCATTTGCTATTCCCGATGGGATTGGTTTTAGGTGTTGTATAAACGGTAATATGCTGTTGCGGCGCACGGTAGATAGGTGGCTTGACTTTAGCCTCTTCAGCTTGGACTTTTGTGGGCAGGGATGACTTGGAACTGGTTTTTTTGGCATTTATGGCTGCTGGTGCAGTTATTAAACTTGCCAAGGAGCGCAAAGCTTGGAGAACTTCCGTGGCTGATTGGTAGCGATTATTTGGTCTGGGACTGAGCATCCGATTCAAAAGCTGGGCAAACCAAGAGTTAAGTGCGGGCACCCACTGATGCCAACGCCAAGTCATTGTCGATTCATCCATTAATGCCTCTGGCCTTCGCCCAGTCATCAACACCACTGCTGTCACTGCTAAAGCGTAGATGTCACTGTTGGGGTAAACTGTACCTGTCTGGAGTTGTTCGTTAGGCGCGTAGCCGAGTTTGCCCACGACCGTTCCTTCATTGGTTTTCCCAACTGAGGTAAACTTTGCTATACCTGCCTTGACTACGCCAAAGTCAATTAGTACAGGTAAGCGATCGCGATCGCGCAAAATAATATTATCTGGAGAAATATCTCGATGGATGATGCCTTTGCTGTGGATGTATTCTAGCACTGGCAACATCTGTAGCAAAAATTGCACTACTTCCGCTTCCTCGAAGGGGTGTCTGTGGTTGACACGCTCTTGGAGCAGGGTGGCATAAGTTTTCCCCTCAACGTAGTCTTGCACCAAAAACAGGCGCTTATCCTCTTCAAAGTTTTCCCGGAATTTGGGAATTTGGGGATGCTCAATTTCATAGAGAACCTTGGCTTCCCTTTGGAACAGCTCTGTTGCTTTTTCTAAAGCATAGGTTCCCTGGTCGCTGGGCATAAATTCCTTAAGTACACACAATTCATTAAAGCGCTTTTGGTCTTCTGCTAGGTAGGTGCGACCAAACCCCCCCTGTCCTAGGATGTTAGTTACGCAGTAGCGGTTTTGCAGGATAGTCCCTGGCGGTATAGGTGGTTGCATAACAAGCTAATTTTCTGGCTTAAGGCTGACACAAGGCAATTGCGATCGAAACTTATAAGTTACAACAGCTAATAACTCTATTGTTCCCTATATTATCCTCAAACCAATCAGCCGTAATCAAAACTTAACAGTTACAGTACTTACGCAGAATGGGCATATGTAGGGCAAACCCCTGTTGTTGCCCCTACCAAGGGGCATATGTTGAGGCAATGCTACAGTACAGAGTTAAATATGCTTGACTTCGGAGCTGTTAACAGTGAACTATCAGCACAACTGGAAATTTGCGATGATAGATTTAAGATGAGGATTCTCGTAGTTGATGATGAAGTAGAATTGACTGAGCCGCTGAGTCGGGTGTTAACCCGTGAGGGGTACAGGGTTGATGTCGCTTGCGATGGGGCAACTGGGAGTCAGTTGGCAATCCAAGGCGATTATAACCTGCTGATTTTGGATTGGATGCTGCCCTTAATCACAGGGTTACAGATTTGCCAGCAGTTGCGCCAACAAGGGAGATCTACACCAGTTCTGTTTCTTACTGCTAAAGATACTGTAGACTCTAGGGTACTAGGATTAGACGCGGGAGCAGACGACTATCTAGTTAAACCCTTTGAGCTGCGAGAGTTGCTGGCACGAGTCCGCGCCCTTTTACGTCGCTGTGCCGCCCTAGAGTCTACCACCACCAGCCAAAAACTTCACGTAGGGGATTTAGAGCTGGATTGCGATAACCAGCTAGCATATCATCAAGGACGGACAATTGAACTATCTGAAAAAGAAAGTCAACTATTAGCCTATTTTATGCGTAATCCTGGTCAATTATTAACCCATACGCAAATTCATCAACATTTGTGGGGAGATGCAGAGCAACCTAGCAGCAACGTTTTAGCGGCTCTGGTGCGTCTACTACGTCGCAAAATTGAAGTTCTGGGTGAAACGCAACTCATTCAAACTGTCTACGGCAGAGGCTATCGCTTTTCGGCGGTCGAATAGTTCTTAGTCAGGACTAAAGTCGAAGGTGCTAGACTAGAGTTATCCGGTTGAAATAGCCGCCAGGATTGAGAAACTCATAAAACTATACTATAAAACAGAGCCAATGGTTCTTCAAGCTCAACCTGTAAAGGAAAAACCCCTGATTAAATGGGAACCTCTCCCTGCCGACTTCGTATTACCTGATGACCCTGTG
>CASBRB010000040.1 GCA_949127975.1 Oscillatoriales cyanobacterium PMM_0019 | reverse complement strand
GCTGCTATCTCAGATTTAGGATTCTATGAATTTAGACGCCAATTGGTATATAAACAAGAGAATTATGCGACTAGGGTGGAATTGGTAGACAGATGGTATCCATCAAGTAAGACTTGTTCGTGCTGCCATCACGTTCAACCAATGCCATTAAGCGAACGTGTGTTTAATTGCCTTCATTGTAGCGCTAGCATCGATCGAGATTTAAATGCAGCAATTAATTTGATGCAAGCCCCAATGGATAAGATAGGTCGGGCTACGACCGAATCAGACGCCTGTGGAGAGGTCGGAGCCGACTCCTCTCATCGAAGCAGGAAATAGATTGCATTGTCCGGCATTGTCCAGCAATGTGTAATTTCTATGTAGCAGAAAGCCACTCAAGAAAGCAAACGCTCCACTTATCATTAAATTAATGCCACTGGTAATTTGCAGGCTGGCAAGTGCCTGAAACCGCTCTGCCAAGACTAAACCATTGCCTACAGTTACCAGCCCGTAAGCCAGAGTCACCGACAAAGCCGCCAAGGTTCCTGCTTTGATGGATTCAAGGCGCTCTCTCGAATCAAATTGGGAAGACGGATTCACTTTAAACATGGCTCAAATTGAATTATCATAAGCGCTGAGTGATTTAGTACGACTTTTGTTTTCATAAAGCTATGGATATTTTCACACTAGGTTGGGTTTCACTGCTGGTTCTGTTCACTTGGTCTATTGCAATGGTAGTTTGGGGTCGTAACGGCTTTTAGGGTACTGTGGAAACTTCTGTACTGAGTGTTCTGGTTTTTGTCGCCTTCGGGCTGATGGTAACGGTAACTGGTGGCGTCCTCTATCTTACGGCAGCAGAGTGGCGCGATCGCCGTCGCCAAGCTCGAGATAAACGCGAGCAACGCCCTCGTCGTTAATCTACCCGTAGGGTACGTTGCCTCTAATCTATCCCTAGGGTGCGTAGCCACGCACCCTACTAATAATTTTGGCTCTCCAACACTTATGGTGATAAAAAAAATCTTATCTATAGCTGGAACCCCTTTGAAAATAAGCGTTGTAGCGTTGTAGGTTGGGTTGAGGAACGAAACCCAACAAAAAGGTTTGAAAACCTTTGGTTTCTCTCTGAACATCTTATGACATCCCACCAACTCCGCATCCCAGACCCCGAAACAGCTAAAAAGACTATTGCTAACCTACGGCAAGCTTGTCTTGGACTTCAAGAAGTCGATCAAAAGCTAGAGGAACTTAACGAACTCTTCCAACGAGATCTAGAAAGGCAGTGGTCTAAATCTTGGTCGAAACGCCGTCAGTCTGTTGGATTAGAATAGATAAATCAAGATTTATCAAATTAATCATCGGTTTTAATTCAGATTAACTTTTACATCGTTTGGCGATGCCTGAAATTTAGACTAGACCAGGACTTAGGCAGGCTGGGCATATATAGGGGCAACCACAGGGGGATTGCCCCTACTCACCGCTATATGTAGTGTAGTTGCCTAAGTCCTGATGTAGTTTGAGCTGAGGTAAAAACCCATTTCCAAAAATAGAGTTTCAATGAGAAGTATCTTGGTCACGCTGGCGGTTTACATAAGCGAGAAAGTCATCCATCCTCAGAGGTTCGAGCCACTTATGGCGTTCTTTTGTATAGTTACCATGTCCTGGATCATATTGTTGGAGAAATCGAATTGCATCCACGTAGCCCAGGGCATCGACTAGAGCCTGAAATCCTCTTCTTCTTAAATCAGTTGGGGTCATTGTTATCTCCTTGGTTTGGCGTTACAAACATCAACCAGTTTACGGGATTGGCAACATTTACGCTCAAAACGCTTCTGAGTTTCAACGCTCTGTTTAAAAGGCGGTCATCGGTTGTAAGCAACACATCCGCACTAACGGCTTCTGAAAATGCAATGTGGAGCGCATCGTAGAGCTTAAATCCCAGACTAACTAATGCTTCTGCTCGGTTCTCAATTGCCTGATTAGAAATGATTTTAGTTTGAGCGATCGCCAGCAGAGATGAAACCTGTTCTGATTTCTCAGAATTGGGAATTTTCTCTATTTCAAACCCATCGGGGCGAAAGTGCGATAAGCTTCTAGTGCTGCCTGTTTTACAGGTTCGGGAACGATGGGAAAGGTGGTGAGGATGTAGGTAAATTCTGCTTCAGTTAAGCCGTAGAGGTGTGCTATCATACCGTCAAGTTCGGCACGTAGTTTAGCCCGTTCCGTCTCATCCGTTACTCCCTGTTGATGGGAACCTAGCCCTACTTCCTGCGCTAGTTCGTCAAATTCTGGCGTGGTGCAGATGAGCTTGGCGGCTCGATCGACTATCTCGGTGAAGTAGCGATCGCCCTCTGTCAGGCGTGGTACTGGTAGCTGATAGATGTAGAACATATTAATGTTTGCAGACACCTGTTGACGCAAGGCAAAATCTACACATAAGCTGTTCAATGCAGCGCAGAGAAATAGTGTGGATTTAATTTCTTTGGTCGGAGATGCAATATTTAGAGAATTTCCACAAACGACATTAGAGGGTAGCACTGTTGCAATCAGAGTTCGAGCATCCGTATTCCTTGCGATTGAGCGGTATGCAAAACGGTAGCACTGATAGTCTAATTTTTGACCGCGATCGCTTTCATTTCGTTTGAATAATGCTTTCCTAGCTTCCTGTTCATTTACCCAGTATCTTGGTTCAGCGAATTGATGGGTGAATTGATGAATCATCTTGCCCTCATAAAGAGGTAGCATAGCTTGACCTAGCTTTTTGTGGAAAAGATCAGCATCATCGGTCATATTAAACTCACGATGTAGTTCTAAGTTCCACTTCCCCCCAATCTTCTCACCTAGTAATGGAACCTTGGTCATTTTTTCAGCAATGTGAAAGTCTATTTTGTTTTTGAGTTCCATTACTGAAAAAGAATCAGGTGATAGCTTTCGCACCAATTCAATACTGATTGATAAGCTGTCATCATTTGGGAAGCGTTGGAGTTCCTGAACATTGTGACGCATGAAAGCAGCAGGAAATTCTTTGGTTTGACCACCTTTTTCAAAAGTGAGAACAACAAACTTATAACGACTATCAACTCCTTCAAAAATCAGTTGGCGATTCTCAAAGCAGAATAGTCCAGTAACTTGAGTTTGACTAAACAGCATCTCCCGTAGTTTTTTTGCCCCTAGATCCGTATAGATACCACTGGGTATGACGATGCCACACTCACCGCCAGGACGTAAGAGATTAAAGCATTGCTCTAAAAATAGCTTGTAAAGATTAACATCTTTGCCGTGACGTTTCCCGTTTATGAGCGGAACTTGATTTTCGTACTGACTAGCCAATCTAAAAAATTCTCTTTGATGCTTAAAATTACTTTGATATTTGAGCCACGCCTTTTGAATTTTTTCATCTACCAACAGAGTTTTTAATTCAGCCTCAAAGTCTTTGATATCCGTCTTTTTCTTAAACACCAAGTCGCTGTATGCAGAAAAAAACTCTTTGGCATCAGGCTGAAAAGTTTCCCAAGGTGGATTCGTGATAATCGCATCAAAACCACCCCGTTTTAATACTCTGTCAAAGTGATAACCCCAGTGAAACGGCTTTAGCGCTGCGATATCATCAGCAGTTAGAACACGTTTCTTTGATTTACCAGATAACTGCGCTTCCTCATATTTAATGCCAAGACGTTTACTAAACTCATCCAACAGTAAAGTATTTAATTTCTCTTGGGATTCCCGATTAAGTATATCGATATGCTGACGCAGCATCAGCAACCTAGATTCTTGAGAAGTTTCCTGTTGTTCACCAGGAAGAAAAGCGTGTTTTTTGTACTGCTCAACTGATTGATTTTTATCTGCTAAGATTGCTTGGTAATTCTGTGCTGCCAAAGGCTGTAGTAAGTTGCCTTGCAAAGCACCCGAATCACCCACAGCATCAAATCCAGTTTCATCTACCCGAATCAACCCAATCAGCGAATTCCCCGCCATGATGTTAAAGTCAATATTAGGCAGCGGTTCTAATTCGCTAACATCATGGGCAGAAGAAACTAACGCCAAGAAAAGACGCAATTTAGCAATTTCTGTCGCTTCTTCCATGATGTCCACACCATAGAGGTTGTCTGTGATAATCCGCTTCTTAATGTAGTAGTTGAGAGAAGAATGCTCTTTTTCTATCTGTTGCAGCCAATTCTTCAAATTATGGTCAGTTAAAAACTTAATTTTACCGACAACTGCTGAATAGACATAAATCAGCGTCTTCATTGCCGCTACCAGGAAAGCAGCAGAACCGCAAGCAGGGTCAAGTAGAGAAAGATTGGGGAGAATGTCTTCCAGTAAACTACGACAGAGATTAGCATCTAATCGGGTGAGCAGTTCAGTAATGCTTTCAAACTTACGCGGCGCAACTGCTTCATTAATGCGATCGATCATCAGTTTATTGATAGTCCGATCGCAAAGATACTCAGTTATTTCCGGACGGGTATAATACGCACCAAAGGCCTTTTGGTTAATATATTTTTCAAAAATGTAACCTAAAACCGCCGGATTAATTTCATTCTCTTTACCCCCTACTGTGTCATCCAAATTCCAAGAGTAACTTTCAAACAACTTAAATATTCTCTCAAAAGCCGCATCGGGAATAGTAATATTAGAATAATTCTGCTCAATCTTGTGCTTGAGAAATAATCCCCCATTCAAATATTTAACGTCACCAATTAGCGCCTGAATGCCATCCGCACGTTGGTCTTCTGGTTTAGCAAAGCCTTCAAAAAACAATATTTGGAGAAATTTACCATAAAACAGGTCTGTTCCCTGCTGGTTGCTTTCTGCTAGTTTTTCCTGTAAATACCGCGTTTTTCCATTATTTATAAAGCCTTTACGTTGCAGGAAATAAACGAACATTAAGCGGTTGAGGATAACTGAAGTATACCAGCGCTTATCTGCTTCATTATCGATACCTTGAATAAGTCCTAAAAACTCAGCGTGCTGCTGTTTAAACTCCTCAAAAAACTTCTTAGTAACGCGCTCAACATCAAACCCAGTTTGCAGGCGTTGGGCAATATCAATGACTGGTACGGCATCTTCCAGTTCAGCTATATCAACTTTTAAAGCACTAATTTTACTTAAAAGTAAATCGCAGGGTTCCCGTTTCACATATACATGATCGCGGGGATACAGTTTTGCCCCCTCTCGCTTCACCCAATACCAGAGACATTGAGTGCGTTGTTCATCAATAAATATCACTAAATTTTCTAAAGCTAACCCAGCAATCTCTTTATAAATCGCCTCCCTCGTTGTAGCATTAGGAATTAAACCCGACTGTGCTGTAACTTCAAAAACCACTACTCCCGACAACTCGGCAATCATCTGGCGGTAGTAAATTTCACCATTCATTTCTATCCTCACAGCTTTTTGTGTTGGCGGGAAAGACCAACCTAGCTGCTGGATAAATAAGTCATTAAACTGGAATTGTTCTAAAAATTGACGGCTTTGCTGAAAATCGATAGTCATATTGATTTTAGTTTTATTTACTTAAAAAAGCATATGTAGGGGCAACCACAGGGGGATTGCCCCTACGAACCGCTATATGTTCTCGCTGACGGGGCAACCACAGGGGGATTGCCCCTACGAACCGCTATATGTTCTCGTGTTCTCGTTCCCAGGCTCTGCCTGGGAATGCAGCTTTGGAGGCTCTGCCTCCACCGAGAGGGAACACCACCGCCCTGCAATGGGTATTCTTTCTCATTCCCTCCTTTAGCGATGGAACGAGAAGAGAGAAGATTGGAGGCAGAGCCTCAAAGCCTTCGTTCCCAGGCAGAGCCCAAGTCCATACCCACATCTTCCGAAACCCTGTATTTTGGGTTTATAAAGTGAGCCCTGCCAGTGCTAAATTGCCCTCACCCCCAGCCCCTCTCCCAAATTGGGAGAGGGGAGTAAGAGTCAGATTTT
>CASBRB010000039.1 GCA_949127975.1 Oscillatoriales cyanobacterium PMM_0019 | reverse complement strand
TTCCACTGCTTCCACTGCTTCCACTGCTTCCACTGCTTCCACTGCTTCCACTGCTTCCACTGCTTCCACTGCTTCCACTGCTTCTTCTGTTTCGCCGTTGGAAATAGGAACCAAAGCCACAGCCGCGATCGCATCATCTTCATCCAACCGTTGCACTCGCACCCCTGTTGCCATTCGGGATTGATGAGAAATAGCTTTTACCGCCTGACGGATCATAATCCCACGGCTGGTAACTATCATTAGCTCATCATTTTCATTAACAACGTGCAGAGCCGCTAACCGATCGGATTCTTTGCGGAATTTGATAGCCAGTACCCCTTTCCCGGCACGATTTTGCAACCTAAACATAGACACTGGCACCCGCTTACCATATCCGCCCGTTGTAATCACCAACACCCAAGGTCCCTCACCGGCAGAGATGGTAACATCCTCAGTTACGTCTTCTTCCTCTGTCTCAGTAATATTTTTAATTACTTGACTTGGCAAGATATCCATGCTAATGAGTTCATCACCTGGGCGTAAAGACATTGACTTCACACCCCGGGTTGCTCTACTAAGGGGACGCAGTTGCTCGTGATTAGTTCTAAAGTGAATAGTCATACCTAGGCGCGAACCAATTATAATGCTATCTTCTTCACGGGCAAGTCGCACCCAGCGCAACTGATCTCCTTCTTCTAGGGAAATGGCGATTAATCCATTGGTGCGGATGTTACTGAAAGCCGAGAGTTGAGTTTTTTTGATATAGCCGCCGCAGGTGAGCATTACCAGGTATTCATCCTGACTAAACTCACTAACTGGGACAACCGAGGTGATTTTTTCTTCTCGCGGGATAGGCAGCATTTGGACAATCGGTACTCCGCGACTGATGCGAGAGCTAGCGGGGATTTGGTACGCTCTCAGGCAGTAGACCACACCGCGATCGCTAAAGAACAACAGACTATCGTGATCGTGACAGGTTAAGAAATGCTCAACCCCATCATCTTCTTTCATTTTAGTTGCCGCCTTGCCTCGCGTGGCACGGCTTTGCGCCTCAAAAGTGTTAACTGGCATCCGCTTAATGTAGCCTTGCTCAGTTACCAAAATTACGCCTTTTTCATTAGCTATTAAATCGGTGTCCTCAAGTTCACCTTCTGTTAGCTCAATTACCGTGCGTCGTGGCTTCGCGTGTGTAGTTTTGAGTTCCGTCACCTCGGTTTCAATAATTTCCAGTATCCGACTTTTCCGGGCTAAGATATCATTTAAGTCGGCAATCTGGACTTGTAAATCATCATGTTCCTGGCGAATTTTATCTGCTTCCAAAGCTGTTAAACGTCGCAGTTGCATCTGCAAAATAGCATCTGATTGGGCTTCTGAAAGCTGGAATCTTTCCATCATTTCCTGCCGAGCTGTCGGCGTATCGGCAGCACGACGGATTAGCTCAATCATCTTGTCCAAGTTTAACAGCGCTATCAGGAGCCCTTGCAGCAGATGATCTCGTTCTTCTGCTTTCCGGAGTTCGTAGCGGGTACGTCTGGTAATCGCTTCAATGCGGAATTCTAGGAAGACGCTGAGGAACTTCTTGAGGCTGAGCAGTTGGGGTTCCCCGTTAACTAGCGCCAGCATATTTGCCCCAAAGTTTGCTTGCAGGGGCGTTTGCTTGTAGAGATTATTGAGGACAACCCTGGGATAGGCATCGCGCTTGAGTTCGATCACGATCCGCATGCCGTCGCGATCGCTTTCATCCCGGATATCAGCAATACCCTCCAGCCGCTTCTCATTCACCATTTCAGCGATTCTTTCGATCATCGCTGCTTTGTTGGTTTGATAGGGCAACTCGGTAATTATGATTGCTTCTCTGTCAGGACGTCCCCGATGCTCTATTGTTTCGATCGTGGCGATGCCCCGCATGGTGATGGAACCGCGCCCGCTAGTGAAGGCTTCTTTGATGCCAGTGGTTCCCAAAATTAGCCCACCAGTGGGGAAATCTGGACCTGGGATATAGTGCATTAGTTCCAAGTCTGTAATTTCTGGATTGTGGATTAAAACCACCAAGCCATCAATTAGTTCTCCCAAGTTGTGGGGCGGGATATTCGTTGCCATACCCACGGCAATTCCAGAAGAGCCATTGAGCAACAACTGAGGGATACGAGCGGGTAAGACGAGGGGTTCTTGCTGGGAACCATCGAAGTTATCGCCAAAATCCACCGTTTCCGACTCGATATCCCGAAGCATGGCATCGCTAGTCAAGGCTTGCAAGCGGCACTCCGTATACCGCATTGCTGCTGGTGGATCGTTGTCAACCGAGCCGAAGTTGCCATGCCCATTGACTAGGGGAGCACGCATGGAAAAGTCCTGAGCCATCCGCACTAGGGCATCGTACACGGCGGTGTCTCCGTGGGGGTGGTATTTACCTAAAACTTCCCCTACCACACGGGCGCATTTTTTAAAAGGGCGGTCTGGCGTCAGTCCCAACTCATGCATAGCGTAGAGAATGCGCCGATGGACAGGTTTGAGGCCATCTCTAGCATCTGGCAGTGCCCGACCCACAATCACGCTCATAGCGTATTCCAGGTAAGACCGGGACATCTCATTTCGGAGATCTATGGGGATAATCCGTTCCTGGGAGTAGGTCATAAACTGAAAAAACTCCAAAAATGTACAATTTGGGCAGATAATTACATGTATTTCTGCCTAGCTTGCAAAGAATGATAAATTATATTAAGATTCTATCACATTTTGCCTTTTGGCGGTGGTTAGGGCAGCCAATTTGCCCATAGGGGTTCGTTAAGTTACCAAAAAGCTAGTTAATCCTATGCAAAAGTTAACCCACCCCATTCCTAAGGTGGGTTGGTTCTTAGCGTAACCCAGCATACACACACCTGACTCCTGACTTCTGACTCCTGTTCATTCAAATTCTCCAACCAGGCATCAAGCGGGGTGATTGAGATGGCATACAGTGATTTTAATTTACAAAGAGTTAAGCAAGAATTTGGACTAACAACTTTTGAACAAGCTGATATTTTTCAGGATGTTTCTGAAATTAATGCCAGCCAATTATTGAATGAGACGTTAAAGTATAATTTGCCCCCGTATTTTAATCGGGGGATGAAAGACGACACGCAGAATTCATTCTGCGTTGTTCAACCCACCACGCGAGAAAAACAGCTTCCCTACAGTTGCCTGTGGATAGATAGTATAATCTGAATAATTTACAAAGTAGCCAACAGAGAAGCGGTTCCGTATCACTCAACGCCCTCTTCTGGCTGAGACTTGAGTTGAGAGATAATCAAAGGTGCTTTGGGAGCGAGAAAAAAACCAATCAAACTAGCAAAGAGGATTGGTGTCAATGGACTGACATTAGTTAGCTTCGTTAGTAGTAAAGTCGTACTTACGGGTGTCCGCGTCACTGCTGCATTCAGCGCTGCCATTGTACAGATCATAGCCAGAGCAGGATTAATCCCAGGAATCAAAATTGCTATGGCTTTGCCCAAGCAAGCACCTGTAAAAAATAGTGGTATAATAAAACCACCACGCCATCCACCTGTGACAGTAAGACTGATAGCGAGTAATTTAGCACCGGCAATAGCTAAGAGAATCAAAACTGGCAAGTCACTGCTAATGACTTCGTTTAATTCTTCGTGACCAAAATAACGAGTCAGCGGCAAAAAGGCTGCGATTATACCTATTCCCAAGCCAGCAATAGTTGTCCGCAGATAAATTGGACCGGGAAGTTTAGCAAAGAGGCGATCGCATCCTCGGAAAATCGCCATAAAAATCCATCCAGCCACCGCCCCAACAATCCCCAACAGGATAGCCACGGCAAAATCGTCAATGTTATCCAGGTTGTACGTGGGAAAATGCCAGGTTGGTGCCACCCCTAAATGTGTAATTAAAGCAAAGACTATATAACTAGCACAACTAGAAACGATCGCTGGCATTAGTGCTTCGTAGTATTCTAAAACATGTTGATGGTGCAAAATTTCCAAAGCAAAAATAGCACCGCCAAGGGGTGAACCAAACAGGGCAGTAAAGCCAGCCGCCATTCCCGCCAGACTCATAGACCTGACATCTTCACCCTGTAAGTTTAGGCGATCGGCAACCCAGGTGCCAAAAGAGCCTGTTACCTGTACCATTGGTGCTTCTGGTCCGGCACTGCCGCCAGCAGATATACTTATGAGGGAAGCCAGAATCATTGAAGGATTTTTGCTAGTATCCAAGCGCCCGCCGCGAAAGTGGATGTTATCGACAATCACACCAATCTCGCCCGGTAGCCCAAGAAAATGAATCACTAGCCCTATAAGCAAACCAGCCAAAGGCATCACAAGTAGTAGGCTAAAACCTTCAAATCGTCTCAAGCCGTGAGTGATTAGCTCTAGGACATTCCAATAGAACCCAGCGAAAAAACCGCTAACAATCCCGACAATAGTCCAGCGCAGCACCCATTTAGAAATCAAAAAAGGGTTACGTTTTACGAGTCCAGCCAGTTGAGAGAACGTCCATCTTTGGGTTGGGGTGGTGGTAGGAGGTTTCCTGGGTAACATGTTTGATTAAATCAATTTATTGCAGTGTGTCGCTTTTAACTTCACCGTTGAGAAACTCTGCATCCGCTTCAGGCAGTGAAGGGTTAATGCTAATTCCCGATCCAATTTCAAATCCAGCAGGTATAGTCAAGCGAGGACGAATTTGACAGTACCAATGGAGGTGAGGTTCATTAACTTTATAGCGAGCCGCAGTGATAATAGCAAAGTTATAGTCGGGATTATTAAGTTTTTTGTAGAGTTTTGCCAAAACCTCTTTCAGAATAGCTGCAAATGCTGTAACCTGTGGGGGCGTAATTACACCAAACTCACTTTGATGATCTTTTGGTAAAATCCAAATTTCAAAAGGTACTGCAGCCGCAAAGGGAATGAAGGCTAAGAACAAGTCATTTTCAACAACCACACGTAGTAGCTCATGCTGTTCAGACTCCGCCATATCACAAAAAGCACAACGCCCCCATTCATCAAAGTAGCGCTGGGATTCATCCTCATGCCAACGACGATGCCGAGGCACAATCGGGGTGGCAATGATTTGGGAATGTGGATGGCGTAAGGATGCACCTGCACTTTTACCGTGGTTGCGAAAGATCACAACCCATAGATTGGCTGGGATCTGCATCAGAGCCCAATATCGCTGTCGATACCCTTCAAGAACTGCTTCCACTGCTTCAAGGGGCATTGTAGCCAGTGTTTGATAGTGATCGGGACTTTCAATCAAAACTTCGTGGTGACCATAACCAGGCAATTCCAGATAAATACCTGATATCGATCGCTTTGGCTCTACATCTGCCGATAAAGCAGAATACTTATTTGAAACTACTTGAACTTGCCAACCTGTTCCTGAAACATTGGGAATTGACAACAAAATCTTTTCTTCATTAGCAAGATTTACGCTGCAAAATGGGCAGTTGTCTATGGTACTTTTTTCAATTAATGGTTCAGCTTCTTTTCGCTGAAAATCTTGAGGACGCTGACGACGGTTGGGTGCATAAATCACCCACTCCCGCGTTGCCAGATTCCAACGGATATGGCTATGTGTCATGTTCCTATCCTAAAAACAGTTGGTATGCCGGATTCTGGCTTTCATCCCAATAGCGATAACCGAGGGTATCGAGAAATGCTTGCCACTCTTCCATCTCGTGACGAGGCACCTGCATTCCCACGACAATTCTCCCATAGTCTGCCCCATTATTGCGATAGTGAAACAGGCTAATATTCCAGTCGGGACTCATGGAACCTACAAACTTCATCAATGCGCCTGGACGTTCAGGAAACTCAAAACGGTACAGCAATTCATTGTGAGCTAGGCGCGAATGCCCACCAACCATGTGCCGCAGATGTAATTTCGTCAGTTCGTCATCGGTTAAGTCAAGGGTTTTGAACCCTTTAGCTTCAAAAGTTGCCAGCATTTTTGCCGCATCGGCACGGTTAGTAATTTGCACGCCCACAAAAATATGGGCTTCTTTTTCATCAGCAATGCGATAGTTAAACTCAGTAAGATTGCGTCTGCCAATACATTCACAAAACTGGCGGAGACTGCCCCGTTCTTCGGGAATGGTGACGGCAAAGATAGCCTCTCGGCGTTCACCAAACTCTGCCCGTTCTGCCACAAAACGGAGGCGATCAAAGTTCATGTTAGCACCGCAGGCAACGGCAATCAACGTTTGATCCTGGATTTGTTCCCGTTCTACATAGGCTTTGGCTGCTGCGATCGCCAAGGCACCCGCTGGTTCTAAAATCGATCGCGTATCCTCGAACACGTCTTTAATCGCGGCACAGGTGTCATCTGTATCGACTAGAATCACCTCATCGACATACTGCTGACACAGCCGGAAGGTTTCTTTACCTACTTCCCGCACTGCTACCCCGTCGGCAAATAAGCCCACTTGGGACAATCGCACCCGATATCCGGCTTTCAGTGACTGATACATGGCATCAGCATCCACTGGCTCAACCCCAATGATTTTGATTTCGGGACGTAACCGTTTCACATAGGCGGCAATCCCAGAAATCAATCCGCCACCCCCAATCGCTACAAAAATTGCATGGATGGGTTTTTGGTATTGTCGCAGAATTTCCATCCCGATGGTACCCTGTCCAGCAATCACATCCGGATCGTCAAAAGGGTGAATAAAGGTTAAGCCTTTTTCCGCCTCCAGTTGACGGGCATAAGCATAAGCATCGTCGTAGGTATCCCCATACAATACCACCTCTCCCCCACGGGCTTTAACCGCGTCTATTTTGACTTGGGGTGTGGTTACGGGCATGACGATAATTGCTTGCGTACCTAGGCGACTGGCAGCTAGGGCGACACCTTGGGCATGGTTCCCAGCAGACGCTGCGATCGCGCCTTGTGCTAGCATATCCGGGGGCAGTTGCGCCATTTTGTTGTAAGCTCCCCGCAGCTTGAAGGAAAAGACTGACTGCATATCCTCTCGCTTGAGTAGGAGTTTATTATTCAGCCGCGCCGACAGATTTGGCGCATATTCCAATGGTGTTTCTTGTGCAACATCGTACACGCGAGCATTCAGAATTCGTTCTAAGTAGTCGGAGGGCATCATATCAACAGGAGCCGGATGTAAACTATTTTACCTGATGGTGACACATATAACGAGTGCCTAAAACTAAGCAATTTAATTTATTCTACCTGGAACCTAAATTTAAGCCCAGAGATAGTGGGCGAATAACTTAAAATGAATTTAAGCTGATGAAGGTAAAAATAAATTGTTTGGTGAATAAAATATGAGCGGTGAAACGGTTTCTAATAAATCCGAAACAAGTAATGAACAAGTTGACACAGCAGAGCAAAGATTAAAAGAAGCGATCGAAAGAATCAAGCAGCCTCCTTCGATAGACGAAACTATCCGGGAACTAAAACCAGATGAAATAATGAGTAACCCTACTGTGGTACCTGAAATGCTCAACGAGCCAGGAAATTTGAGGGGCGATCTCAGCCGAGAATAGTAACGGTTTTCTAAGGTTTTTGCCAACTATTGCATCCGCTAGAGCAAAACCCTTACTGTGCTGGAAAGACGATATTTCCCTTACTCGGAAAAGCTCTCGGTTTTTTTAGCCCTAATGGGTGCTCTAAAGATAAAATTCTATCAAGGCCGATCTCGATCGGCTCGCTTATCCTATGCCAAACTGTCTCGCACTATGTTGTTGCCTGTCATTTACTCCGATCGGTTTCTGGAACACCGGACTGGTAGTTACCACCCAGAGCGCCCAGAACGCCTGACTGCAATTGTAGAAGCTCTAGGTGCGGCTCCTTGGGCTAAGCGAATTGAGTGGCAGTTGCCGACGCCTGTGGAAACGCGCGAGGTAATGCCCATTTTGCAAAGGGTTCACACTCAGGCCTATATAGAAACCGTGCAGCGTATAGCGAAAAGTGGTGGCGGCAGTTTGGATTGGGATACGCCTGTTTCCCCTGACAGTTATGATGTGGCATTACTAGCGGTGAGTGCCTGGTTGGATGGAGTCGCCAGCGTCCTAGCAACCAATAATCCAGCTTTTGTCCTCGCCCGTCCCCCAGGACACCACGCGGTGTCGAATACTGGGATGGGGTTTTGTCTATTTTCTAATGCGGCAATCGCTGCCTACTACGCTCTAGAACAACCGGGAGTCAACCGCGTTGCCATCCTCGACTGGGATGTGCATCACGGCAACGGCACACAGGAAATCGTAGAGAACCATTCCCAAATTGCTTATTGTTCCTTGCATCAGCATCCTTGCTATCCCGGTACAGGAAAAGCCAGCGAAGAGGGAGCATACCATAACGTCCTAAATTTGCCTGTGCCGCCAGGTAGTACGATAGCGCAGTACCGACCACTGTTTGAGCAGAAAATAATGCCGTTTTTAACTAACTTTGCACCGGACTTGTTGATTGTCAGTGCAGGCTACGACGGCAATGCGGCCGATCCCTTAGCTGGAATGGCTCTACAACCGCAAGATTATGGGCTGTTTACTGAGTATTGCCTACAACTGACTCGTCGAATTGTGTTTGGGCTTGAAGGTGGTTATGACCTTACTACCCTTGCGCAGTCAGTAATGGAAACTATTGAGCGCTGTTTAGTGGCGTTATAATGATGACTTCCCCGACTCAACTGCCTCCCCAATCTGATCCTCACCTTGACTCTCGGCTCACGTTGCCGACGATGTATGATTTGCCGAGCGAAGATCCAGAGGAACCAGGTTTGCCTGACACATTTCACTTACAACAGTCGCAACTACTAGACATAACTTTTTGCCCTCCCAACTGGGATGTGTATCAAGTTTTCACTGCTATCGATCTCTACCTCTACTACGATGCCAATAATACAGGCTGGTATAAACGCCCAGATTGGTTTGCAGTCGTGGGTGTACCCAATTTGTATGAAGGGCGCGATATGCGCTTGAGTTATGTGATTTGGCAAGAATTGGTCAGTCCAATGGTCGTGGTGGAGTTATTGTCCCCTGGCACAGAAGCCGAAGATTTGGGTGAAACTGTCCGCCAACTTGGAAGGCCACCAACCAAATGGGAAGTTTACGAGCAGATTTTGCAAGTTCCATATTACATTGTCTTTAGTCGCTACACCAATATACTGCGGCCATATCGCCTCGTGGAAGGTTACTATGAACCAGCAGAACTGACCGAAGGGCGTTTGTTGATTCCTGAGATTGAGCTAAGTTTAGGCTTGTGGCAAGGTGCTTATAAAGATATCAATCGGCTGTGGTTAAGGTGGTTTACTGCCTCTGGAGAGTTGATTCCCACTCCGCAGGAGCAAACTAGAGCCGCCCAAGAGCAAACTAGAACTGCCCAAGAGCAAGCTAGAATTGCCGGGGAGCAAGCTAGAGCCGCCCAAGAGCAAGCTAGAATTGCCGAGGAGCAAGCTAGATCCGCCCAAGAGCAAACTAGAGCCGCCCAAGAGCAAGCTAGATCTGCCGAGGAGCAAACTAGAGCCGCCCAAGAGCAAACTAGATCTGCCGAGGAGCAAGCTAGAGCTGCCGAGGAGCAAGCAGCAGCAGCTGTGCAGCGAACTGAACTGCTCGCTGCACACCTACGTGAGTTGGGGATCGATCCAGACCAGTTTACTGCTTTCGGGCCATAAGATTATGTACCTCTTTCCGGTGCATCCATCGCCCACTCCCCAATCCTCCCCTTCGGTGCTAGAAATTCTTCTAGCTGTCAGGGAGTAAGCAGTAGGTAAAGCGTTTGGGGATATCGGTGCAGTATTTTTCTTGACAATTTTGGTATAAATTGATTCAATAATTTTCCCAGTCGTCTAAGTACACCAGTAAAATTACAGGGAGTATATTTTGTTACAAAACAAGATATAGTGATCTCTCGGTGGAAATCAACACCAAACCTGTGAAGAAATAAAAGTAGACAAGCAACCGTTTAAGGCTGGGAACATTCAACAATGACTTCCTACATTTCTCTCGATACCGCACTTCAGATGCTTTCCAACACCTATATGGCTTCAGTACTCCTGTTGCTGGCGGTTTCTTATTTCGGCTTGGTAGCCATCGAAACAATGGAAGATCCTGGCAATCCCACACCTAAACCTAAGTGGTTCATCTAAATTGACTGCTTAGCGCTGGCTGATTTAGCCAATCCTCGCTTTACAAAAGCGGGGATTCCGATCTAAAAATACGGTACCACCGTGCCCGGAATTCTTACGGTGTCAACATCAGGACTTACGCACACTGGCATATATGGGGGCAACCACAGGGGGTTTGCCCCTACGAACCCGCTATATATAGAGGCAGTGCGTAAGTCCTGAACATTTTCAGAATACCGATCGCTCTTGACATCTCCCCAGCTAATGCAAGATAATAGAAGATCGTCTGTCTATCCCTGCTCGGATCAGGTTAAGACATTCCAAAAGCTGAAAAAAGGCTGAAAAAAGGCTGAATTCATCATTCATCCTACACACTTCACACTTTATCGGCTACCTGTACGGCACTTTCTAGGACAATCTGATGAGTTACGCAATTATTGAAACTGGTGGCAAACAACTGCGAGTCGAGCCCGGACGCTTCTACGATATAGAACTGCTCCCGGTGGAACCAGAAGTACAAGTCACCATTGAAAAAGTCTTGCTGGTTCAGCACAACGGCGACGTGCATATCGGGCAACCTCTGGTTGAAGGTGCCACAGTTGAAGGCACGGTAATGCGGCACTTCCGCGATCGCAAAATCCTAGTCTACAAGATGCAGCCGAAAAAGAAAACCCGCAAAAAGCGGGGGCATCGGCAGGAAGTTACACGCCTGATGATTAACTCCATCAGTCTGAATGGCTCTGCACTTACCTCTGAGCAAACAACTAATACACCTGTAGCTGAAGAGTTACATGCCGGAAGCGTAACGCCAGACGCAGCGCAAGAGAATGTTGACACTGTGGTTGCCGAGGAGCCAGATGCTGAAACAACTTCTCCACAGGAAACCCCGGAAGATACAGCACAATAATAGTTACTTGAAAAGTAATTGAGGAAATCATGGCTCATAAAAAAGGTACAGGTAGTACTCGCAACGGACGTGACTCAAATGCCCAGCGATTGGGTGTGAAACGCTTTGGCGGCCAAGTTGTTAGAGCTGGCAATATTCTGGTGCGTCAACGTGGCACCTCGTTTCATCCTGGTAACAATGTTGGTTTGGGTAAAGACTATACCCTGTTTGCTCTGGTTGACGGTGTTGTCACTTTTGAAAGAAAGGGTAGAACCCGCCAGAAGGTAAGCGTTTACCCAGTTGCAGTTCCGGTTGAGACTGAATCAGTGGCAACGTCCGCTTAACCATCGGCTAATTGCGTCATTTGGTGATTGGGGAAAGGTGTGATTGATAATTGGTTTTCTTTCCTCCTGCCGATCGCCAATTACCCATCACCACCCCTAAACAGATTTAATAAACACTATGTTTCCGATTCATCGCCCTCGCCGCCTGCGTACTCATCCCCAACTGCGCCGGATGGTACGTGAAACTGTCTTGACTACCAGTGATTTGATTTATCCCCTATTTGCAGTGCCTGGTGAGGGGATTGCCAAAGAAGTTAAATCCATGCCAGGAGTCTACCAACTTTCAGTCGATAAAATCGTGCAGGAAGCCAAAGAGGTTTATGACCTCGGTATCCCCGGTATTATTTTATTTGGCATTCCCGAAGATAAGGATATAGACGCCACTGGGGCGTGGCACGATTGTGGAATTGTGCAAAAAGCCGCCACAGCCGTTAAAGAAGCTGTGCCCCATTTGATTGTGATCGCTGATACTTGCCTGTGTGAATATACCAGTCACGGGCATTGCGGCTATCTGGAAGTAGGCGACTTGACTGGGCGCGTTCTCAACGATCCTACCCTGGAATTGCTCAAAAAAACAGCCGTTTCTCAAGCCTTAGCTGGTGCTGATATCATCGCTCCTTCTGGAATGATGGATGGGTTTGTACAGGCGATTCGCTCTGGACTGGATGAAGCTGGATTCCAGGATACACCGATTCTTTCCTACGCTGCCAAGTATGCCTCGGCTTATTATGGTCCATTTCGAGATGCCGCTGACTCGGCACCACAATTTGGCGATCGCCGTACCTACCAAATGGACCCCGGCAATGCCTTGGAAGCCCTCAAGGAAATCGAAATCGACATCGCTGAAGGGGCTGATATGCTGATGGTGAAACCAGCTCTAGCCTATATGGATGTGATCTGGCGAGTCAAGGAAGCAACTAACTTGCCTGTCGCTGCCTATAATGTCTCTGGCGAGTATTCCATGATTAAGGCTGCCGCTCTCAACGGTTGGATTGACGAAGAGCGAGTAGTGATGGAAACTTTGCTCGGCTTCAAACGCGCTGGCGCTGATTTGATCCTCACTTATCATGCCAAAGATGCAGCTCGCTGGCTGTAAGCATAAGCTATATATAGCGGTTGGTACGGGCAATCGAGGGAGAGGGAGAGGGACTGGGTAGGTTAAGAATTCACCCAATCCCAATCCCAATCCCAATCCCTATGGTTGCCCCTACATATGCCCAGTCTTATACAGTACTGTAAATGTCAAGAAATCTAGACAAAAAAGTATTAAAACACCTGCATCATCAAGCTGAACTGTAATTAAAATAAAAATTGGTAGCAGACAAAAGGTTGTTGGCAAATAGATTTATTACCCTTAAAAAACATACAGCCAAGGAAATTAGCATAATGGATTGTCGCCACATTCAATACTGTGACAGTAAATCACGGCTCGACCTCAATAAACTCCTAGCACTTTTTCAACTGGGAGCATTTTGGGCAAAACACCGTAAAATTGATGATTTAGCAGTAGCGATTTCTCACAGCGAACCAGTGATTAGTGTTTGGGATCGAGATAACCTGATTGGCTTTGCACGAGCCACTTCAGACGGTATCTATCGAGCTACTATCTGGGATGTCGTCATTCACCCCGATTATCGTGGTGTTGGGCTGGGGCGCAATTTGATAAAAACGGTATTAAGCCATCCCCTGATGAGCCGGGTTGAACGTGTTTATCTGATGACTACTCATCAACAAAGTTTCTACGAACGTATCGGTTTTGAGTGCAACTCCAGTACAACTATGGTGCTATACAATCAGCCACTGGTTACCCCCTTAGCTACTCAGGCAATGCAGTTTCAGGATTAAGATTAGTTGCCAGAGGTAATGTACATTGAAGCCTAGTAAAATTTGTTGATGGTAAGGGGGCAATACCTGGGACAAGGCTTGCAGAGGCGTCCAAAAGTTCCAGCCGCCCCTGCATCACTTCAATAATCGTCTGAGCCACTAACAAATTCATTCCTGGTGAAAAACTCCCCATTTCTTTCGGCGGCATCGATTGCAGTAAATCCACTGGCTCGCTCCAGCTATCAACAGGGTACTCAGCGTCTAGCCAAATATGAACATATTTAGATGTAGGTGATACCCCAGCGGCAAAATAAATACTACCCTCCTCAATTAAGGTAATTGCTGTATCTACCAAATTGACTAATACTTGCCGCAGCCAGCGTGGATCTGCTATAATATAAATCTCTTGGTCTGGAAGGGATAATTTTAGGCGAAGACTGTGATTAGCTGCTTGCAGATAAGTTAGTTGATAAACTTCATTTAAAACCTCAGATAATTGCAAGTGTTGGCATTGCAACTGATTAGTACCGTGTTGTGTTTTGGCAACGGCTACGACTTCATCTAAAAGTTTCACTAGCTTCAATGCCGAAGCGTGTGCTTGGGTAAGAAATTCTAGTTCTTCGGCGCGGTTCTCACACAGATCCGACAAAATTAACTGGTGTAGGCTAATCAAATTGCTGAGGGGCGATCGCAATTCATGGGAAGTCCGCGCTAAAAATCCAGCTTTAAACTGACTCATTTGCACCGCCATACAGTAAGCCAGTTGGTTTTGCTTTAGTTCATCCTTGAGGCTGGTTACTTCTGGGGATGCTCCCGCCTGCGAAGAGCGGCGCAATAACCAACTACTTACTACTGTTCTATAAAAATTACACATTGCTAGACATTTCCGGGGCTTTCGTACTTAGTATGCTACAATTTTACGCAAGACCCAAGTTATCACCCTCATCCCCCAACCCCTTCTC
>CASBRB010000038.1 GCA_949127975.1 Oscillatoriales cyanobacterium PMM_0019 | reverse complement strand
CCCCTGCCCCCCTGACCCCCTGCTCGCTTAATACATAATCTTAGAAGAGCGGGAAGGGAGTAATGGCAGCCCAGATGCTTAAAAAATAAACGTGGTACGGAGAATGCCGATAACATCACCAGCATTGGAATTATTGTGATCCGGAGCAGTCAACCAGATCAGCCCAGGAGTAACAGCGATATTATCCGTCAGTTGATACTGGTAGAAACCTTCTACGTGCAGTGAAGTGCTGCGATCGATACCGATAACACTCTTAATCGAATTACTAGCATCAGTCACTTTGGGTTCCATACCCACAATCAAGCCTGCCACACTACCCTTTTTACCCAGATCTGGAAGGGCTAGAGTAACTGCCCAGTTCCAGATGCTCAGGTTTCCTCTACCAAGAACGGTGCCATCGGTTCCTACCAATGAAGCTAAGGTGCGGTAGTCAGTGTAGCCCGCCCACCCCCCAAAAACCAATTTCGGATTCACCTGCCAGGAAGCCTCGATCCCGTAAGAATTGCTAGAAGTTGGCAGATTCAACCCAGCGAAAGGTTGTAAAGTTGCTGGCAAAAACGGGTTGTTTAGCAAGGCGTAACGTAGATTAGCGCGATTGCTACCACTACTACCGTTAGTCGTGTAGTCATTATTGTAGGCATTAACGTAGGTCAAGCCCACGGTGAGTTGATCGGTAGGCTTGATGGTTAGCTGTGCCAACGCACCATAAGGTCCATTAAATAAACCATTGCCAGGTGTGGAAATGTTGGCTATATTAGCTGAATAGCCTAAGCTGATTTCCAGGTGGTCGTTGAACTGGTGTTTCAGCCCGATTTCAGCATTATTCATCAGATACCCGATCGGATTGCGAGTCCCAAACTGACTAAAGGCACCAGTATCGCCGTCACCATCAAGGTAAGGGTTGATGGTATTGGAAAAGTCATCATTGGCACCAGCGTTAATATCAATGGCAATCAGAGTCTTCTTGTCTAAGGGGAAATTATACAACAACTGATCGATGCCGACAGTATTGCTGCCTGTACTAAAAGCTCCGGTAGTAAATCGCAGGTCTCCTTCTGGTGTGAAAGTAGATGTGCCAGACAACGAACTGAGGGTGCTTGCCTGGAATCGAACTCTTAGTAAATCTTGACCTGTGAAGCTACTCTCAAAGTTAAGGCGAGAACGCATTGCCAACACAGTGTTTCTGGGGATTTTCTGACCAAGTGCATTGTCTCCTGCCGCCACGTCTAATAGGGCAAAAACCGCTACACCATTGAGCTTGGTTGTGGCAGAAAAGTTATGCTGTTCTAGAGAAGTAGTACGAGCTTCCAGGTTATTTATCCGCGTACTTAAAGTCGCTAGTTCGGTTTTAAAATCTTCAGCCAGCCGTTGCAGTGTCTCAAAGTCTTTTCGGGAAACTCTATCGGGCTGTTTGGCGATTAAAGCTTCCACTTGAAGAAGGCAGGCGTTCAACCCAGCAGCAAATTCATAGCGTGACAGCGCCCGGTTGCCTCGATAGGTGCCATCTGGATATCCCTGCAAACAGCCGTAAGTTTGTACGATCCGGGAGAGAGCATCATTTGCCCAGTCACTTGGTTGCACGTCTTTGAACTGAGAAACGTTGGTGACTTGACTCATAGGTGAGTCTTCGTCACTGCTAGAGTCGCTGTCTGGCTGGCTTTCTGACAACGGCGAGGTAGTATTAGCAGGTGCTGGCATAGTAGCTGACTCTAGGGCGTTGTGCTTGGTGTCAGCTATTTTAGATGGTGTAGTTGCTGGAGGAACTGGCGCTTGTTTTGAAAGCAGGGTTGCCACTACTTTTGTAGCCGTGTAACGTTGCAGTTGTGGGGTTGTTACAGTTGGTGCTTCAGTAGAGTAGGCTCTTGGCGAAGGCGTAGCTAAAGAGGCGGTTGCTGAAACAACCACAGACACGCCCAAAACCCCAGAGCTAACTAGCAGGGAATTCCATAAGCTTATTGACATATATTATCCTCACACCTATTACAGCTTCTTAGGGCGAAGCTCGTCAGCTTTGTGCTTCTACTATGATTTTTTCTCAGCTAATGAGCCTTTTTCCTAAGAAGATACTCTGTACAATACTCAGATTTTAGGCTATCTGTCAATATTTTATTGAAAATTATTATCAATAGCTTTATAAAAATATTCCAAGATACCACATGGGAAGTGCCAGTGCTATGCCCCTAGGGGGCTTGCAGTTCGGTTATAATGGAAAAATTGGGTGAAACGCCCGATCGGTGGCTGGCGGTAAGCTGTGTTAGGGTGCAAGAAAAAAGATTTTTGCGAATTTGCTGATAAAGGCTTGCCAAGCTCCGTTAAATTTGCTAATCTTAGAAAGTACCGAATATCAGCGCCGGGATAGCTCAGTTGGTAGAGCAGGGGACTGAAAATCCCCGTGTCGGCAGTTCAATTCTGCCTCCTGGCATAGGTACATTAAAAGCAGATGGTAATAGTCGTCATAGTTATCAATACTCTGATCTCCCTAGGTTGCTTCTATGCCGCTTGGCAGATATGGAAAATCAGATCGGTCCTGGCAAAAGCAGCAGATACCTTGACGAATATTGAGCGAAGTACCAATAACGGGCTTATCAGTGCGCCACAGGTAATATCTAAGGGGCAAAAGGGCGCTCATAGCCTCAGAGAGCGGTATCAGGGATTTGAGGATAAAGTGCAAAAACTGCAGCAAGTTGGGATGCTACTCAGTTTTATCCAGAAATTTTGGCAAAGACGCCCTTTTAAGGTGAGGTATTCCCGTCCCCGCAGATAAAATTGCAGCCTAAAAGGGAAAGGGAAAGGGAGGTAATTCCCCGGAATTCCTGTATCTTTAGATCGGAGAGCACGTCAAAGATAGAGTTGTTACGCTTGAGTGCGTGTTCCAGGACATACAGTACTTTCGTCGCCAATATGCTCAAGCTGGTAGAGAAAAATCGCATCCCTTCATCTAAAAACCTTCGGGAGTGTGGAAACCGTGTGGCTTTAGCCCACGGATGAAACACGACTCGGCTAATTAATTAGCTGTCCCCCCTTTCGGGGTAGGCAAGCAGAGGAATAGTCCTTGCCTAAAATTCCCTTGGTATTGGGAAGTCTCGCTATTCCAAGTAAAGTTCGCCTAGCCAAAGTTATCGGTCTGTACTATCCAAACAGCACTGTCTTACCCCTCGTATGACTGTTTAACCATTCGGTTCTAGAGCATGGAACTGGCGACGCATTGTCCTCGGTAGGTCTATAATTAAACTCTTGCCGATAACGTAGTTTCCCCATTTCTGGGACTTAGGCTGGTCAGCTATCTAAAGTTAGAGGCATGAAGCCCCGTCTATGAGAGAGCGGGGTGCTGACAGCTTGACAGTCTCTGATGACTTGCTAGACTGAATTATAGGTGTAATTCGTTTCCCTGAAAAGGGGTAGGGATACTTCTCAAGGCTTTGTGGGATACCACCATGATTACTCAGGTAACTGAGGAAAGTGCTATATTTGGCATTTACTGGCGATTAACTGTCTGTTTTGTCAGTGAATGTCCGGATTAAAAGTATCAGACCAGAAGATGTCAAAAACAAGTGCTGGATCGTTCATTGGTGGTATGTTGCTGGGCACGGTGATGGGCACCGTGACTGGGTTACTGATTGCTCCTCGCAGTGGACGGGAGACGCGACAACTGTTAAAGAAATCTGCTGAAGCCCTACCGGATTTAGCAGAAGATGTATCCACTAGCGTACAACTGCAAGCAGACCGCCTCTCAGAATCAGCACTGCTTAACTGGGATCGAACTCTTAACCGACTACAGGAAGCGCTCGCGGCTGGATTTGATGCTAGTCAGCGAGAACGTCAGATTCTGAAGCAAAACAAAGCGGAAGTGCCCCCTGAGTCACGTCCGACGGTTCCTGATTACAAGCTATAGGCTTTACTGTAGTGATTGACCCCCTATTTTTCTTAGGACTGTCTATTCTGCTAGTAGCAGTTAGCTTAGCGGCTGTCCTGGTGGCGCTGCTGCCAGCAGTACAGGAGTTAGCACGCGCAGCTCGTAGTGCAGAAAAACTATTTGACACCCTCAGGCGCGAACTACCCCCTACCCTGGAAGCTATCCGTCTGACTGGTTTGGAAATCAGTGACTTGACCGATGATATCAACCAAGGCGTCAAAAGTGCTAGTCAAGTCGCTAAACAAGTTGATGAAGGTGTCAGTGGTGCTAAGAAGCAAGCTCAGAAAGTGCAGGTAAATACTCGCAGTGTGTTTGCGGGTGTCAAAGCTGCCTGGAAAGCCTTCAACCGTCCCACTAATGGACGGAGATCTGTCGATCGCCTGCCACCAGATCAAAGATCTGCTCTAGATCTTCGCAACCGCAGTTCGACATTCTCAGATACTGGGCCATCGCGCCCGGACTTTGGTAATCGCACGAACCTACGCCAGCGTCAGCCACCGGATTCAGACGTTGATGAAGCCTCTGCTTACTCAATGCACGATCGGGATTTGGAGTCAATAGAGTCAGAAGATTATTAATATAACGCTACATGCTAAAGCGCTGCCCTTAGAGGTTCGCTTTGGCAAACGATCCCGGCATTTGGCCGGATCTTTTTTTGTTATCAAAATCGTGTATTATTAAATTTACGTAAAGAAGTGTAAAGAAATTAATAATTTTTGCTCTCTCATGAGAGTAAAAACATCCTTTGACTGTCCACGGTAGGAAGTTAGATAAAAATAGGCTATGCAGCATCCGTTTTTGCAACGAATTGTGGTATCATTAGCGGCGTTGGTTTTGGCAGTTTCAGTTTGGGCGATCGCGCCGACGGCTTATGCTTACGACAATCCCGAATTACTGCCCGATACTCCAACACCAGTGATAGACTTAGCCAGGGCGCTGACCAGTTTTCAGGAAGAGGCACTAGCTAAAGATTTGGATAAATTTGAAGCCGAGACAGGTTGGAAACTGCGAGTTTTGACGCAATTTGACCGCACACCCGGTAGAGCAGTCAAAGATTTTTGGGGGTTGGATGACAAAAGTGTTTTGCTAGTGGCAGACGAACGCGGCGGCAATATCTTAAATTTCAACGTTGGCGACGCCATCTACGAATTAATGCCTCGTAGCTTCTGGATTGAATTGCAAACCCGTTATGGTAACCTGTTCTTTGTGCGGGAACACGGGGAAGATGGAGCGATCCTGGAATCCTTAAAATCAATCAAAACCTGTCTGCGTCAGGGGGGGTGCCGTGTCGTGCCTGGTTTACCGCGAGAGCAGTGGATTCTTACCCTGATTACCTCAATAATTGGTGGGGTCGTGTGTGGATTTGCCGCTCAACCGCGTAAACCGGGAGAAGTTTTTGCTTGGCAGTGGGCTTTAATTTTCTCCCCGCTGTGGGGAATTCTGTTTATCGCCTTTGGAATCGGACCGGTAGTATCGCGAACTTCAGATTGGTTACCTTTGTTTCGTAACGTTGCTGGGTTTCTCATCGGTTTATTAGTGGCTTACCTGTCTCCGTTTATCGCTCACTCTTCCGCTTCCGAAACTTAACGTTGGCTGTTGACTGGATTTAGCTAAAGTCAACGTAATATATATTTACTGGACGCCTAGCGCTATGGAATGGCACGTTACAGATGCCCAAAGTCTAGCAATAATTGACCGAGAAATCGGTTCTCACACCTTCGCACCCGCCGAATACGAGATTGTGCGGCGGGTAATTTACGCCACCGCTGATTTTGAATATAAATCTTTAATTCGCTTTTCTGAGCGCAGTCTGCAAGCTGGGGCAGCAGCAATAGCTGCTCGTAGCACAATTGTGGTAGATGTTCCGACGGTGCAAGTTGGCATTACACCCAATATTCAAAACACCTTTGCCAATCCGGTGTATTGCAGTATGGAAGCTTGGACGCGACCACAAAAAGAAAGAACGCGAGCGGCTTGGGGCATAGAAACCCTAGCCAAACGCTATCCAGAAGCCATCTTCGTTATCGGTCAAGCGCAAACGGCACTAACTACCATTGTCGAGTTAGTTGAAGCAGAGGAAATTCGACCAGCACTGGTAATCGGCACTCCTTCAGGTTTTGTGGATGTGGATGTTGCTAAGGCACGACTAAGAGATTCTCAGATTTCTCACATTACTATTGATGGTCGCAAGGGTAGTTCGGTAGTGGCAGCGGCAATTGTCAACGGGTTGGTTGACTTGGCATGGGAAGCTTATGGGCAGCAAAATAGCGCTGTCGGCTAAGCCTACCAACTGCTATATGTAGTTGTAGGTTGGGTTGAGGAACGAAACCCAACATGATGTAGTTGTAGTTGTAGGTTGGGTTGAGGAACGAAACCCAACAGATTAGTCCCCTAGTTACGAGGTAACACCCATTGGGAGGCAGAGCCTCCTCAATCTCGTTCCTAGGCTCTGCCTAGGAACGAGATTACGAGATATGCTACCGCGTCAAAGTATTAGTCAAAAACAATAGATTTATCACTGGTAGTACCATCATGCAAATCTCGATTGAACTTCCCGACGATATTTCTCATCAAATGCAACTGCAATCGACCAACATTTCTCGCCGCATTCTGGAACTCATCGCGGCTGACAGCTATCGCCAAGGTCGGATTGGAGCCGCTGAAGTTCGCCGAATGCTCGACTTCGCCTCTCGTTGGGAAACCTACGAATTCCTCAAACGTGAAAAAGCTTACTTGGTTCACACCGAAGACGACTTAGAACAGGATGTACAAGCTATTCGCAATGTTTTAGCTCAAAAATGATTATTGTGTCTAATACCTCCCCAATCAACTACCTAATCCTGATTGGGCACATCAACCTTTTGCCGGAAATGTTCCAGCAAATTATCATTCCACAGGAAGTTTACAACGAACTGTCTGATGTATCTGCCCCCTCATCTGTCCAATCCTGGATTGCAGAGCCACCCACTTGGCTCAAAATTCAGTTTGTCAGCCAACCTTCGGATGTAATTGTCGATCTACTCGATCAAGGAGAACGTGCAGCCATTCTTTTAGCCCAAGAACTCAATGCAGATTTACTCTTGTTAGATGATATGAAGGCTAGGCGCACCGCGACGGAAAGAAAGCTTGCGATCGCGGGCATCCTTGGAATTCTAGACCAAGCCGCGACGATGAAACTCATCGATCTACCTGCGGCTGTCCAAAGCCTTCAAAGAACATCTTTCTGGGCATCCGACAGTTTGTTCCAAAAGTTGCTAGATAAGCACTGCATCCAGGAGTCATAAGTAAGAGAGTTAGATAGCGCTGTCCCAGCAATAGCTAGAGATAAATTGTTCATTTAAAGCAACCTATCTTTGATTTCTTCCCAATTGCCAACAAATTCTTTGGGTAAGTCAACTTTAGTTGTCTGATTATCTAATCGCTTAGTCATCCGATCGATACCTCTCAAATATTTGCGACAGTTGAATTGTAGCATAAGTCAATGGGGCAATACTGGATCTTTCGGATATAGTTGAAGGAATTAACAACAAATTAAACCTGTTGAAACGATGTGGATTTGATTTTACAGCGTGTTGCAGTCGGGTGGGCACAGCGTCGCCGACGCTACAATCCCACCGACCTCACGCGGCTGCAAGCCGATGTAATGTTGGGTTTCGTTCCTCAACCCAACCTACAATCCTTACTTTCGCTTCTTTCGTCTAGACTTAACAGAACGATTTGTAGAGTAGGAGGAATCATCAACATTTTGCAGCCGACGGCTGACATCAATAAAAACATTCCGTTGTAGGTAAGGATAGTCACTCACCCAAAGATTTTGACTGGGAATGTAAAGCTCTGATACCTTACCAATCAAGCTGAGATCAGAGCGATTAGACATTACTATCATTTCAACGATTTGACCGGGAGCGATATCCTGGTGTTCGCGACGTAACGGTGCTTGCAGTTGAGTAGTAAATCCCGTTTCATCGCCCACCTCTAAATTCAGTCGTCGTTCCCGGTTTTCAACGATCACTAACTGCCCACGATTGTTGACAGTTTGTTCAGAGCCAATTAATTCTTCTGACACAAACAAATCCAACACTTCACCCCGCAAGAAGCCACTGTAAGCATATCGACGGGTTTGGAAGTTACGCCAACTCGCCCAAAACACAGGTGCCCATAACCAGTAAAGACCAGCAATTACTGCCAGTGTCAGCGTCACCCCCCCCTCTCCTAGAATAATATTACCGATAATAAAAACCACCACGCAGAGGCTAACCACAGAAATCATCACCCGCTTCAACAAGTCGGGGAATTTACCCCAGTAGTAGGCATACTGAAGACCGGTGGCAAGGATAGGAACCAGTTGTTCAAATTTCGTCCGATTGAGTGGAATTAACATCAGTTTGCTATACTCCAAACGGTCATAAATAATTATTGCTAATTCACAGAATTTTTTCTAAACCATAGACCAGAGATTTTAGCTGGAGAATCTTGCGAATTGCTAGGAGAACTCCAGGCATATAACAAGACCGATCTAAGGCGTCGTGACGGAGGGTGTAAACTTGACCAATAGCACCAAAAATCACTTCCTGGTGGGCAACTAAACCAGGCAAGCGAACGCTATGAATGCGAATACCTTCATCGGCAAGGCTGCCTCTGGCACCTGGTATTTTTTCTGTTTCTTCAACCGCTGCTGGGTTATAAGTTTTGCCCATTTCTGCCAGCAATTGGGCGGTTTGAATAGCTGTGCCGCTGGGGGCGTCAGCTTTTTGGTTGTGGTGGAGTTCGATGATTTCAACGTGGTCAAAATATTGGGATGCCTGGATTGCTGCCTGCTGGAGCAATACCATCCCTATAGAAAAGTTGGGAATAATTAGGCAGCCCGTGCTGGCTTTGTCGGCAAATTCGGCAAGGTCTTGGATTTGCTCTACACTAAGTCCAGTGGTGCCGACTACTGGGCGGATACCGTAGGCTATAGCAGTCCGAACATTTTCATAAACACTTTTAGGGTGGGTAAAGTCCACCATCACACCCAGTTGCTTTTCCTGGGTTGCCATGACTAGAGTGCCTTGTAAGTCATTCAAGATGGGAACTTCTACTGCACCACATCCTGCCACTTCGCCTGCATCTTTACCTAGGTATTCTGGATTGTGGTCTATGGCACCGACGAGAGTCATATCGTTTGCTTGAGCAACCGCCTTGATAACCTCGCGGCCCATTTTGCCCACCGCACCGTTAACTACTACTGGGATGGGAGATTGATTAGTCATATCTTATTCGTTAAGCGCATTTTAGAATGATCTCGGCGGCTACCAGCCCAAAGTACCTGGAGCGCCTTTAAATGGTCCCACAATATCGCTGGTAATCCAGCCGCCGTAAAAATTACCTGGGTGCGGCTGCGCTTGTTCGTCATTTACGTAGCAGGCATCCATCATTTGGGGATAAAAGGCGATGTAGTCTTTGATTGACGCGAAAGCAGGTGTTGGGTTGGGATAGAACCAAGCGCAGTTAGTTGCCTGTTTGTCCCCAACTACTACTGTATAATAAGCTGCATTACCTTTCCACTCGCAAAACGACTGGTGGTTAGTGCGTACCAGATATTCCATCTGTATGTCGTCTGGTGGAATGTAGTAGACGGGAGCCTGGCTGGTTTCTAGTACGCGCTGGGCACGGTGGGTATCTACTATGGTAATGCCATTGAAAATTACCTGGATTTGCTTGGGTGATAGTTCTAGACGCGGTGGGCGCGGATAATCCCATACTGACTCTTGACCTGGGCCGGGTGCAATGCGATCGGGTTTCATCTAAAGATTTTACAGCTAACCTATCAACTGTAAACTACCCTAACAGTAAATTAACTAACTTGGTATGAGCTTATGGTTTTGTTCTCGCGACGTGCTTTACTAAAATGGAGTTTTCTAAGTTTTGGCACAGTGGCAATAACACAAATACCATTAGCTTTAACTGCGCCCCAAGTTAACCAGATTAGCACTCTGACATTTAATGCTGATGATTTTGGCTTCCTCAACTTCGTTTTGTTGTTTGAGGAAATTGAATTAGCATTTTATGCAGCAGTTGTCAAGAGTGGTAAAATAAGCGGCCAACAACTAGAATATATCCAAGCCTTTGCCGCTCATGAAGCTAAGCATGTGGAATTTTTGCGGAATCTCCTAGGAAGTAAAGTTATATTCAAATCGAGGGATCTCAGTTTTAATCAAGCTGGGCTAGCAGCTATATTAACCGATCGCCAGAAAATCTTGAACACGGTTTGCACCTTCACAGATCTAGGCGTACACGCATACAATGGGGCAGGATTAAGCCTAACTAACCCTACCTTCCTACTGGCGGTTGCTTCTATGGTGAGTGTTGAAGCTCGCCATGCGGCAGGAATACGGGAGGTGCTAAAACGCCCTGCTACCGAGCCCGATAGCGATGCGGCGGTAAAAAGCGCTACTATAGTAAATAGTCTCAATCCTTTTCAAGGTCGTGCCTATGATGAATTGTACAGTCCCAGACAGATTGTGGGTATTGTAAAATCGCTGAATATATTGAAAAACCCTATAAATGGGAAACTGGTTGCCTAAACTAGAAATGTGCGATCGCATCCTCGACAAAATGTTAGCTAGTACCAAAAATGCCGTGTTAATATTGGGGGTACTATTTTTATCACTGTTGCTTGGTATTTCAAGCGCACCAGCTTACGCTCAGAGTGCGATAGTTACTCCCCGGCAAGTTGTGGAATCCGCCCTAATTTTAGAAAAGCTAGAAGCGGATTTTTATAACCGTGCCATGCTGGCAGTTGAAAATGGTAGTTTGAAAAATATACCGCAGGTAGCTCAAGACGCGATCGTTTCCTTTGGAGAAGAGGACATTAGGCACGTTGAGGACTTGTCGGCTATTTTAAAAACCCTTGGCGGCGATCCCGATACGATTAATCTTCCAGAAAGCCCTAATTACAAAGCTATTTTAGGTCGCAATCCCTTTGCCAAGCTTGAAGATTTGCTACTAGCGGTACAATACATTGAAGATTTGGGAGTAGCAGCCTATAAAGGGCAACTGCCTTCCTTGCTGGCAGCAGGTGTTGCAGCTAAACCCGTGCTAGCAGGAGCCTTAGAAATTCACAGCGTCGAGGCACGCCATGCGGCAGGCATCAGATTTCTGCGACAGACTCTGCTCGGTGACAACGTACTACCTTGGATTAGAAATCCTAGTGAAGTGATTTACAAAGAAAATCGGGAAGGTACTGCTATTCCGTTCAATTGGCAAGCCTTTGATGGCTACGCCACTCCAGACGAAGTACAAGCGCTGATGGTTCCCATCCTAGGTACCAACCAGCCTCATAGTAAAAGCACTCAGACTGGTACTGTGCGAGCATTGTGGTGATGCAGGACTGAATCTGACTGAAAATATCCCACCTACTTATTTAGACGAGATATATTTTAAAATAATCACCAAGTGGGTTAAAAAGGAGAGGGAGCTTGAGTTAATGGCTTGACTTCTTAAGCAAAGTTAGGCATAATTGAGTATTATGCCAAATAAATATCGCCCTGATGAAGCAAGCTGCAAATTTTAGGTAAGTCTACCTGGACT
>CASBRB010000037.1 GCA_949127975.1 Oscillatoriales cyanobacterium PMM_0019 | reverse complement strand
CGCATTATTATAACAGATGCGTTACACAAAATCGTAGATAAAACCAGCGAAATTACGGTGACGGTGGTTCCGGTGATTATGAGTGAAAGCCTTAAAGAACCTGACGACGTGTTGCAGATCCAAGGGATATCTCTCATCACCTATGATTGATAGGAAATAAACGTAAAGGTACGCAGACTAAAAATTCCCTCTGCGTACTTTGCGCTTACCTTTGCGTACCTTTGCGTTTCAATAATTAATCTGATTAGGCAGGGGATGAATAAACAGCTACTTTTTCGCAAATCTCAATTATTCAATAACAACGCTGCCATCTTATTTATTCTATGGTTTGCTGCGGCTGTTTGCGACTGCCTGTGGTTAATCTTAGATGGTTCCATCCCATCTTGGGATCAAAGCGATCATCTTACTAGATCGCTTAACTATTGGCGAGTATTACAACATCCCCAGATTTTTTCCAGCGAGTGGTGGCATCAACTGTGGCAGCAATCACCAACCTATCGCGGACCGTTCGTGTACTTAGTAACCGTACCTTTTTTCAATATATTTGGGCGTGGCTACCATCAAGCAATACTGGTCAATTTACTATTTACAGCCATTTTATTGTTATCTGTATATAAACTAGGGAAACATTTATTTACGCCTCAAGTTGGTTTATGGGCAGCGGGATTGTGCTTGCTATTTCCCAGTTTAGTATTTTTGCGGATTGATTACTTACTGGATTATGGCATCACAACAGTAGTAATATTCACTTTTGCCAGTCTGACTTGGTGGCGAGATGCCCGCACGCGCCGCCAAAGTTGGCTTTGGAGCATCAGCTTTGGTTTAGGGTTCGGATTAGTCATGTTAGCCAAACCGACGGGATTATTGTTTTTTTTAGTACCCGGCTTTTGGCTATTAGGAGAAACCTTGCTCAAAAGAAATTGGGAAAGGTTACTGCAACTGGGCATTGCCCTTGGGCTAACGTGGCTGATTTGTGGCTCCTGGTATCGAGCTAATTGGCTAATAATCATCACCTCTGCTGTGGCTGCCAATGCTGTAGGAAAATCTCATGGACATCCTGGACCGAATACAATTGCCGGATGGCTGCACTATGGGAAAATACTTCCTGATATGCTTTCCTGGCCTTTGTTATTAGTACCTTTAGGGTGTTGGGTTTTGGCATTTGGATTTTGGGTAAGAGGCAAAAAACAGATTATTGAATCTAACCTACAGCTTAATAATCCCAAATCCGGTTGGGGATGGCTGGCAGCATTTTGTTTGGGAGTCTATATTCTTTGCTCTTTGGGAACCAATAAAGATGTGCGTTTTATTGCACCCTACGTGCCAGTAATAGCGCTGATATTAGCTCGTGGCTTAACTATTTGGTCTAGTCGTTGGGGGCAATGGCTGCGATGGGGAACGGTAGCAGTAGCGTGTGTGCTTTTAGTGTTTAACTTGTTTCCAGTTCCAGGTGCCCATAAATTAGGTTGGGGGAGGCATTTAGCTTATTTAGGCAAACCTTGGCATCACAGTGAAGCGATCGCGGAAGTAGTCAGAACAGCTCCTTACTTGCGCTCAAATATTGGTGTGATTCCTGTTTATACGCCTGAAATGAATCCATTTAATATTGACTACTATGGTAATTTAGCGGATTTCCAAGTTTATGGTCGTCAACTAGCATTTTCCGTGAAACAAAGTCCCCAAAATGTGCGATCGCTAGTCTGGTATCTTACCAAAACTGGGGAACCAAGAAATGATAAATCTCAAAAAGCCTTACAGACAGCAATTGAGCAAAGTCCCGACTTACAACTCCAAAGAACCTGGCTGCTACCAGATGGCAATCAACTGAAACTATATCATCGCCGTATACCGCCCGTGACAGTAGAGCCAATAACACAATCTTTAGATAAAGTCAAGCTAGAGGCAGTGACAGTACCAACACAGGCACTACCAGGTAAGCCAGTGCCAGTTACTTACCAATTCTCCGGACCTTGGAAACAACTGCAAGAAGGCTTAGTATTGCTCACCTGGCAAGGGGAAACAGGTAAGTGGTTGCACGATGGTGGAATTGGGCTAGGGCAATTATACGCAGGAGCTAAACCCCCATTGCCAACGCAGGGGTTCCGGGTAGTGGAAAGACTGGCAATGCTGCCATCAGCGCAAACAGGTACGTACACACTCAAAGCCGTCTACCTTAATCGTAAAACGGGCACCACCTATCCCCTTGACGTACCACCAGTGCAGATAACCTTAAACCCCAAAGCCTCACCAGCACCAGCCCCAGAGCTAGATTTAATCACCAAACTGCAACAATTGGGTTCTGACTTATCTAAAGGTAAACTAGACTTAGTCTTCAAGGAAATTGCTCCATTAAACCAGTATGACCCGATACAAGATTACTTACTCCAAGAAGAAGAAGCCCTAACCTACCGCATACAGATTGAACCTAACAATCTTGATTTAGCTTATACTTTAGCATTAACGCAAGTATTGCAGCGTCAAGTGCAGCCTCTTTTAAAAACCTTAGAAAAAATCGTACAACTAGACGCAACCAATCCCTACGCTTGGACTTATTTAGGGTTTATTCATCTATATAATCTCCAACCACAAGCAGCAGAAAAAGCCTTAAATATAGCTCAAACTTTAAATCCAACAGTCCGTGAAGTTAAGCTACTCAAAGCAGTAGCTTCTGTAATGAAGCTGAACTTACCCCAAGCCTGGGAACGGTTCCACAGACTTCATAATTAACATCATTTCCGCTGAAATCAGACTGATTCAGTACTGTAGCACACTGGCATATATAGGGGCAACCACAGGGGGATTGCCCCTACGAATCCTATATGTAGATACGGCATATATAGGGGCAACCACAGGGGATTGCCCCTACGAATCCTATATGTAGATACGGCATATATAGGGGCAACCACAGGGGGATTGCCCCTACGAATCCTATATGTAGAGACAGTGCTACAGTCCTGTGATTGCAGCTTCCTCTGCGCCCTTTGCGTAAACCTCTGCGCCCTTTGCGTTAAAATATTTAATTAACATGCCAAAGGATGTGGTATCATTGGTCATTATTAGCTAATCACCAAACCAAGCTACATTCGTGCCAAAGCAGCAACCTTAGATAGTTTATCTTTATCCAGCCCATCCAGTTCGTTCAGATCGATCCAGCCTTCCTTGATCAATCCAGCAAACACAAAGAGCAGAACAGAGTATTGGTAGTCGTACTTCCCCTCGAATTCATACCTTCTAGCGCTCAAGAAATCGTGTAACCGCCAAAGATCGCTCAATTCGACAAGTGTGCTTGCTTGTTCGCGAACTTGTTTAAGCAAAGCCTCAACTTCTCGATCGTAGGCTTGATTAAAAGCAGTTCGAGCTATCTTCTTCTCGATATCAGTCCACTCAGCTTCACTCACGTTGCATTGACTCAATCTGAAATTTGTGTGGTAGTTAGTAGTTGAGGGTAATTCAGCGCTCTTAGTTAAAAGAGCGCTTCCCGCGATCGTTATTCTCTAGAGTTTTCCTATCGAACCAGGTTCAGAAGTTCTTTGGGAGAGGCTAACAAGTCAATGGCTACGAAAAAGATCTTGCCTTCAGGGTTGAGCAAGAAACGCCAAGCCATATTCATACCCACTGCTGCGCCAAACCAAGGGGTCTGAACCTTGCCTGTAACCTTCACTTGAGTGTAGCCATCTTCTGTAGGTTCAGCCACACCGCGCTCTGGTATCAAATTGAGGTTCTGACACTCTTCTCGGAAGAACCGCAGGATGGCATCTTTGCCAACGATCGGTCTTTGGAAAGGAGGCTGCAAAGCACCATCTGCCACGAACAGATTAATCAGTTCATCAAAGTCATTCGCATTCAAGTTATCCATATAGCTCAATACGGTTGAGTTGTCAAGTCCTTGAATGGTGACTTTAGTGCGCTGCGACTTTTCTTTAGGCGCAACCACGGGCTCAGAAATCCGGGTGTAGCTGCCCAATTTGTCTACATCAAATCCCATATCTACAACGGAGTTCCGTAGAACGGTGATTTGTTGCCCTTGTTCCAGATTTTTGAGGGTATCGAGTACAGCAGTAGCGTTGGCTGAAAGCTGATAGCCAGGCGGAATGGGCGCGACACTGCCTTGCTCCATCCATTCCCCAAGCTGATTCCAAAAACCTAGCTTAATATTAGGCGACCAAGTAGCATAGAGGCGGCAAATGGGGGTATCTACATGGTTTGCCAGATCGCACATAACCTGAGTTTGCTCCTCAAAGGTCATTTTCTTGATATCGTTGAGGGTTCTTTCGGCAAACTGCATACTGGCTGCACCGGGAGCTGCAACTGTGACGGTTTTGCCCATCTCCAAGAAAGCGAACCACGTCCATGCTAGTTGATCTTCGGTATTGAGTTGGTTGAACCGTGCAGTCAAAGCCGGTACTGCATCAGCCGATAATGTTCCAGGAAAAATCCCACGGGCGGAATCGATAGTAATTGCCATATAGAGAGCCTTACTAAATGTGTAACTGACTAAATGTGAAGCAAGACATCAGATTTAAAATTTTGCTCCCTAGCTATCACACTATCACAAAAGTTTCTTGTCCCGAACATTTGAACCGTAAATCCCTGGATTTCAGACCATTGAACGCCCTCAGGGCGATCGACAGTCTAAACTCCAGCAATTAACTGCCATCCCCTAATAGTACCTATAATGATATAGTGGGAAGATGGCGGCACTGCTAGTTGTGGGCTTACCCATGCGTAACCCCCAGGTGGTATCTGTGAAACCTGTTGCCAATTCTGCCCTAAATGGGGAGTATAAAAGCGCAACACTAGACGAGTTTTATGATTGCGGCTATCCATTGAATTTTGTACTACAAAGTTAGTCGAGTGCGATCTGAGGGTAGAAGCGATCGCACCTTGCCTTAAAAACGTTTTCAAGTCAGAATTATAATCGCCCCATAACCCTGTCAACCCCAACATTGCTAGAGCCAACCAGCAACCAATCAACCAAGCGGCTAGCCACTTACGGGCTGACAACGCCAAATCCCTACCTTGATGACGATTCCTCCACACCACTAGCAACATTCCCCAGCCTAATCCCAAAGCGAGAGCAATGCTGGCAAATTGGTAAATTTGTGGTGATTTCACACCAGGGATGTGGATAAAAATTACTGTTACACTCAACACGACCAACAGTAAAGCTAAACCGCCAAAACCATAACTTAATGTTGCTAACACCCACTTGTGTCTAGTAATTTGTTTTGTATATATACTCAAAAGCCATTCAAAAGTTACCGCTGCCAGTAAAGCCATAAATGGGAAAAGCTGCAACGGGTAGTAGTGAGTGCGAGTCTTAAAAATGGTTAACTCAATAAATAATACAATCGGATACCCTACCAACAGGAGAAAAGAGTGATGGGTTTTTAGTAGGAGCTTGAATTTAGCAGAGCGGCATACTAATATTACACCAACAATAGCAAATAAAGACCAGGGAAAGGCATTAGCAGGAATATTCCAGAAATAATAAAAAGGGGTAGTACCTAAATATTCATGTTCCCCTAACACGAACACTTTACCTACCAATTGTTGTAATGGGGACGCTCCATATCGGGATACACTCAGCCATAGCCAAGCTGTAGCTGGAATTGCCCCCAAAATTAACCCCAGGTAGAGCCAGGGATTCAATAAATGGCGGGTGCGCTGATGTTCCCAGACTAAATAAGGTAGTAGGGCAACTGTGACTGGTACGATCATAAATCCCTTGATCAAAAAGCCCAAGCCGACAGTAGCGCCTGCTAAAATAGCCCAATACGGACGATACTTTATTTGCCTTTCTGTTTGCAGCAGTGCCCAGATGCCCAACAGTTCTAGGCAAACTAGCGTGGCATCCTGAGTTGCTAAGCGCCCATATTGCACCCATAAAGGTGTGACGCCCAGAATAGCAGCTCCTAGCCACGCTAAACGCTGATTTAAGAGAATGCACCCGATGTTGTAAGTTAGCAGCACACTTACTACAGAGGCGATAAAACTGGGCAGGCGGGCTGTACCCTCACTAACGCCAAACAGCATGTAGCCAAGAGTAATTAGCCATTGAATGCCTATAGTGCGATCATACGGGAAATCGCCCCCAGGATTTACCCAGTCGCCTAACTCCAGGATGGAACGAGCTTGCACGGCGTAAACGCATTCATCATGAGCCATCAGGCTTTGTTGTTCGCTTCTGATGAGTAGTAGCGGCATTACCCAAAGTAGCAATGTCAGATAGGGTAATGTTGGCAATAGGCGGGGGTTTTTCAAGTTCCAAACTAATGAACGGTTGATAGATGGTAGTCTATCAGATATAAATGTATTTTTGAAATTAGCCCAATTATTAGAGGCTAGGAGTTGAGGTTTTTAATTCACGTAGCATTTTACTGGTTCCTTTATCGATCGCTTTTTGTACCAGTTCAGGAATTAGTTCTATTAAAGGTAAATCGGGAAAAGTAGGACTGTTGATAGTTTCAGCATAGCCTTCATTAGAAAGAAGGTAAATTTTTAGTTGTTTGTTGCGGTAAATCCACACTTCGGGAACGCCCATTGCTTCGTAGGCATCGAGGGTTGTTTTGGAGGTGACATCGGACTCTATAGCTAAATCTGGGGGTGGATACTCTTTCAAATCCAAGTTAGCACAGCCTTGCACTCGATCGGCGTTTTGGATGTAGAAGCAGGTATCTGGTTCAATGCCAGCAATCTCTGGGCGTTTGAGGGTGGTTGAGCCAAAATCTTCCCAATTGCGTTCTTGTATATCCAGTATTGTTTTGATGATATCGGCAATAATTCGGTGGGGACGTTCGTGCAATGCTAACGGGGACATAATTTCTAGGGTTCCTCGATAGTAAGTGACGCGACTGCTGCGCTTTTCTCCTAAGTCGTCGAGAATTTGCTCAAAGTCTTGCCAGGAAAGGTTAGGGATAATAATCTGGCTACCTGGGGTGATTTTGATGGCTTGAATGGGAACGGTTACGCTCATATTACCTAGCTAAAGTGCCTCGTGAGTTGAAGGGTCATAAACAATAGCGATGAGACGCGAGAGAGCCTCCCACTAAGTCTAATCAATTAGCGCTATTTTTCTTCAGCATCCTGATTAAGATTAGCAATTTGTTGAGCAAACCAGAGAGCAGCACTGCCATTAGTTCCTTGATTTAGAAGTGCCACAGTTTGCTCTAACAGAGAAATAGGTAGCCCTGCTAGTGCCAAAGAAGAGTCGCATTGTTGATAATTACCGTTGGCATCCAACTGAAAAACTATTACCAGTTGCCCTCGGACATCAACCACCCAATACTCAGGTATTCCCAGAGCAGCATATAAATGTTTTTTCTCATCTAGATCGGTTGCTAGGGTGGTGTCAGCAATTTCGCCCACTAAGTTAGGAAGCCATTCGTTCAAATTTATATATCGCCGTTCTCCTGATTGCCAACGGGGATAGCCCTCTCCTAAGTAAAGTATAATATCAAACGCACCTGCTCTGAGTGGAGGTTTTTCAAGCAAGCAGCCACCTAATGAACTAAATATTTCTTCAGGTTTTTGACTAAACCAGAATGCAAATATCATCGAAAAAAGCTCGCAGATAATAGCGTGATTAATTCCTTCTGAACCCATATCAGTTAACAAATGATCCTGATAAAAAAATAACCTCACTCTATCAATAGTTGGATCGTCACGATAGGCTAAGTAGTCTTCCCAAGTGGCAGGTTTCCATACAGGCACTGTTGTTGCCGGGGTAGTCTGAATAATTGCAATCATGGCACTAACACCTTCTTAAGTTCGGGGGCATGGTGCTACCGTATTTTAAAATCGGGGTGGAAAGACGACTCGGCGAATTCATTCGCCATCACCCCTAATTAGGTTTTCTAGGTATTCACTACATGACATACCATATTTTACATTCAGGACTGTAGCACTGCCTCTACATATAGCGGTTCGTATGGGCAATCCCCCTGTTGCTGCCCCTATTCTAACAGGACTTACGCACTGCCCTGCCTCTATATATAGCGGGTTCGTAGGGGCACCCTACGAACCCGCTATAT
>CASBRB010000036.1 GCA_949127975.1 Oscillatoriales cyanobacterium PMM_0019 | reverse complement strand
TGTTCCCGCAGGGTTTGAGCTGTTGCCCATTGCTTAATTGCCCAGGCTAGCTTGACTCGCTCTTTTTCTAGGAATGGTGTCGGGATTTGCCCTATGGTTGCTGGATATGGGGTTAAGTCATAGTCACAGCAGGTGCAGTTATTGGCTTTTCCTTCGGTGTATTCAGTTTGGCAAATTGGACATTTGGGCATGGTTTTTTTTAACGCAAAGGTTCGCTAAGGTTTACGCAAAGGGTCGCAGAGGGTGGCAATATTTCTATTGTAGGGGGCTTGGCGAGATGCGCCTCTATCATACTACTGGGTATATATAGGAGATAATGGGCTCTCCCAAATATCAGTGAAAAATCCCTGCTAGTGTTCTGTGGAACGAGAAACCAAATGTAGGGTGGGCAATTCCCACCCGACTTATCACGACAATGTTTTTTCATCGGGTTCGGGAGCCTTATTTTCTCCGGGATATTCTCCCCACTGCTGGATTAATTTTGCTACTACACCAGTCCAGCCAGTTTGATGACTGGCACCAAGTCCGGCACCAATATCACCATGAAAATACTCATAAAACAGAATAAAGTCCCGCCAATGGGGGTCATTTTGGAATTTCTCTATTCCACCATAAACAGGGCGCTTACCAGAAGAATCTTTCAGAAAAATCTGCATCAGCCTCTGGGATAGTTCTAGCGCCACTTCCCAGAGGTTCAACATTTTACCGGAACCCGTTGGAAACTCTACTTTGAAGTCATTTCCTAGGTAACGATGAAACTTCTGTAGTGACTCAATAATCAGAAAATTCACTGGGAACCAAACAGGACCGCGCCAATTAGAATTTCCACCAAAATCGCCCGTTCTGGATTCGGCTGGTTCGTAATCTACTTTATACGTTTTTCCATTTACCGACAAAGTGAAAGGATGCCGATCGTGATATTTTGAAAGAGCGCGAATGCCATAGGGACTTAAAAATTCTGCTTCATCCAGCATTTTTTGCAGGATGCGTTTCAGTTTATCTGGATTCACAATTGAAAGCAGTGTTCCCTTCATTAAATTACCTTGCGTACCCATCAAGGTAATATTGTCGTGTTGTGTCAAATCAGCGCGATTTTTTAAAAACCAGTCATACCGCTCTTTAAATTCCGCTCCTGAAGCCGAATCCCAAAATTCTTGGTCAATTGCCTCAACGGCAAAAATTGGAATCACCCCCACAATCGATCGCACCTTCAAAGTTATAAACTCTTTGCCATCCAGCAACCTATCTTTTGGTAGTTGCAAAACATCGTAGTAAAAACCGTCATTTTCATCCCAAAGATTTTCGTCGCCTCCAGCTTTGTTCACAGCATCAGCAATCAGAAGAAAATGCTGGAAAAATTTTCTGACCATATCTAGATATGCTAGATCTTTTTTAGCCAGCTCTATAGCAATTCTTAGCATATTTAGACAGTACATTCCCATCCAGCTAGTACCATCTGATTGATCTATCTGTCCGCCAGTGGGAAGCTCTTTAGCACTTCGATCGAAAATGCCAATGTTGTCTAATCCTAAAAATCCACCCTGAAAAATATTGTTACCATTTGCATCTTTACGGTTCACCCACCAGGTAAAGTTAAGTGCTAACTTCTGAAACACGCGATTCAGAAAATCCCTGTCTGCATGACCATACATTTTTTCCTCTATCTTATAAATACGCCATGCAGCCCAAGCATGAACAGGTGGGTTAACATCCCCAAATGCCCACTCGTATGCAGGAATTTGACCATTGGGATGCATATAATATTCTTGCATCAACAGATACAACTGCCGTTTGGCGAAATCCGGGTCAATCAACGCCAAAGAAATAGTATGAAACGCTAAATCCCAGGCAGCAAACCAGGGATATTCCCATGTATCTGGCATTGAAAGGATATCCTGGTTAACCAGATGAGTCCAATCGTGGTTTCTGCCGCCTTCACGTTTAGGTGGTGGCGACGGTTCGCCAGGATCGCCATCCAACCACTGTTGGATTATGTACTTATAATATTGCTTGCCCCACAACATACCTGCAAAAGCTTGTCTTTGCACATTACGCATATCCTCTGAGATAGAAAAGGGGCAGACGCTTTGATAAAATTCATCTGCTTCCCGCTGACGAACTTGAAATACCGTTTCAAAATCATTGCCAAACGGTGTCGCTAAATTATCAGCGTCACTCAGGCGCAGCCGAATTGTTTTTGTTTCCCCAGCGCCTATTTCTAATTTGTAATGGGCGGCAGCTTTTGTTCCTACCTGGTTGGGATTTACGGTTTGTTTCTTACCGCCAGAAACAATATAATCGTTAATGCCATCTTTGAAATAGTGCCCAGCAGGGTTTGCTCCCCAACCTAATTTTTCTGAGTTACTTTCGTTGTCTGTATAAAGAACTGCATCTGCTGCTTCAGAATATAACCATCTCTTGCCTAAGTTATGCTCTGAAGTATAGGCTTCTATTACACTTAATCCAGAATCAGATTTAATTTGCTTAATATAAGGCTTTTCCTTATCTGGATATCCCCAAGACCAAGTATTACGAAACCAGAGGCTTGGTAAAATTTGGATCGTTTTTGGTTCCGGTCCCCGGTTACTAACAGTGATTTTGATCGAAATATCATCCGGGGTATTCTTGGCGTACTCTACGAAAACATCAAAGTAGCGGTTATCATTAAACACCCCGGTATCAATTATTTCAAATTCCCAACTAGAGGGGTCTGATTTCCTCCGCCCGTTTTCTTCAACTAACGATTGATACGGATACGCTGCTTGGGGATATTTGTACAGATATTTCATGTATGAGTGGGTAGGGGTGTTGTCCAGATAAAAGTAATATTCTTTGACATCTTCCCCATGATTCCCTTGGCTATTGGTTAAGCCGAAAAGTCTTTCTTTAAGAATGGGGTCTTCACCATTCCAAAGAGCGATCGCAAAACAAAGTAACTGATGATTATCAGAAATTCCAGCGATCCCATCTTCACCCCAACGATAGGCGCGGGAGCGGGATTGTTCGTGAGATAAATAGTCCCAAGCATTACCATACGGGCTATAATCTTCTCGCACAGTTCCCCATTGCCGCTCGCTTAAATAGGAGCCCCACCGCTTCCAATATTTAGTTTGGTTGCGGTCTTCTATCAGCCTTTTTCCTTCCTGTGTATCTTCAATTTGAGTCACGGTTTCTCCTTTTTCTAGTAATTTGTTGGGTTTCGTTCCTCAACCCAACCTACAATCTGTTTTCTGGTAGTTTGTTGGGTTTCGTTCCTCAACCCAACCTACAATCTGTT
>CASBRB010000035.1 GCA_949127975.1 Oscillatoriales cyanobacterium PMM_0019 | reverse complement strand
CCTATTAGTTTAAGACGTGCTGCTGGGGTCAAGGATTTTTTCCCGTCCACTCCTGCCGTCTTTTTGCCTTGGTTATCCTGGGTTACTCTACGAACCGCTAATGCCTTTGCTGACCAGGACTTCATCAGAGTCTTTTGAAGTCTGCGAAGCTGTTTGATGTCGTCACGTTGAGAGGCTTTGGTTGAGTCGAGGGGGAGTATTATCTCCCGCCCCTCTCAGTTAGATCTGGACGTGCCCGTTTCCGTGCATCCAGCTCCTGATGTTCTTGGCTTGCGCTTTTGCTCATGTGGAGGTAATCGTGGCAGCTTTCGTGAATGGCTAGAAGGTTATTTTTCTTCCAATTATTATGGTTGCCATCAACATGATGGAGATGTACCTTCTCTTCACTAAGCATTTTTAAGCCGCAATGTCCACATGAATGGTTTTGCTTTTTGAGAGCTTTAGAGGTTTCACCATCGTAGAGCTTGCTATTGCGCTCACTCCAGTAGGTGATATCGCCGTCGTAGGGTGATTTTTCCCCTTTGACATTGACGTGTTTGTTTTCGGAGTAAGGAACCGATGGGAATGCTTTATCAAGCAGTGGCTTGCTGGTATAGCGAGTTTGTTTTGATTCCTTATTGAACACCTTGTAGGCTCTTGCTTGGATGTGGTATAGCGAGTTGCGCGACCCGTCCATCTTGCAGAAGCGGTGGTAATTCCTCCATCCTCTAACTACAGGGGCTAATTTCTCAGCCTTTGTGGTAGCACCATAATTCGAGTTGTTGACGATCTGTTTTACTTTCTGACGGAATGCTTTGTAATTGTCCGCTGAAGGGACGCATCTAAACTTACCGTTGCTCTGCACTTTGAAGTGCCAGCCGAGGAAATCAAACCCATCTGTCGTAGCGGTTAGCTTGGTTTTCTTCTCACTGACTTTCATCCCCCTTTCTGCTAGGAACTGGCTTATTTGCTCAAGTATTGCCACTGCATCGTCTTTGGGCTTTAGAATGATTACCATGTCATCCGCGTAACGCACGGACTGGTGGATATCCTCTATACCATTGAGCGCAATGTTTGCGAGTAGGGGACTCACCACTCCCCCTTGTGGGGTTCCCTGTTCTGGGAATTCTGGGTTGACTCCTGATTTTAAGCATCGGAAGATTCCTAGCTTGATGCCTGATGGGGCAATGAGTCTGTCCATTATTGATGAGTGGCTTATCCTGTCGAAGCACTTTTCGATATCGAGTTCAATCACCCGCTTTTCTATTCCGTTGGCATCAGATTTGAGGTTGAGAAACAGGATTTTCTGGGCGTCATGCGCCCCTCTACCCGTCCTAAACCCGTAGCTCCTAGCGTGGAAGGTGGCTTCGTGTGCTGGTTCTAGGGCAAACTTAACGAGACATTGCCAAGCTCTATCCCCAATGGTCGGCACTTTTAAAAGGCGGGTTGTCCCGTCTTTCTTTGGTATGGGTATTTCCCGTAGTTTCTGGTGTTGCCAGTTGCTACTTTTGGTTCTGAGGTTTTCACTCAGATCCAGTCTCTCCTCATGTTTGAGTGAGGCTTTACCATCTATACCTGCCGTTCTTTTCCCAGCGTTTAGCTGCGTTACTTGACGTATTGCCAGCATCCTGGCTGCGGTTGACTTGAGGATCAACCTCTGGAGGGACATAGCTTTGCGCTTGTCTCCAACCTGAATCGCTTTGAACACTCTTCTTTGAAGGCGGAATAAGTCCTTCTGGAATTTCTTCCAGGGGAGGTTTTTCCAAGTTTCACTAGCACTACTGCTGTGTCTAAACATACTCTTCTCCAGTTCGTGTTTTCTGAACACCTTGCAGCAATTACGCCGCATCCTACCCGAACTGAGGGGATTAATCCGCTCGTCTGGTCTACATGGAGTTCGACTTCCCCTAGACCCTCAGTTCGTTTTTCTTCGTTCCCTCGGTTAGATTGTTCTTTCCGTCAGGTGTAACCAATTCGACCACTGGATTCCCTAGACTCTTGCCACTACTATCTACAATGTGTGGCGGGAATTGACTCCAGTGAAGTCGGGGTTTTGTTGTTATGCCCCGCTTAAGAGTAGGTCGCTTTTCTAGGTTCTATTTTCACCGTAGGAACACCCCATTAGCGCCAGTGTCATCTCATAACAGATGTCTGGTTGCGCCCTGTTCCCAGCTTCACCCTGGAAGAATCGAGCTTCCTCAGTGTGGGCAGGTAGGGAGTCATCTATGAGCCTTAGAGGAGGGACTTGCACCCTCATCATTCCGAGAGTTCAGCCTTGTGGCTGGAAGCGTTATGTACGGGCTTTCACCGTGATTTACGCTTCAACGAATCGCACATAGATTCTCTTTTGGAGCTTAAACACTTTCCTTTCCAGCTTGCGCCAGTTAATCGAGTGCCATTCCACAATCGGCGGAGCCGTTGTATTAGACATATTGACCCTTACTTGAGACTCTATCATCCAATTCACCGTGAAAAAGTCAGCATATCTACGGGGTTAACCGTAGCCTTGGCTTCTTTCTCAATCTTTTCCCAAGTTGGCATACGGTTAGCACCTACTCCAATTATTCGACCTCTTGGAGAGCCAAAGTGGGTTATTTCGTTCCGATAGACCATTCTACGTACTTTTAGGATGATACTTTCCACCGGGTTTATGGGAGGTGCATATTGGTCGAAATCAAAATCGCCAATTCCCTAGCCTTGACCTTTTGGTCCCAGCTTATCAGCCTTATTTAGCTGGTTTTGTATTAACGATGGTTCGGTCGTATCTTCAAGCGTAATGCTTTACCCATTTGTACTTTGCTCGATAAGTCCCAGATTAGGCTTCCAGAAACTTATTCTTTCACCCCTGCTTTACGGATTGATGGCTAGTCGCTACCGTAAGGGATGTGCTTTCACCCCTGCACTTGGGGGATAGGGTTCTCACCTACATGGTCAATCAGTTATCAAAGACGTTATCATCTTTGTATTCCATCCTCTAGTTGTCTAGTTTCGGAATAACGAACCGCACGTCTACTCTTCCATTATAAAAAAAGGGCGATAAATTGAGGTTTTTTGCAATATTTCTTTGATTATGTTTACAAAAATAGTTCGTCGGGAGTATGGGCTACCAGCTTGACGCTCCCCCGT
>CASBRB010000034.1 GCA_949127975.1 Oscillatoriales cyanobacterium PMM_0019 | reverse complement strand
CCTCTCCCCCTTTGGGAGAGGGGTTGGGGGTGAGGGTATTTTTATAAATGATTTAGACTTGCTATATTAGAGCCTCTCATAGAAGCAATATGCCACTCAGCGAACTTCTGCCTACAGTTAATCAACTATCTCATCAGGATAAACTTCGACTTATCCACTTTCTCCTTCTGGCAGTTGCTAGGGAAGAAGGATGCAGCCTAGAACCTAGTGAAGAGAATGATTCAGAGAATACGCTTCTGAATCAACTGGCATCAACTAAAGCTGTTATCTGGTCTCCTCACGCAGAGCGCGAGGCAGTTCAAGCTTTGTCAGATCTTCTAGTGGCAGCAAAAGAAGCAGCCGATGCTTAATAGTCAGCGTTTCACATTCACGGAGCGAACCGACAGTCTTAGGCGATCGAGCATCATGCCATATTTACCCTTGATTCTCACCTCCGAAAACCGTTTTCTAGAAGTGACGGCATTGTTGGACACAGGTGCTAGTGTCAATGTTCTGCCTTACGAGATTGGGATACAGCTAGGGGCAGTCTGGGAGAATCAAACAGTTTCCATTCCATTGAGCGGAAACTTGGCTCGTAGTGAGGCACGAGGCTTGGTTCTGTCTGGAACAGTTGCTCCATTTTCACCTGTAATTCTTGGACACATGAACTTTTTTGCAGAGTTCAATGTGTGTTTTTATCGGCATGAGTTAACTTTCGAGGTTTGCCCAAGAGTAAAATGAACAGGACTTACGCACACTGGGCACACTGGGCACACACAGGGGGATTGCCCCTACGAACCCGCTATATATAGAGGCAGTGCGTAAGTCCTGATGAAGTTTGGGGGTGCGGAATGTGGGCTAAAACCGCGTCGGCAGTTTTTGTTCTAGAGTTTACAAGCTTCGAGGCGAGAGAAGAAAAGCGCCCCACTCGACTTACCCCGCTGCCCCCGCCAAACACCCCGCCAACTAGGAAGATGTCCGAGGACGGCATTGTTGTTAAATGTCAGTTCTGAGTAGTTCAACCAAGAATCGCCACGACGCCAACCCACCCGATCGCCAAATTGATACGCATCGTGTTCGCACTGATTCCAGATCCGCTTTTGCAAGCTAAAGCCAAAGCGCCCAATACTGTATTTTGCCCAAAGTTGGTTAATGATGTATAAGTCTTCACAGGGAAAGTTTTCGACATTTTTATTTATCAGGATAACCACAGTTTCTTCATCAGCTTCTTTCCATTTTCCTGCTCCTACTAACTCCCGCAGTTTTGTGTAATTTACACCAATACTGGATTGGAGTGGCGGTTCATCTATATAATAAATTTCATCAGACAAATCCGATGGTTTTAGCGATTGTCGCTCTTCTTGCAAATGCTGTAATTGAGTTTTAAGTTGAGATATTTGCGCTTGCAACTGCGCTCGCGCTTCATAGCCAATTTCTACTTGTAATTGTAATTCCGATAAGGTTGATTGCAGTCGCGCCCACATCTGCCTTGACCAACCCAGTTTTGCCTGTGCTTTCTCCAAAAATGCTTCGGGTACTTGCCCAGCAAACGTTGTCAGATAGGACGATAAATCCCAGCCGCAGGTAGAGCAATACTTAACCTGCCCCTCGATATATTCAGTATAGCAAACTGGACATTTTGCCATCATTCAAGCCCATAGCATAAATTTCAGCTAAAGCAGTTATCCATTTTTCCTTTGCTCGTTCCCAGGCTCTGCCTGGGAACGGACTCTTTTCGGCTCTGCCGAAAGTTAGAGGTATGCACTCGCTACCGAGGTTAGTGCCTTGAATCGGGAGGCAGAGCCTCTGAAGGCGTTACCATGCAGAGCCTGGTAACGAGAAAAAGGGGGTAGCTAACTCGGATTTGGTATTATCTACTTTTCCTTCAGCGTATTCAGTTTGACAACTACCTCTAAATATAGCGGTTGGTAGGGACAACGGTCGGCCGGGAATTGCCCCTACTGCCCATTCTGCGTAAGCCCTGTTAGTGATGCAGTCTAATTACCACCGGGCTTTATCCTGCGTTCCATTGGACGTATCCATATCTGCTTGGCTTGTTGGCCCCGCTGCACCTTTAACTGCAAAAACTCACCGAGGGAGCTTTTTGCCACTTCTTTCTGCAACTCATCGGCAGTAGTAATAGGCTCTCCACCTATTTCTACAATTACATCCCCTCGACGCAACCCAGCAGCAGCGGCGGGACTGTAGGGCATCACCTGTACTATCAACACCCCATTAATTTCAGGTAAAATAAGTGGTGAATAGGGGTCACTCTTAGCTTGTTTGGCAAGATCTGGGGTAAGGGTAAGCATCCCAATCCCGATGTAGGGGTGGGGGATTTTTTCACCGCGAGCTAAGGCATCTTTAATCGCCTTGGCTTGATCGATGGGTATGGCAAACCCAATTCCTTGAGCTTCGGCGCGGATGGCTGTGTTGATACCAATAACTTCGCCTTGGCTGCTCACCAGAGGACCGCCGGAGTTACCGGGATTAATAGCCGCATCAGTTTGAATAAAGTCTAGCTGTTTGTCAGGGATGCCCACCAGGGCGCTGGAGCGGTGGAGGCTACTAATAATACCCACTGTGACAGTATTATCTAGCCCGAATGGGTTGCCGACTGCGATCGCCCAATCTCCTACCTGTAAATCGCTGGAGTTTCCTAGTTTTGCTACTGGTAGGTTTTGCCCATCAATTTTCACCACTGCTAGGTCTGTAGGCTCGTCAATCCCCCGTACAATACCCTTGAAGATGCGCCCATCTTTAAGGGTGACGACAACTGTATCGGCACCACTGACAACATGAGCATTGGTGAGAATTATGCCGTTGCTGTCAATGATAAAACCTGACCCCTGACCGCGCTGATGATATTCTTGTGGTACTCTAGAAAGAGAATCGTCGCCGAAAAAGCCGCCAAAGAAGGAATCGTCAAAGAAAGGGAATGGCATATTGGTGGTGATAGTGCGATCGGTATCGATGCGCACTACCGCAGGTCCCACTTTATTCACAGCTTCACTAATAAAGCTACGGTTTTCCTCCCGTGGCGCAGGTGTAGTAGTGTTCGGATTCCCAGGGGTTCTCACCAAGTCGCTGTAAGTTTCTGATTTCACCGTTCTAGGCGCAGGTACAGGTATCTGCGCCAAGCTAGACGCAGTTGTTATAATCTGAGAATTACTCAACAACAGTGTGGCGGGAAGCGATACTGTGGGGAATAGCCGTACAGCAGTCAACAACACGGCAAAACTCACGACAAACACTAAGACAAAACTCACCAGTATCGGCAAAACATAGTTGCTGAGTTGACGCTGAGGTCTAAAGCGTTGTTCAGAAGATGACATGGGGATATCTGCTCCAGTTTTTACTCTCCATTATGGCTGTAATTGTATTGAATTTTTTGCGAACGCAGATGAACGCAGATGAACGCAGATGAATTTGGATGTATCTGCGTTCGCAACTTTGGTCTCTTCAAACACAATGATTTTATCACTCTATGTACGGGAGAGCCACCCCCTAGGGACAAGTCCTATTTGTTAACCTCCAGTAAGCGGGATGTGATAAATCTATCCATCCATTTTTCCAAATATACTTGATTTGCTTGCTGTTGGGCGGCATCACTCGTGTCGAGAGGGTAGGGTGCCAACCCGACAATCGTTGCATTAGTTACACAGAACATTGACTTTTGGAAACTCTGACAAATTTGCACCCGCAAATTATCTTCTCCCCGAAGGCTGTGACGGTAAATATTGAGTAGATAGTCGGGTAAGTAATGCCGCATATCCTGCATCAGTAATGTTGGAGGAATCCCACCACCACCAATCGGCAAGGGATCGGCATATAAAGCCCCATATTCAAATCTAGCTTGCTCTGGAGGAATTTGTTGAGCTTGTGCGTTGAATGAAACTGTGCCTAAAAAGGGTGTACCTCGGAAAAAAACAGCCTCGACATAGGGTATGGCTACATCTGGCAGGAAGGTTAACCCAACTGATTTAGGAATAATTTCATAAACTTGGTTCTCAATCTTCACTGCGTAGGTAATTGGATTGTTAGCTGCCGCCACCAACCCATCCCGAATATGTGCTACTACTTGGGGAATGGTTTCGATCTCTCGAAGATCGTAGCGGTCCGATAAAGTCAAAAACATTTCACTCATTACTTGCCAGAATTGACCCAAGGCACTATAATAAGCCTGTTGGCGTACCTGTTCTGGTAAGAAATCTGGAAACAGGCTGTGTAATCCTCGGATCAGGAAGTTGTCTTTTATTTTGGCTTGGATTGCTTGTTGCGATCGATCAATAAATTCTTGACTATCCAAGTAAGCATCCAACCCGCCGCCACCGTGCCACAACATCGTCTTCATGCAGTACTCAGCGTACTCAAAATTAATCCGATCGTGCCACCAGTGGAGCATCAATTTTTTTAGAGAAATATCCCCATTGAAATATTTGAAGAAGGGAAATAGCACTAAAAATTGATGATCGGCAATGTATAAGAGATTCCGATAGTAAGCATCCAGCACTACGCCATAGCTTTTGAGAATTCCAACAACCTCTGCCACATTCTCCGCAGTATCAGGAACTAGAGTTTCCCCTGCTTTTAGCCGATTAATATACGCTGCTAAAGGGTGAGTCCGACATTTTAAAGTAGTGATTGTCATTTGTCATTTGTCATTTGTCATTTTCCAATTTTAATTTGTCCTTTGCACCGTGTCATTTATTAATTATAATTTGTTACAAAGAGAACCAATCATCATTGACTAATCATTACAGAAGGAAGTTGCACCACCGCCTGAGAATGTGTTATCATAGCAGTGGTAGTAGTTTCGCTCCAACGCACCATCCAACTAGGTTGCACTCCCAGCATGACGATTAGAATAGCTAAAATTATCGACGGGGTGCGATCGCTCCACTGTACAGGTGGCAAATTCAACACGTTTGCCGAAAGTCGTCCAAAGAAGACACGGTTAACCAAAAGCAAGAAATACACAGCAGTTAAGCTCGTACCCACCATACAAAACAGTGTTTGAGTGGGAAAGACGGGGAAACTGCCTCGAAATACCAAAAATTCTGAGATAAAACCCACCATACCGGGAATCCCAGCGCTAGCCATCACTCCCATCACCATCAGGCTACCAATCAACGGCAAACCGCCTTCTGGGTTCAGCAGCCCAGAGAGTACATTTATATCGCGGGTGCCCGTTTTCTTGTAAACCACGCCCACCAGCAAAAACAGCAGCCCTGAGATTAAGCCGTGACTAATCATTTGCAACACAGTTGCCAGCAAGCTCAAAGGCGTGGCAGCGGCGGCGGCTAACAAAATATAGCCCATGTGACCAACTGAGCTATAGGCTACCATTTTTTTCATATCAGTTTGAGCGATCGCATTCAATGCCCCATACAGCACACTCACCGCCGCCCAAGTAGCCAACCAGGGGGCTAAAACTGCCCATGCTTCTGGAAACAACCCTAACCCAAATCGCAGTAACCCGTAAGTTCCCAACTTTAACAGCACCCCCGCCAACAGCACAGAAATCGGCGTTGACGCTTCAACGTGGGCATCGGGCAACCAGGTATGGAAAGGAACCAGAGGAATTTTGATGCCAAAGCCTACTAAAATTCCTGCCAGGAGCAGGAATTGCGCACCCAGAGGTAGAGAAACTGCATAAACTTTTTCAAACTCAAATGTAGAGGCACCACTTAGTAAAACCAGACCAAAAAATGATGCCAAAATCAAAATTCCCGAAATGGCTGTATAGATCAGAAACTTTATTGCTGCGTAGCCTCTTCGCTGCCCACCCCAGATGGCAATTAACAGATACAGTGGAATCAGTTCTACCTCGTAAAACAGGAAAAACAGCAATAAATCCTGGGCTAGAAAGGCACCAACCACGCTGGCATTCAACAACAACAGCATCGAGTAATAAAACCGAGGTCTGTTGATTGATTCATCTGTACTATATATGGCAATGCAGGTTAAAAGACCATTTAAAATCACCAATGGCAAAGACAGACCATCAATACCAAGGTGATAAGTTAAGCCCAACGCTTCAATCCAGGGTAGAAACTCAGAAAACTGAATCCCCGGCTCCCCTATTTTAAACTGACTCATCAGTACCAGCGACCAGATGAATACAGCAATGCTAACCCCTAATGAAATTTTGCGAGAAACCTTAGCGGTCATATTTGTAGGCCAAAATCCCACAATAAGTGCGCCTATGACTGGTAACCAAATCAAAACACTGAGCATAATTAATCCTTAGTCAATTGTCAGAATTGAACAGGAGACAGGAGACAGGAGTCAGGAGTCAGGAGTCAGGAGACAGGAGGAATCAGTGTTCATCTGCGGCAAGCAAGACAGGAGACAGGAGACAGGAGATTCGCCAGTCGTACAGAATGCCTTCACCGATTTCTACTCAGACCGCCTGGATTCTTATTCGATAAAACTAATGACCATTTACAAATAACCAATTACAACTGTGTATTCAAAACTGTTAACATTGGCCAGCTCATCAGGAAACATAAAAGGCTGAGTCCTAAAATAATACTCAATACATAAAATTGAGACTGACCAGAAACGTTATACTTCAAGCCCTGCCCGCTGAACATAGTGGCTAGCCCAACTAGGTTAACCAAGCCATCAACCACGTAGCGATCGATCCAAGCATTTAACCGGGAAAGCTGATTGACTGCAAAAACCACACTCAGACGGTAGAGGCGGTCTATGTAAAAGTCATAAGCTAATAAGTCCTGTAAGAATCTTAAAGTAATTTGGACAGGTCTAGACCAATTTCTGCGCAGATCGATCGCTGCACCTGAGATAGTGCCAATTAAGCCAGAGCCAACCAGCAGCAGAACAGCTCCTTGGTTGATATACATCCAGTCTGGCAACAGTGACAAGCTCTGCATCAGAATAGGAATTGATAGTGTGATTAGCACCAAACTTACCATCGGCACAGCCATCGGCCAAGGCACTTCTGGGGCACGGCGAGTTTTAGGTGCTTTTGGGCCTAAAAACACTAATCGAAACACGCGGGTTAAATTTAGGGCGGTGAGAGCATTTACCAACAGCAAGACGGGCACCAGCCAGGGGATGTCTATCCACAAGTCATCAATTCCTAGCCGCAGTCCCCAAAAGCCTCCTAAAGGCAGCAGCCCAACTAAACCAGCACTACCTACCACAAAAGCGGTGGTGGTTGCTGGCATCCGCGACCACAAACCGCCCATTTCTGTGAGATTTTGGTTGTTAGTTGTTAAAATTATAGAACCAGCGCTCATAAATAACAGTGCTTTGGCGACGGCATGGGTAAACAGCAACAACAGGGCGAAATCTGTCCATTGCGTTCCCACAGCGATAAACACCAATCCCAAGTAAGCACTGGTTGAATGGGATAAGGCTCGCTTGATATCAATTTGAGCTATAGCCACCATTGAAGCACCGATCGCCGTTACTGTGCCAATGACAATCAGGGTTGTAAGTGCTACAGGCGAAACGTTCAATATCGGCTGCAATTTAATCAGCACATAAGCCCCGGCAGCTACCACGACTGAATTTCGCAAAATCGAGGCTGGGTTAGGTCCTTCCATCGCCTCATCTAGCCACAGATGCAGGGGAAATTGAGCACATTTGCCTATTGGACCAGCAATCAACGCCAAGCCCAGCAACGTTGCCGTTGTGGGTGACAGCGTAGCCGTTTCAGCCCACTCATATAGATCCGGAAAGTCTAAGCTTCCCGCAAATGTCCCTACTGCCACCACCCCCATCAGCAGTAGCACGTCTCCTACTCGTTTGGTTAAGAAGGCGTCTCGCGCTGCCGTCACTACCAGAGGTTGGGCATACCAAAAACCCACCAGCAAATAAGTGGAAAGAGTGAGCATTTCCAGCAGTGCATAAGTGAGAAACAAATTGTCACTGATAGCTAATCCACTTATCGCCCCTTCAAAAAATCCCATCAAGGCAAAGAAGCGGGCTAATGCCCAATCTTTCTCCATATACCCCAGGGCGAACAATTGCGCCAGCAGGCTTAAGCTAGTTACCAGTTCCATTGCCCCGACGCTTAAGGAAGATATGTCTAGGGAAAAAGACAAATCTAAATCTGCTGCTTTTAACCAGTGGAATACGATCTCGTAAGGCTCATGGTTCCAGGTGGCTCTGAAGACGAGGGTGCCATGAACAAACGCTAAGACAGTCATCAACAGGTTAAAATATGCTGCTGGTCGGGGACCTGTGCGACGGATAATGCCTGTAGACCAGGGTAAGGTCAACACGGCACCAATCAATCCATACAAAGGCACCCACCAACTCGTTTGGATCAGAAAATCTCTCATCTAACAACGTCCTTTTCCATGTCCCGCTTTAAGTTGGTAGCCTATGCTCTAGTTTTTGCCTATAGCTTATGCAGGTTTATTATCGTTTGTTTAGCTTAACCTTTAAATTAGTTTAAATTAACAGATCACACTACAATTTTTCCTTATAGGTGTTATAACTCACGTATTTATACCTATTTACCCTGGTTTTATGAACAGGAGACAGGAGGAATCAGTGTTCATCTGCGTTCATCTGCGTTCATCTGCGTTCATCTGCGGCAAGCAAGTCAGGAGACTGCGAGACTGCGAGACTGCGAGTCAGGAGACAGATGTTAAGTTTTTTTAATTTCTCTCATCTGAAGATATCATAATACTTTATATTGTCAAGTGAGCCTAGTGTTCTTTATGCTTAATAGGGCAAAGCTAAAAAAGTAATGAACAAAGAAGATGGGAATACCCGTCCCAAGTTTGCCTTAACTACAAATTTGTGGTAGAGAGTTCGCCGATCCCGTAGGAGATACTTAATGTCAATTGCAGTAGGAATGATTGAAACCAAAGGCTTTCCGGCTTTGGTAGAGGCCGCTGATGCTATGGTTAAAGCTGCCCGCGTCACGCTGGTAGGGTATGAAAAAATCGGCAGTGCCCGTGTAACCGTGATCGTTCGCGGGGACGTCTCCGATGTGCAGGCGTCGGTGGCTGCTGGGATAGACGCAGCTCGACGGGTGAATGGCGGTGAAGTGTTATCTACCCATATCATTGCCCGCCCTCATGAGAACCTAGAGTATGTTCTGCCGATTTGTTACACCGAAGACGTAGAAAGGTTTAGAATGTAAGGTTGTCGGCAAAACGCAAGAAAGAGGGTTTGGACACTTTAAGCCCTCAAGTGAAAACACTAAGTTAAGCAAAGGAAGAACTGATGGCAATTGCAGTTGGCATGATTGAAACTTTAGGCTTTCCCGCTGTCGTGGAAGCCGCTGATGCGATGGTAAAAGCAGCCCGGGTGACCCTGGTGGGGTATGAAAAAATTGGTAGCGGTCGCGTTACCGTGATAGTGCGCGGAGATGTCTCGGAAGTACAAGCCTCTGTGTCTGCGGGGGTTGAATCCGTGAAACGGGTTAGTGGCGGTCAAGTATTGTCCACTCACATTATTGCTCGTCCCCACGAAAACCTAGAGTATGTGCTGCCGATTCGTTACACCGAGGCTGTAGAACAATTCCGCGAAAGTGTTAGCGGCATTCGTCCCCTGAATAGACCTTAATATAGTTCATAGGTCATTAGTCATTAGTCATTGGTCATTAATTTCAATTGACAATTGACTTTTGACAAAGGACAAATGACTTCTGACAAATGACTTTTGACAAAAAATGCAAATTGCTATGGTTCGCGGCACAGTCGTCAGTACCCATAAAGAGCCTAGTCTTAGAGGAGTCAAGTTACTTCTGTTGCAATTTGTGGATCAGGAAGGACGACTACTGCCACAATATGAAGTAGCTGGCGATCGGGTAGGGGCTGGACTAGATGAGTGGGTTTTGGTAAGCCGTGGCAGTGCCGCCCGTCAGACGGATGGCAGTGAAAAGCTTCCCCTAGATGCAATGGTGGTGGGAATTATTGATACTGTCACCGTTGAAAATCGCCTGCTTTACAGCAAAAAGGAACAGGATCGTTAGTCGGTGTAGTTTGTTCAGTTATTTGAGGATATTGAAGTATGGTTGCCCGCAGCGCAGCGGCACCCCCGACCCCTTGGTCAAAAACTTTGCCGGAACCAAAAATTAATGAAACTGCCTACGTGCATTCGTTTTCCAACATTATCGGAGATGTACTGATAGAACCGAATGTATTAATTGCCCCTGGCACTTTCATCCGGGCTGATGAAGGAACCCCATTTTATATCGGCGAAGGAACAAATATACAAGATGGGGTGGTGATTCATGGCTTGGAAGAAGGTCGGGTAATTGGGGATGACGAAAAAGACTACTCTGTCTGGATAGGGAAGAATGCTTCCATTACCCACATGGCTTTGATTCATGGTCCAGCCTACGTCGGGGATGAGTGTTTTATTGGCTTTCGCTCAACAGTATTTAACGCACGAGTGGGCAAAGGTTGCATCGTAATGATGCACGTCCTGATTCAAGATGTAGAGATTCCCGAAGGAAAATATGTGCCTTCAGGGTCTATAATTACCACTCAGCAACAAGCCGATCGTCTGTCGGATGTGCAAGCAGATGATACAAAGTTTAGCCGCCATGTCGTCAGTATAAATCAGGCACTGCGAACTGGCTATCTGTGTGCTGGCAATCATGCCTGTATTACACCAATTAGGGATGAGTTGAATAAAGGCAATAAAGGAAATGGCGCGATGCGTTATAACACTACTATGTCAAGTAATTTATTAAGCTCTGATGTGATAGAGCAAGTGCATTCTCTGTTGGCTCAAGGTTATCGGATTGCTACTGAATCTGCCGATGAGCGTAGGTTCCGCACCAGTTCGTGGACAAGTGGGGGAGCGATCGAAGCTAAACAAGGATCGCAAGTCATAGCTGCCCTAGAATCTACATTAAGCGAACATCCTGGGGAATATGTACGCTTGATTGGAATTGACCCCAAAGCCAAGCGCCGGGTAGTAGAGCAAATCATCCAACGTCCTAATGACAAAGCACAACCCGCAGCCAAGGCAACCAAGCTAGCTCAAACCACATCTAGTAATGGTAACGCTAAGGCTTCTGCTCAGGTATCGAGTAGCACTTTGGGTGACGAAGTAGTAGAGCAAGTGCGCAATTTGTTAGCGGAAGGCTACCGGATTGGCACAGAACACGCCAACGATCGCCGCTTCCGCACCAGTTCTTGGAATAGTTGCTCTCCCATTGAATCAAAGAACTTGCCAGAGGTAGTGCAAGCTTTGGAAGCTTGCCTAAACGAGCATACTGGGGAATACGTGCGCTTGTTTGGGATTGACACCAAAGCCAAGCGCCGGGTAGTAGAGCAAATTATCCAACGCCCGGATGGGAAACCCGCAGTTAAAGCCGCAGTTAAAGCCGCTACTAAGAGTGTCGATAGCACTGCTACCGTGCAAAGTTCCCAGTTAAGCCAAGAAGCAGTAGAGCAAGTGCGTTCCTTTTTATCTCAAGGCTACCGGATTGGTACAGAACACGCAGATATGCGTCGGTTCCGTACCAGTTCTTGGCAAAGTTGCTCTCCCATTGAATCAAAGCAGCAATCTCAGGTGATTCAAGCTCTAGAAACTTGCATCCACAACCATGAGGGCGAGTATGTACGGATGTTTGGAATTGACCCCAAAGCCAAGCGTCGCGTCCAAGAGCTGATTATTCAACAGCCAAATGGCAAGAAATAACATCAGGACTTACGCACACTGGCATATATAGGGGCAACCACAGGGGGATTGCCCCTACGAATCCGCTATATATAGAGGCAGCATATATAGGGGCAACCACAGGGGGATTGCCCCTACGAACCCGCTATATATAGAGGCAGTGCGTAAGTCCTGAACCTTTAACGGTTGATAGTTGACAGTTAACTGTTAACAGTCAACTATCAACCAAATACATTTACTCTGAAAGCCCCATGCACTTGCAACTAATGCCACCAATCAGCACCACTCAGGTTTACGTCAACGGGGATGTGAGCATTGATGCCAGTGCTGTTCTAGCGCCAGGGGCGATTATCCAAGCAGATGCAGACAGTAAAATAATCATTGCCGCCGGAGTATGCATCGGCATGGGAGTAATTATTCATGCCCATAAAGGCTCAATAGAAATACAATCAGGAGCCATCCTAGGCGCTGGCGTCCTAGTAGTTGGTAAATGCAAGATTGGGGCGAATGCCTGCATCGGTGCGGCAACCACGATTTGGAACAGTTCTGTTGAACCGTCGCAGGTGCTAGCTGCTGGTTCGCTGCTTGGAGACGCTGGGCGTCAAGTTACCAGCGCTGAAAATGTGCTACCTACAGAGTCAGTTACACAACCAGAACTGAATGGGCAGCCAGCACCTACCACTGCTAAAGATAGTAATGTTCCTACTGTTCAAACAACTACCGTAGAAGATACGCCGGAACAAAAAAACCATGAATCCTCGCCACTTATTATTGGCGCTCCTATTTATGGGCAAGCTAACCTGAACCGACTGTTAAATACGCTGTTTCCTCATAAGCAATCTTTGAATCTTCCTCCACAAGACAATCCAGAAAAAACACCTGACAACTAGCCCTTGAGGAAGAGAAAACCGATCGCACCCATTACAGCAGGTAACAAAACGTCATAATTAAATTAAGCGATCGCCATCTTCTCACGGAGGTTACAGGTGAAGTTACAACAGGCAGGGCTTGTCCGCTTTCAGCCGGCATATCAACCCAAAAGCTTCAAAGACACTGCACTCGGCATGGTTGCGACAAGAAGCTTCCCGGCGATAGTGGGCACAGCCGATATGATGCTAAAAACATCAGGCGTAAGTCTGATCGGATTTGAGAAAATTGGTAGTGGGCACTGTATAGCCATTGTCCGGGGAGGGATCTCAGATGTCCGTTTAGCTGTAGAATCAGGTGTCCAGACTGCCCAACAGTTTGGTGAATACCTTTCCTCGTCGATAATTCCTCGCCCCTTACCCAACCTAGAAGTGATATTTCCCATCGGCTCTCGCTTATCCCAACTGGTGGAGAGCGACAGTTTTAGTCGCGTGAGCAATCAAGCCATTGGCTTATTAGAAACACGAGGATTTCCCGCGATGGTTGGGGCAGCAGACGCGATGCTCAAGGCAGCAGACGTTTATCTTACCTCTTATGAAACCATTGGTGACGGTTTATGTACCGCCATTATTCGGGGTACCGTCGCCAATGTGGCGATGGCTGTTGAGGCTGGAATGGCAGTCGCCGAGAGAATAGGCGAATTAAACGCCGTCATGGTGATTCCTCGTCCATTGGATGACTTAGAGAATACCTTGCCAGTAGCGACTTGCTTCTTAGAGGAGAAACCCAAACCCTTACAGTTGCCGATAAACGTCAAACAAGAAGAACAACAACTAATTGAATTGCCAGATTTAGCCAAGTTGCCCGTTCATATTAAAGAATCTCTATGAGAGGAGTTACAAAAAAATCTTGTCTAAAAAATTTAAATAACTTTTTACCAATTACATATAGCGGTTCGTAGGGGCAATCCCCCTGTGGTTGCCCCTATGCTAAAAACGGTTTGTAGGGGCAATCCCCCTGTGGTTGCCCCTATATGCTAAAAACGGTTCGTAGGGGCAATCCCCCTGTAGTTGCCCCTATATGCTAAAAACGGTTCGTAGGGGCAATCCCCCTGTGGTTGCCCCTATATGCTAAAAACCGAGTATAGTTGTTAATCAACAACAGAAGAACAGTCAATATGTCCATAACCATGTATATGTTGCTCATCGGTTTAACCGCTGGCATAGCTGGTGGTATGTTCGGCATCGGTGGAGGAGCGATTATGGTTCCAGCAATGGTGATGCTGCTGAATTTAGATCATAAATTTGCCACTGGCACATCGATCGCAGCTCAGGTTTTACCCATTGGCATCTTGGGAGCCATTGTTTACTATCGCAACGGTAATCTAAATATAAAATACGCCTTTTACATCGCTCTTGGCTTGCTGGTGGGGAACCTCTTCGGGGCACTCTTTGCCAACCAGCCCTATATTAGTAGTGAGACAATGAAGAAGCTTTACGGCATTTTTCTGTTAGTTATTGGCTTGCGGTACTTGGTATCTCGTTGACACTCTAACTACCTGGAAAGCGCTTGGGATTGAGGATAAAATTATGTGCGGCAGATTTACTCTTGCTCAGTCATCTCAGATAATTGCCAAAGCGTTTGATGTGGGGAATGTTCCCCCTCTAACGCCCCGGTATAACATCGCGCCTACCCAGCCAGTGGCGACAGTTATAATCAAGCCAGAGCAGAAAGAGCGACAGTTGCTTTTATTGCATTGGGGTTTGATTCCGAGCTGGGCGAAAGATAAGAAGATGGGGGCGCGGCTGATTAATGCCAGAGCGGAGACGGTGGCAGAAAAGCCTTCTTTCCGGGCAGCTTTCCGCCACCAACGTTGTTTGGTATTGGCTGATGGTTTTTATGAGTGGCAGCAGCAAGAGAGGAAAAAGCAACCGTATTATTTCCGCTTGAGTGATGGGCGTCCTTTTGCTTTTGCTGGATTATGGGCTCATTGGGAAGGAGAGGATGGGGAGGTAATTGAGTCTTGCACTCTGTTGACAACTGAAGCGAATCAACTTATGCAGCCAATCCACAACCGAATGCCAGTAATTTTAGATCCGAGAGACTATGATTTATGGTTAGATCTGGATGTGCCAAAGTCGGAGTTGTTGCAGCAGTTGTTCCGCCCTTACTCAGGAGAGGAAATGACTATGTATCCAGTTGGTACGCAGGTGAATAAAGCGAATAATGATAATCCGGAATGTATTAAGCTGTTCAGCATTTAAATTCCAGAGGCAATCCAAGCAAGTCTTGCGGTTGTAGCCCCGTACACCATCAGTACTGTAGCATTGCCTCTACATATAGCGGTTCGTAGGGGCAATCCCCCTGTGGTTGCCCCTATATATGCTAGCCCTGTCAAGGTGACGAGAGTAACCTTTCTTCTCGTTCCCAGCCAAGGCTTGGGAACGAAGGCTTTGAGACTCTGCCTCCAATCTTCTCGTTTCTCGTTCCATCGCTAAAGGAGGGAATGAGAAAGAACGCCGATTGCAGGGCGGTGGTGTTCCCGATGGGTGGAGGCAGAGCTTCCAAACAGCATTCCCAGGCAGAGCCTGGGAACGAGAAATAAACTTCTAGTTCACTGGAGATGTAACTAAAATGTACTCGTTTTGAACAGAATGTATTTTGGCAGAGGTATCCAACGGGAAACTGTTGACGCTCCCCCGATTAGAAATCGGGGGATTCTTAATTCAACTTCGTCCACTTAAACTAAGCTCCTTGCGGTACTTAGTCCAGAGGTGGTTCTCACGCTTGCGCGTTACTTCCTCTGCGCCCCAGAGTAGTTGATTTTTTTCCAAATCAAGATTTGTTTGAATTAAATGCTGGTCGTCTAGTTCCCATGAAGATTTTACCTATTCCTGGGTAGGGACTAGAATTGCGGAATAGAACCCCATATCTTCAATTATCAAGGTTCAGCGGCCTTTAGGCTACTAGGTTTTTATACAGGTTTATTACCTTGCCTGTTGTTTTAAATCGTCTCAGCTTAACTCGTAACCATAAATCTCCCTAAAGTATGAGATTAACGCAGAATGAATTCTGCGTGCCATGCACTGAGCGTAGTCGAAGTGTCGTGTTTCATCCCCCGGTTAAAACACGGGGGCTTTCACACTCCCGGACTTCTTTAGGTAAAATCTTCTAAGATCCAATAAAACCAATATGGGGTAGGTGGCGGTATGCAGAAAATCCTGGGTAGTCTGGTAGCAGTGGGCATCTGCCTAACACCACTAACCATGTCCATGTTCGCTGAATATAGTTGGGCGCAAGCTGAAAATTCTCAAAGTCAACAACTACGCCAACTTATAGAGCAAGCCAAGAAACAGGATCAGCAACAGAAATACCAACAAGCAGTTTTAACTTGGCAGCAGGTTCTCACCTTAGCCCGACAACTCAACGACAGGAAAGCACAAGCAGAAGCATTGCTAGGAATTGGGCGTAATAACCAAAAAATTGGTAAGCCCCAGCCCGCTTTAGATTATTTAAATCAAGCTCTCACGATTTACAAAGAAGTAGGCGATCGCTCTGGGGTAGCTGACACACTGAGTGGTATGGGTAAAGTCTACTCTAACATCGGGCAACCCCAGAAGGCGTTAGAATTATATCAACAAGCTCTCCCTCTTAAAAAAGAAGTGGGCGATCGCTCTGGGGTAGCTGACACACTGAATAATATCGGTGCATTCTACTTTAACATCGGGCAACTCCAGAAGGCGTTAGAATACTATCAACAAGCTCTGCCTATCAAAAAAGAAGTGGGCTCTAGCTCTGGAGTAGCTACCACACTGAATAATATCGGTGGTGTCTACTTATCCATCGGGCAACCCCAGAAAGCCTTAGAATACTATCAACAATCTCTGCCTATCTCTAAAGAAGTGGGCGATCGCTGTATTGTAGCTATCACACTGAATAATATCGGTCACGTCTACTTATCCATCGGGCAACCCCAGAAAGCCTTAGAATACTATCAACAATCTCTGCCTATCTCTAAAGAAGTGGGCGCTCGCTCTGGTGAAGCTACCACACTGAGTAATATGGGTGGTGTCTACTTATCCATCGGGCAACCCCAGAAGGCGTTAGAATACTTTCAACAATCTCTGCCTATCTCTAAAGAAGTGGGCTCTAGCTCTGGTGAAGCTACCACACTGAATAATATCGGTGAAGTCTACTTATCCATCGGGCAACCCCAGAAAGCCTTAGAATACTTTCAACAATCTCTGCCTATCTCTAAAGAAGTGGGCTCTAGCTCTGGTGAAGCTACCACACTGAGTAATCTGGCTTTTGTTTACCGAGATACTAACCACCCTACTGAAGCTATTAATAATTGGCAGCAATCGGTTGAAATTATCTTACAAATTCGTCGGGAGTTACAGCAGTCAGATCGGCAAAAATTTTTGAAGGATAACCAGAATAGTGAAATTGCTTTAGTTGACCTACTTATAGACCAAAAACAACCAGAACGTGCCTACGAATGGGTTCACTTGTATACCACAAGTGATTTGGCTGATTACTCTCGTCTAATTAATGCCAAAGTTGCTAACCCTGATGCCCAACAACAAATTGAACAATGGAATCAAAAGAATCAACAGCTTGAATTTTTACGCCAAGAACTATCAAAAAAGTTTACTGTCGAATTATCCCAACGCATCAACAATTTCCAAACTGAAATTAACCAGTTAGCAGAAACTATTTCGCTTAAGTTTCCTGAAGTAGCCGAACTTTTTGAAACCACCACCACAGATATTGCACGACTGAGGGCTAATATCCCGGAGGGCACAGTTATCGTTCAACCAGTCTTGCTAACTGAAAAAAAGTATATTGCTATTTTTGTCTTAACCAAAAACCAAGTAAAAGTTATCAAACGAGCGATTAACCCGAAAGAATTAGATACCCTACTAACACAATATCCCGAAGAATTGCAGACGGCATTTACTGAAGATTACTTCGATAACAGTCAAAAGCTTTACGATATTCTAATTCGCCCTATTGAAGGAGAAATCCAAGCAGCAGCACCTACTCAGTTAAGCGTCATTGCTACAGGGAAATTCAGATATATTCCCTTTGAGTCTTTGTATGACAGTAAAACTAAAAAATTCCTAATTCAGAAATATCCCGTTAATAATCTGACTCGCATTTCTAGTCGTACCCTGCAAGATTCACAAGCTAACAATCAAGTACCCAGACAAGCTGTGTTAGCTCTTGGTAATCCTTTCCCTAATGATATACGCCATCTCCGGGGGGCGGAAGCAGAAGTTACTGGTATTAAAAAAGTGCTGCCTAGTAGTGAAGTTTATCTCAACGATAAGGCTACTCTCAACACCTTCAAAACTCAAGCCCAACGCTTTAATTTTCTGCATATCGCTACTCACGGATGCTTTATACCTGGTGGTTGTCCGAGCTTGAAAATGCCTGAGAATACGATTTTATTTGCAGATCAAAATTTGAATATAGCCGATGCCGCTTTATTGGGATTAAAGAATGTTAGCTTAATTATTTTAAGTGCTTGTCGTACTGCGGTAACAGAAAAGTCCACTGGGGAAGAAGTTGCCGGAATTGCTTATTTATTTGAAAGGGCTGGTGCTAAAGCGGTAATAGCTAGTTTATGGGACGTTAATGATGACTCAACTCGACAGTTAATGGTTAAATTTTATGAGAACTTAAACAAGGGGATGAGTAAGGGTGAAGCTCTGCGACAAGCTAAACTGAGTTTAATTAATAATCCGGTTTATAGCCATTTTTATTATTGGTCGCCTTTTATCCTGATTGGGAATGCGCGTTAAAATTGTAGACACCCCGTTGTGAAAACCTTATCATATTCGTAGGTAGCGGTAGGTTCCAACTACTAACGCTACTGAGACAGGACTTACGCAGCGACACTACATATAGCGGTTCGTAGGGGCAATCCCCCTGTGGTTGTCCCTATATATGCTAGCCCTGTCAAGGTGACTCTCGTAACCTTTCTTCTCGTTCCCAGGCTCTGCCTGGGAACGAGGGCTTTGAGGCTCTGCCTCCAATCTTCTCGTTTCTCGTTCCATCGCTCGTTTCTCGTTCCATCGCTAAATGAGGGAATGAGAAAGAACGCCGATTGCTCCCGTGGTGGTGTTCCCGACTGGTGGAGGCAGAGCCTCCAAACAGCATTCCCAGGCTCTGCCTGGGAACGAGAAATAAGAGCCTGGGAACGAGAAATCAACGAGAAAGAACACCGATTGCAGGGCTACCCTATATATGCCCAGTCTGCTACAGTACTGTGAGATTTTAACACATGATGTTCAAATAGTAAAGGAATTACCAATAGATATGACTAATACAACTCCTGATCAAGACGCACAATCAACCCAGGTAGAATCAGAAACAACTGTAGCCCAGTTGAGAGCTTCCTTGGCAGAAGCAGAGCAAAAGGAAAGCCGTCTACAGCAGCAAATTGCTGATTTGCAATTAGAGCTGTCAAGCCAAGCTAAGCTGAAAGCAGAGCTAGAGCAAGCCAAAAACACAGCCCTAAAACTTGCAGAAGCTAACTTCAAACTGATTGAGGAAATCAAGGTTCTGAAAAATGCAAAGCAACACCTAAATCCTGAAGCATACAAAAAAGGTGATGGTAAAATTATAAGCTTCGCTAACCAGCACCATGAGGAGTCTAGTGATTTTGCCTCTAAGAGTTGGTTGCTTGACTAGAGACACTACTCCAGGGCTTACGCAGACTGGGCATATATAGAGTAGCCTGCAATCGGTGTTCTTTCTCGTTGATTTCTCGTTCCCAGGCAGAGCCCAAGTCCTTACCCACATCTTCCGAAACCCTTGTATTTTGGGCTTAAAAGTGAGCCCTGCCAACTCTAAAAAGCCCTCACCCCCAGCCCCTCTCCCACCCACCTCACAAGGGTACGTTTTTAATATTTGGGTCTTTCTTAGACAAGGAAGACAGGTAGAGGGGGTAGATGGGGAAGATTTGTCAACGAGAGAATAGGCTTTTCACCTCCTTGTCTACTTGTCATCCAAGTCATCCTTGTCT
>CASBRB010000033.1 GCA_949127975.1 Oscillatoriales cyanobacterium PMM_0019 | reverse complement strand
GTGGAGAAGGGGTTGGGGGATGAGGGTGAAAAAGCCCTGCTAGTGTTCTGTGGAAGCTAGGTTTCTCACTCTACACATGTCCAAATCCACCATAGAAGATGTGGGTAAGGACAAGGGGAGTGTCAAAATTTGTATTTTCTGGCGATCGAACCTGATTTCATGGTGCTCAACCACATCTCTGCCGATCGTATCCAGTTTTTGATTGATTTGAGTTAATATTTCTTTGATATCTAGTTTGATCGAGGGTGGCATATTGGCAATCCTCTAGTTTGTTACAGCCCGATGCTCGCGGGTATAATATACCTATTGTAGCGTCGGTGACGCTGTGCCCGCCCCTATTCTCAGCATAATTGAGATAGATATATTGTTCAACGCTGAAGAATTCTCCTACACATTTGTTTATCGCTTTCCTGGGCGTTGGGGTTGGTAGTAAGGTAGTCTTGTAGCCATTGGCAGCCGCGTGTTAACAATTTATCGAAATCAGTATAAAAAATGCCACTCCACACCCTGGCGGTCTTGTCATCGGATGCGGTAACGATTTTGCTGCCGTCGGGGCTGAAACTGACGCTTCTGACCCCACCCTGATGCCCTTTGAGTTCGTGGAGCAAATTCCCTTGCACATCCCACACCCTGGCGGTCTTGTCATCGGATGCGGTAACGATTTTGCTGCCGTCGGGGCTGAAACTGGCTCTATTGACCCTACGCTGATGCCCTGTGAGTTGGTGGAGCAAATTCCCTTGCACATCCCATACCCTGGCGGTATTGTCAAAGGATGCGGTAACGATTTTGCTGCCGTCGGGGCTGAAACTGGCGCTACTGACTAGCTTCTGATGCCCTGTGAGTTGGTGGAGCAAATGCCCTTGTATATCCCACACCCTAGCGGTCTTGTCAAAGGATGCGGTAACGATTTTGCTGCCGTCGGGGCTGAAACTGGCGCTAATGACCAGCTTCTGATGCCCTGTGAGTTGGTGGAGCAAATGCCCTTGTACATCCCACACCCTGGCGGTCTTGTCATCGGATGCGGTAACGATTTTGCTGCCGTCGGGGCTGAAATTGGCACTAAAGACCGAATCCTGATGCCCTTCCAAACGGTTTTGCTCTTGCACCTGGTTAACCGTTTGCGCTAGTACAGATGACACTTGTGAGAATGTATTTTTGTCTTGGCCAAAGGATGGGATTTGCTTGAGTTTGTAACCTGCCCTAACCGCCTGCAATACTGCATCTAGACCGCTACCATCGAGAAATGTAACTTCCGCATTAACGCTGTTTAACCTTACGTTAGCCAAAGCGTTTTCTGTTTGCGCTTTGCTAGCTAGCTTTTTCTGGTAATTTACTTCTGAAATTTGTTTGGTTGCAAAAGCGAATCCTCCGACTGCAAAGACTCCAGCAATTACCGCCGCGACAAATGCCGCATTACGAGTCTTTCGACCTTTGATAATTTCTTGCTCTGACTGCTGCTGTGCTTTTGTTAAAATTCGATTGGCTTCCTCCACTGCTTCTCGCCGCTTTTCAGCTATCTCCCTAGCTTGGCGTTCTGCTTCTAACCGATCGCTCTCCCGCTTTTCTACCTCCCAACTAGCAGCTAAAAACCTCTCATCTTCATCGCTGAGGTGTTTACCCTTCGCCCATTCCTCCGCATCTGCTAGTGCTTGCCCCCGCAACAAAAAAGATTCATTTTGCTCTGCTAATTCTTTCCACGATCGCAACGCTTCCGCATAAAAAGACGGACGCAAATCTGCCAACGCTTTATCCACCCACTGAAGATTAAATATCTCCTGGTAAATCGGATTATAAACCTGTAACTTTCCCTCCCGCTTGAGGACTAACCCGGTTAGGCGGAGGTGCATTTGCTCGTAGCTGCTATCTGCATCAATCCCACCATCGATTAAAATTTGCTGGTATAAACCTAACAGTCGCCCCCGCCCCTGCTCGTCGAGGCGCAAAATACGCTCCTGTAATGTTTTCAAGTGTTGCGGGCTGTCTTGAGCTTCCCAGTTCTCAATGATGCCCTCTCGAACAACTCGTGTCACCCAGTCAGGGTGGAAGTTTTTCCGTGCTTCAGCTTCCTTAAGCACTAAATTCAACAACTTCTGTGTCAAAAAAGGCTGTCCCCCCGTCCATTGCAAAACCTCTGACAAAACAGCTTCTGGTTCGCTCACTTTCCCTGCTAAACCTTTAGCCAAAGGTTCTGCCTCTTCCAGGGTAAAGCCGCTCATCTCCACCGCCAAACCGATATTAAAAGCCGAGCGATTGCGATCGCGAATCAAATCCATCGGCGTGGTTACTCCAATCAAGGCAAAGTTGAGACGATTGTATTCAGGATGGAGGGCGCGATTTTCATAAAAAGAACGGATGAGAATAAAAAAATCATCTATCTTAAATTCAAGGCTGAGTAAACTATCAATTTCTTCAATAAAAATAACGATCGGCTGTTGAATTTGGACTAGCAGAACTTCTTCAATAAAGTAGTAAAACCGTTGCACCGAGGATATCGACTGTGCTTCTAATTCGCGCCACCAAGCTGGAAAACCAAAGGTTGCCCCTAGCCGAAAACTCTTGACCAAATCTTTGATGACTCCTGCATACCACTGATCCTCGCGTAGTTGCGTACCGATCCGCTGCGGATCGATAACAGCACAGGCAATACCTACTTCCTGTAGCTGATTTATCGTGCGTACCCGCAAACTCGACTTCCCCATCTGGCGCGAGTTAAACACATAGCAGCACTGTCCCTTTTTCAATTGCTCGTATAATTCCCGATCGGCTTTCCTTTCTACATAGCTTGGAGCATCGGGAGGTAAGCTACCGCTAAATTGGTAAGGGGATTTTGATGGTAGCGGCATAAGCTCTATCCTATTCTAATCGATCCTTAAAATAATCTCGGTAAAGCCGACATAACGGCACTACTTCGTTATTCAGTCGCTTAATCAAACCCATGCTATCGAGTTTAAAAGCTTCCTGCGATCGCAACTTTACAGGCTTATCTTTAATCACTACCTGTTTCATTGCTGCCCCCAGTTCGGGATGCTGTTCTAAATATTTCAGGTGTCCCAACAAATGCCTTTGATACATTCCGGCTTCCGTTGGGGCAGTTTGCAGCAATTCTGGCAGAGATGTACTTTGGTTAGCAATGCGATACAATGCCAGACGTACCAAATAAGGATGCCCGCCAATTAACTCCATTAGTTGCTCTATTTCCGCCAATCTCCAACCCAAACCATGCAGATGGGCGAGGTGTTGCACTTGTGCCGATGTAAATTCCCCCAGTTCTATGGGCACCCCGACGTTAAACGGTGATTGGTTGATATCCCTTTGTAAGTAAGGTTCTTGGGAATAGACAATTACCAAACGCAACTGGCTCCAGATGGAATCGCTTTTCGATCGCTCGTGCCACCCTCTGAGCAACCCACAAAAGTCTGATTCGATTTCGTTATATTGAAACACGCGATCAAAGTTTTCCAAGCATACAACTAGAGGATTTTTCTCCTCACCTAACAAATAATTCTCAAAATACTCCGTGCAGTTATCATTTGGGCCAAAAATATCATCCCAATGTTCTGCTAGTTTAACTTGCACGTTGAGCTTTTTCCCGACAGAAGCACAAAACCACTTGATAAACTTATCTAAATCTGTAAAATTACTCTTATCGGTTTGTTGCAAGTCCAGCATCACAGTACGGTAGCCTTTACCTCTAGCATGATTGAGAATCCGGATTGCCAGAGAGGATTTCCCCATTTTTTGGGGAGAACGCACGCGAATCAATGCTCCTAGAACTTCAATTTCTTCATACCAGCGCTCCTCATGGGGATAGCGAACGCAAAAAAGAGAATCTACCCTTACCGCTCCCTCTGGCGCTTCCAAAGCAATTGTAACTTGCTCTATCCCTCCATCCACAGAAGTTTGGGCAGGGGTTCTACTGCCACCTATAAGCAACTGGGGAGTTAAAGTTTCTGGAATGTTTTCTAGATTGATCGCTAATTTCCCCCATTCAAACGCCTCGGGAATAGGTTTACCTGCTCCTAAACCCTCGTAGAACCCACGCGCAAATTCAATTGCGGCTGAGTCCCCGATCGCCTTGCTCATTCCAATAACATAATCAACATACTGTCGGATCTCCTTTGCTTGGGATTCGGAGTAACACGCATTCATCAGGACGCACTCGATACCTGGTGACAGTCTAAACAGGTTTGCCAAACTTTCGGTACTCACCAGTTTAGGACGATCGCGATCGTCGAGCAAGACTAAACCTGTTTCACCGCTGCCATGTCCGGAGAAATGAACTATCTGAGGTTGATACTCCAACATTACGCGACTGAGGTCTTTAGGTCGAAGTGCCGACTCAGAGGCGATTTCAAACCTGTCTCGCTCCTGGGATTGCCTCAAGACTTCTTTAATTTCCCGTATTTCTCGATCGAGGTTTAATTTAGAGCGAGTGGGATCGTAACTAGGATTAGCAGTCAGAATGAGAATTTTTGTTCTTATCATATGCCAGGCATGGCGAGGGAGCAGTTAACTCCAACCCCGGAGAGAAACTTTCGTCTCGGTGTCCGTTTCAAGTCAGGTTGAAAATTCCTCGATCGTAGTATTTATATTATAATTTTATCAGGACTTACGCAACTACGCTACATATAGCAGTTTGTAGGGGCAATCCCCCTGTGGTTGCCCCTAATATATGCCAGTGTGCGTAAGTCCTGTTCTATGTTGGGTTTCGTTGCCTCAACCCAACCTACATAAACTCACGCGCACTGCCTGTAGGGGCAATCCCCCTGTGGTTGCCCCTAATATATGCCAGTGTGCGTAAGACCTGTTCTATGTTGGGTTTCGTTGCCTCAACCCAACCTACATCAACTGAAGCCGCGATCGCATAACTACTTAGCCAAAGTTAAGGATTGCCGATAAAGCCAAACATTTTAGCTAGCCCTATAAGTAAGGCACCCATTAAAGCGGCTACTACAGTTCGATTAAGAAACTCTTGATTATCTAATCTTTTGTCAACACTAGATAATCTTTGTTCTAATAGAGATTGTACCGTTAATATCTTTTCTTCTAACCTATTTTCAAGGCTAGACAACTTTTCTTCTAACCTATTTTCAAGGCTAGACATCTTTTCTTCTAGTCGCGCTTGGTTTTCTTCTAATCGTACCTGTTTTTCTTCTAATCTAGCTTGTCCTACCTTGAGATCGACCACATCTCTGCCGATCGTATCCAGTTTTTGATTGATTTGGGTTAATATATCTTTGATATCTACTTCGATCGTTGGTGGCATATTGGCAATCCTCCAGTTTTTTACAGCGCGATGCTTGCGGGTGTAATATACCTATCATAGCGTCGGTGACGCTGTGGCCGCTCCTATTCTCAGCATAATTTAGATAGATCGGGACTATCTCCGGGGTATTGCCTCTAGTAGTTGTAGGTTGGGTTGAGGGACGAAACCCAACATTAAGGTTTGAAAGCTTTGGGTTTCCCTCTGTTCAATTACCGACCCACATTCCCCCATTTCGCGAACAACAAGGCCAAGAGCATATATAGGGGCAACCACAGGGGGATTGCCCCTACGAACCCGCTATATATAGAGGCAGTGCGTAAGTCCTGACTCATCTAGATTCAATGACCTAAAAGTTTATCTCGCAGGTGCTTAATTCGATCGCGCAATTTAGCCGCCTCTTCAAACTCCAACTTCTTCGCTGCATCTTTCATTTGCATCTCTAACTGACTAATCAACTCTGGAATCTGCTCTAAAGAAAGATCGTCTACCTGTTGATAAGCAGTTTCCAATTGCTGGGCATTCAGTCGTCGCGAAATATCCAAGAAAGACAAAATCGAGTTACCAGATTTTTTGGCGATCGATTGAGGTGTAATGTTGTGCATTCGGTTGTATGCTACTTGAATACCACGACGGCGATCGGTTTCGTCAATAGCCTTGCTCATGCTTTGCGTAAGGTTATCTGCATAGAGGATAGCTTGCCCTCGCACATGACGAGCAGCACGTCCAATAGTTTGAATAAGCGATCGCTCTGCCCGCAAAAACCCCTCTTTATCGGCATCCAAAATCACCACCAGGGAAACCTCTGGCAAATCCAACCCTTCCCGCAACAAGTTCACCCCAATCAACACATCAAACTCACCCTCACGTAAAGCCTGCAAAATTTCAATCCGTTCGATCGATTGAATCTCTGAATGCAGATAGCGCACCCGTATCCCCCGCTCGTGCAAATATTCGGTGAGGTCTTCTGCCATCCGCTTTGTTAATGTAGTAATTAACACCCGTTCCTGACGCTTTACCCTCTGTTTTATTTCACCCAACAAATCGTCAACTTGACCTTCTGTAGGGCGAACAAAGATTTCTGGATCGACAACTCCAGTCGGGCGAATTACCTGCTCTACTACTTTACCTTCTGACTGTTCAATTTCCCAGTCTCCCGGCGTCGCAGAGACAAAAATACACTGATTAACCTTTTCCCAGAATTCCTCAGCCTTCAAAGGGCGGTTATCTGCGGCACTGGGCAAGCGAAAGCCATGCTCAATTAGCACCCGCTTCCGTGATTGGTCCCCATTATACATCCCCCGAATTTGCGGTACACTAACGTGGGATTCATCTACCACCAGCAACCAGTCTTTAGGGAAGTAATCAATCAAGCACTCTGGCGGTTCTCCGGCAAGACGCCCTGCTAAGTGGCGGGAATAGTTTTCCACGCCGTTGCAGTATCCTACTTCCCTGAGCATCTCCAAGTCATAGCGGGTACGCTGCCCTAACCGCTGGGCTTCTAGTAATTTGCCAGCTTTCTCTAATTCCTCGACGCCCTCTTTTAGTTCCTGCTCAATAGCATTGCAAGCTTCTTCTAGTCGCCCTTCAGGGGTGACAAAGTGACGGGCTGGATAGACATTCAAAGCGTCCAAACTTTGGATAATTTCGCCAGTAACAGGATCTACGTAGCGAATAGCCTCTATTTCATCGCCAAAGAATTCTATGCGGATAATCCTATCTTCATAGGCAGGACCAATTTCTAAAACATCTCCCCGGAGACGGAAACGTCCTCGCCCCATATCTAAATCGTTTCGTGTGTACTGTACAGTTGCCAAATTTCGTAGCAGTTGGCGTGTATTTACTTCCTCTCCGACTCGCAAGGGAATTGAGGCTTTTAAGTATTCCGAGGGAATGCCTAAACCATAGATGCAGCTAATCGATGCTACCACGATCGCGTCCCGCCTCTCAAAGAGCGATCGGGTTGCCGAGTGCCGCAGCATATCAATTTCATCGTTAATCGCGGCGGTTTTCTCTATATAAGTATCTGTGACGGGAATATAAGCTTCCGGCTGGTAGTAGTCGTAGTAGCTGACGAAGTATTCTACAGCGTTATGGGGAAAGAACTCTCGCAACTCATTACAAAGCTGGGCCGCCAGGGTTTTGTTGTGCGCTAGGACTAGGGTAGGTTTGCCAATTTTTTCGATAACTCCAGCAATCGTGAATGTCTTGCCAGTGCCAGTCGCCCCGAGCAGGGTTTGGAAGCGAGTACCAGCTTGGAGACTGGCAACGAGTTGGGCTGTAGCTTGTGGCTGATCGCCAGTTGGTTTAAAGGGTGCTTCGAGTTTAAATTGTACCATACTTATATTTTGCAGCCTGATGCCTAGGGGCAACCATAGGGAAATTTACCCAAATACGGTTCGGTTAAGAATAATTTTAGGTTGGGTTGAACGAAGCGCTCTCATTCTTTCAGTATATATAAAGTTTCACGCTAATAATAACGGGCCACACTTTTTCTATCTTCCGACAGAAGGCTTAATTTCAGGGTTTCGTTATATTAGATACAGACAGAGAAGATAGCGACCTAAATTTAGATACGTATCTTCACTATTGATTTAAAAAAACACGGAGAACTATAATGAGCACTGAAAATCGGGCTGAAGCAACTGGCAAAAATATTGAAGGCAAAGTTCAAGAAGCAGTTGGTAACATAACTGGTGACGCAAAAGACCAAGCAGCAGGTCAAGCAAAACAAGCTCAAGCTGCAGCAGGTCACGCAGTAGAAGATGCCAAGGATAAAGCCAAGGACGTAGTTGACAAAGCTTAAGAGTTTACCTTCACTAGGTAGCTTGAAAATTATCTAGAAACTCTTTATTTTGTGAAAAGGTGGGCATTGCCTACCCTACTTTCTTCTCGTTCCTAGGCTCTGCCTGGGAACGCTGCTTCTGGCCCAGGCTCCCATTTCCACGCGCCATCGCCTCGGTGCCAAATACAAAATAAAACCTTGCAGGCGCACACTACACCCTACTTTTAAATCACTGTTTAGGAGAAACACCAACCATGAGTTTACTTCAGCAGAGCCGCAAATTGTTGACAGCTTTAGTATTAGTCTTAGTTCTCACTGTTACTACCGCTTGTGGCGGACCAACCCAAGCTAAGGGGACTGCTACTCTACTTGCCCCTAACAGCAGCGTAGCTTATCAACAGCTAGAACTTGGTAACACCGCAGCAGGGCAAGATTTTGGTGCTTGGGTTGTCCAGACGGCTAAAGGACTTGTTGCAGATGCTTTCGTGCGCGACAACAATAAATTAGGTGTGGTGATTACACCTAAAGTACAAGCCAATGAAGTTACATCCTTAGCTAAATCTTTAGTCCAAGGATTTCGTCAAAACTTCCCGAACCAAGATTTATCAGTCTTGATTTATGCCCCGGATAAAAAACTGATTTTGACAGCAAAGTATGACGTGCAGTCAAAGCAGGTTGAGTATAAGGCAGCTTAGAGCCTAGCACCCGGAAATTGGGGACTGTGAGCATCCACCAAGTTTTTGACTTACACAGGGATTCCCAATTACCTATCATAAGTAACCCCCAAAAGCAATATCATTGACATCAGGAGATAAAAAAATGACCAGCAGCGAACAATATAAGCATCAAATCATGGACGACTTGGCTAAGGGTAATGTGGAATCCCTGCAAGACGCTCCAACTGATATAAACAAAGATTATCAAAACTTTGATGACTTTGCTCAACGCTCCACAACAGAAGAACGTCGCCAATTGTTCGGCAAAAACCTCCATCCAGATAGCATTCCCCTGGCTCAGATGGAGCCAGAATTGCAAAAAGCGATCGCTCAAATTCAGCCCAAAGAACGGGAACACGTCGCCAGCGAGTTCTTTAAGCGTTTAAAGGAAAGAGGACTAGACGATCGGCATCTAGAACAACAGTTGAGCCTCTCAACTCATAATACCCATAAAATGACACCAGATGATGTCAGCAAGTTGGCAGCTTTTGCCTATCACAGTCATCCTGACGTTTTCCGAGATGTATTAGCTGAGCAACCAGGGATTATGAAGTTCGTTAGTCATCCTGTAGTTGCGGCTGTCTTGGGTGTTGTAGCTGCCAAGTGGTTGAGTGGGCACAAGCACTAAAGTTTTTCAGGACTACTTACGCACTGCATCTACATATAGCGGTTTGTAGGGGCACCCCCTACCCCCGTGGTTGCCCCTATATATGCCCTGTGTGCGTAAGTCTGGTTTTTTTTTAACGCAAAGGGCGCAGAGGTTTAGCGCAAAGGTACGCAGAGGTAACATATACCTCTGCGTTACAATTATATGCCGATCGTATAGAGTCTAGGGAAGTAGCGATCGCAAACATCCGTAGGGAACCCTAAGCGAACCGATCCTTTTGGAGTATCTGAAACTAAAAGACCAGCCTTGACCAAGGAGTTTAGCACAGTTCTGGCTTGTCGTTCCTTGTAGCCTGTGATTCCAGGGGCCTTTCCTCGCTCAAACTCTCCTGCTAGCAGTGCTTCTTTGAGCAAGAGGAAGGAGCCTTCTAGGAAATGCTTAGCACGAACCTGCTCCGAAACATAGAGTTCGATGCGATTTAAAAGTTGGGAAGGTTCTAGTAACTCCCGCATGAACTGGACTTGATCTATACAAATCTCTAAAAAGTATTGACAGAACTTTTGCAACCCTGCGGCGGTTAAATTCCCACGCCCATCTAAGTCATTCCATCTTTGGCGATCGGCAGCCATTAGTAAATCTCGATATTTTTCAATATTCCTCGCTAAACCTCTGGAAACTGACCATAAACTACTACCCACTCCGATTTTATTTAAAAAAGCATGGGAAAATAGTCGTGTTACCCGACCATTACCATCATAAAAAGGATGAATCCAAAGCAGCCTGTGATGAGAAGCGGCTACCGCAATCACTTGCTGGAGCTTAGATAAACGTTCGGGTTTATAAGCTTCTTCAAATCGCCCTAAAAAACGAGGAATTGCTTTGGCACTAATAGGAACGTGACCACCCACAATTACATCCCCTGTTCGCAGTTCTCCGGGTTTGACTTCAACACGCTTTGTCGCCTGGGGATTTTCAACGTAGAGTAGATCGGGAGGGAGTCGTCTACAAAACTCTCGATGAATCCAAATTAGGTAATCACCTGTCACCACATTAATTGATGCTTCCCCATAATCAATTATCCGTTGAATTTCAATATGAGCTTTGGCTTCGAGTTGTAGCGATCGCTTCCTTGGCTCAGAAGAAAAATCATTTGCCAATGCTCGATCGATATCTCTAGGATGGGTGTGATGTCCCTCGATGAGATTGCTGTAATAGCAATTCATCGAACGAACGAGATCTCCCATACTAGCAGCGACACTTGGGCGAACCATCGCATTCAGAGCGCGGCTAGCAGCAATCAGCTCCGTGGCTAAATCTTCCAGTAACTGGGAGCCTTCAGCCGGGAGCATCGGCTCCATCAAATCGACAGATTCGTTGAATTCGATTGAACTGGACATTTTGCCGATCTTAAAACAGGGATGGAATCCTTATCTATTCTAGCTTTCATTTGTTCCAGCTTCAGATTTTTGCCGATCTTTTTGCCGATGTAAGGAAGAGATTGTTTTATGGAAAAATTAAAATATCGCGAACTGGTGCAAAAAATACTGATGGCACACACCGAACGAGTTCTCAATGGAGAGTGTAGCAATAGAGAAACTGCATTACAAACTATTTTTGATGTAGAACGCGACCATTATTTAGTGATGGTAGTTGGTTGGCATTCTGGACGACGAGATTATGGTAGCTTAATTCACGTTGATATCAAAGATGACAAAATTTGGATTCAAAGCGATGGCACTGAAGTAGGAGTCGCCTCAGAATTAGTTGAAGCTGGAATCCCTTCCCACGATATAGTTCTGGGCTATAAGTCTCCTTTCAAGCGGCAGTTTACCGACTATGGAAAGGGTTAGATTAACTTCCGAACATCGAAATAATGAAGAGGCTTTTTCTCAAGCGCTTGAACTGCTAATTCGCCGTCGAGAGAACGAGGGAGGGTTTAAAATGCGTCACGGAATGCCATGTTGGGTAACGCTATCGCTCAACCCAACCTACAATTACTGGTTTTTTTTAACGCAAAGGACGCAGAGGTAACTTATATCTCTGCGTTACAATTATATGCCGATCGTATTGTTATCGGGATTATCATCAATAGAACCTGAGTCTCTACTTCCATCACTCTCAGGACTGGGATTCAACTTATCTCTCAAAATTTCTATATTGGGATGTAGCATATCTGACAAAGTCATTCCATATAAAGCCGCAGTCGCCTCCAAGTTAGCTACTGCTGGATTGCTGTAAAGAGGGTTCATTACGTCACCAGGGTGTGTTATCTTGGAGAGCGCTTCAGTAGCTGCCTGTCGAACCAGTTCCTCGCTGTCTTCCAGGAGTTCAGTTAAGGAAGATAATGCTTTAGAATTTTTGAGATCGCCCAGTGTTATTATTGCCCAATATCGAGTTAGCCAATATTCATCCTTAAGAGCTTGGATAAGTGGCTCTACTGCATCAGTGCCGCCTAGCCATCCTAAAAACATGGATGCTTGCGAGCGAAAATTGTCTAATTTATCATCAGTCGCCGTGTTGGTGGGTGGCCTTCTTAGTATGCGAATTAAAGGTGTTATTAACCTTGGATCTTGGGAGATTTTCAACGTTTCTCCAATTTCTTGTAGAAAGTTAACCCCAGTATTTTCATCCAGTTCTGGCAGTTTTGGTTCTAACTGTTTTATCTTCTTCAGGGTTGCTGAAACTATTTGCTCGGAATTATATTTATGCCAAATCTTAAAAGCTTTATCTTCGTCTTTGCTAAAATAACCATTATTATTTATATAATAAGCCTGTTCGTAACACTCTGCTACGGTCAACATCATATTTGTAAGGCTGGCATATTTTATAATCGTCTCATTCGCACCTCCCTTAAAATTCCTAAAAATTACTGGAATATCCTGGTAATTTTTATCAAATACTAAGTAACCTTCTATGCATTCACGCCCAATAAATATATTTAGTATACTTCCTTTGTTCCATTGTAGAGATTCTGTAACTGCCATTTGTAAAGGAAAATAACCAACTCCCATAAAAAATCCCCAGCCTTGACCTATATCAAAGAGCCAATCAAATTCAAATAATGATGAATCATATTGAGTTCCATTTCCCCATTGATATAGTTCAAAAATTTCTGGTGGTAGTTCTAGTTGTAAATCTTTAGTAATTTCTTCAATTGACGCATAGGATAAACCAGGGCTGACTACAGGAGCATTATTTTCTTCATCTGGAGAGCGTAACCACCACTCCTGCGTTGAGTCAGGATGTTGACGGCGTTGTTGCTGTAACCAATTGAGAATCCTATCTAAAGCTTCTGTTAAATCTGACATCTACTGTTGCTCCTGGTAGGTTGACTACGGCATTCTGCTTATCATCAGCATACACCAAGCCCTGCTGATTTAGCTCCTTAACCAAGTCTCCCGGCAGATTCAGCTTACTGGTGAGTTGGAACAGCACTGGCAACCATTTAGTTTTATCGGCTGCTGGTGGAGTAAAGTGCGGTGCTGGTTCCCTGGCATAGTAAGTTACTGCCTGGAGCATTCCCGATTCTCCAAAGCGATCGGTTACGCTCGCTTTGAGCCGGAGAGTAGGGTGAGCATTGCTGGTTAATTACCACGCTACTCAACTTAACCTCGTGTTATAATGACAGTGATAGCAATTGTCTTATGCAGTTTGAGTGGGACAAAAACAAGGCGGCAAGCAATCTATCAAAGCATGGAGTCTCATTTGAGGAAGCAAAAACTGTTTTTGAAGATCCTTTATATGTTGACTTCTTCGATCCAGACCACTCCGAAGATGAGGAGCGATACCTTATTGTTGGGGAGTCAAACCGAGGGCGCTTGCTGATTGTGTCATACACCGAAAGAGGAGATTCAATTCGCTTTATCAGTGCTAGAGAAGTAACGCGAACCGAGCGAGAAGCTTATGAAGAGGGATAAGTCAGAAATGGAAGACAATCTGCGGACAGAGTATGACTTGAAGAGCCTACGAGTCAGAAGGTTAGGCTCTGAAAGAAAAAGTTTTGGCCCAACAACTGTGCGGTTGGAACCTGATGTCGCAGAGATGTTTCCCAGTGCTGATGCAGTTAATGAAGCGTTACGATTTTTAATCAGAGTCATGCGAGATAACCAAGCTCTTGCTTCCACGACGCAGGCTAAAAAGTCGTTTGAGCGGACGGAAGAAAGCTCCTAGAGAGTCAAGTTAGTAGGTTGGTGTGCGAGAAAACCCAACTAAATCCTAAGCAGAATCACATCTAATTTTCGGGCAAGGCAGAGGAGGGTTAGTGCCAACTGAAGAACAAAAAGATGCTGTCATCTTTGTATGCCATATGTTGTCTAATCTTTACCAGCCAATCAGTCTATTTCGTTATGATAGAAGGCTGAAATCCTTCTATATATTGGCGGGAAGGAATGACGGGCTATCAATTTTGATTAAACCAAATGGAAATTGGGACTTTGAATTATGAACAAGCAACTTTCTGAAATGACTAATCCTGAATTGCATAAATATCTTTCCGAACATCGAAATAATGAAGAGGCTTTTTCTCAAGCGCTTGAACTGCTAATTCGCCGTCGAGAAAACGAGGGAGGGTTTAAAATGCGTCACGGAATGCCACCTGAAGAAGCTGAAGCTATTTTAAAGGCTGCGATCGCAAAGGCTTCAGATCAATCATAAGGCAGATCTAATAACCTTACAGCATCGCTCAACCTAAACCAAATCGGAAATTAAGCTGGAAATCTCACCCTGGAAGTTGCGATCGAAGTACACCCAGAAACCCGGTTTCTTTGAGAAAACCTAACTCTCTTCAGATGGTAATGTTGGGTTTCGCTATCGCTCAACCCAACCTACAATTACTTTATCACGATCGCTTTGCATTAATGTCGTGCCATGACTGCAACAGAAGTACGCTTGTGGAATGTAGAGGAGTACCACCGGATGATCGAGACTGGTATTCTGACAACGGACGATCGCGTGGAACTACTTGAGGGGCAAATTATTCAAATGAGTCCTCAACAACCTCCCCATGCTGCCACCACTCAACGCGCTGCTAACTATATTAGCAGCCTACTGGTGGAGAGAGCTTATATTAGAATGCAGTTGCCTATCACTGTAAGTCCCAACTCAGAGCCAGAACCTGATATCGCTGTAGTTCGCATCCACCCCCGTGAGTACATTGACCATCATCCTGCACCTGATGAAATCTTCCTGCTTGTTGAAGTGGCAGACTCCACCTTACCGCGCGATCGTTCTTTAAAAGCAAGAATTTACGCCAGAGCGGGGATTGCTGACTACTTGATTCTGGATGTGAACAACCGACAAGTCTATGTCTTACGCCAACCCGAAAAAAAAAGGCTACCAAGAAGAAACCATTCTGGATGAAAATGCCAATATTGGGCTGCTGGCTTTTCCAGACGTCTCTGTTTCTGTAAACAAAGTTTGTAGTAGTTGGTAGGGTGGGTTAGCGACAGCGTAACCCACCGATGGCAACCAATATACAATAAGTGCAGTTAACAGATAAAAACAATGACTCACCCACTTTTCCAGCGCATTACGATCGATTTAAATATCTGTCATGGCAAACCCTGCATCCGGGGACTGCGTTATCCGGTTGAGTTGATTTTAGAGTTGCTGAGTTCGGGAATGAGCAGTGAGGATATTTTAGCAGACTATGAAGATTTGGAACGGGAGGATATTTTAGCAGCGTTGTTATTTGCGACTAAGTTAACTCAGGTGAAAAGTATTTATAAAATTGCTCAATGAAATTTATTGTAGATGCTCAGCTGCCAGTTCGTCTAGCTCGTTTTTTGCAATCGGTTGGTTACGATACAATTCACACCAGGGATTTACCTCAGCAGAATGCAACGCCGGATACAGAGATTAATGAGATTTCGATTCAAGAAAGCCGAATTGTGATTACTAAAGATTCTGATTTTCTTGACTCGTTTTTAATTAATCATGAACCTTATAAGTAGCAGACTGGGCATATATAGGGGCAACCACAGGGGGATTGCCCCTACTCACGCTATATATAGAGGCAGTGCTACAACACTGACTCATTTCCATTTTTCTTCAACACGCCACCCAAGTGTAGAAACCGGGTTGCTATATTTTAAGTCGATCGGGACTTACGCAGACTGGGCATATATAGGGGCAACCACAGGGGATTGCCCCTACGAACCGCTATATGTAGAGGCAGTGCTACAACACTGTTGATTAAACTGTAGCTAATGCGGGTGTAGGACGCTTACTGTGGCGAATACCCTCGATCGCTTGAGCATAATCCTTAGCCTTAAACACGGCTGAACCAGCGACAATAGCATTGGCACCAGCTTCTAGAACTTGCCAGGTATTGTCTCCCTTGAGTCCCCCATCCACTTCAATCCAAGGATCTAACCCACGCTCATCGCACATTTGGCGCAGCTTCCGGATTTTCGGCACTACACCTGGAATAAAGCTCTGCCCCCCGAAGCCAGGGTTAACGCTCATAATCAGCACTAAGTCGCAGAGTTCTAAAACATACTCAATTAGCTCTAGTGGTGTCGAGGGATTAAGCACGGCACCAGCTTTTTTCCCTAGCTCTCTGATTTGGGAGAGGGTACGGTGTAGGTGAGGTGAGGCATTATGCTCGACATGAACCGAGATAATATCTGCTCCTGCCTTAGCAAAGTCTTCCACGTACTTTTCTGGTTCCACAATCATCAGGTGGACATCCAGCGGTTTTTTGGTGACAGGGCGAATCGCTTGGACAATCAGAGGACCAATTGTGATATTCGGGACAAACCGGCCATCCATGACATCAACGTGAATCCAATCGGCTCCTGCCGTATCCACAGCTCGAATCTCGTCTCCCAATCGGCTGAAATCTGCTGATAGGATTGATGGAGCAATAACAATGGGCTTCTGGGATGGCGTTTGGGTCATAGCTGTTAATCTTCTCCTGCGTCCTCATTTTTGTTAATAATTTTAACAAAACTTAGCCAGATTGCCCGATCGATTGAAACTAGATTGTGGAGAAAGTTCCTTGGCTCAGCGCAGTGTAAATAAGTTGGGATGGATTATGGGATGTCTGGGTGCTACTTTGTTAACGGCACCTGTGCTAGCTCTCCCAAATTTTCTGGGGGAAACTGGGATTGATGCCCTGAAGCTACACGCTCCCCCCTATAACATAATTGGTCGTAAAATTGCCATCGGTCAAGTAGAAATCGGTCGTCCGGGACAGTTTGGTGTGGATAAGGCAGTTTCTGTACATCATCTGTTCGATCTAGCCCAAGTGTTCTATCGGGATGGCAAAGCTAAAACCAATACAGATGTCGATGCCCACGCGGAAATGGTAGCGGGCGTGATGATTAGTCATGACAAAGCTTTGCCTGGTGTAGCACCAGGGGCACGTCTGTATGCTTCTGCTGTGGGTTCACCCAAAAAGAGTGGGCAAGCAGAGGAGTGTCTAACTACCCAGTTCGTGGCGCAGCAAAACGGTGGCGATATCCGATCGATTAATTTCAGTTTTGGCGAACCTCTAGAGCGAGACTCTCGCCCAAATGCGGTTCTAGATGGCAACGCTTTGCTAACACAGTGTATTGACTGGTCGGCACGGGTACATAATGTGTTATATGCGATCGCTGGCAATCAAGGCAACGGTGGCATTCCCATCCCCACAGATAACTTTAATGGAGTTAATGTTGCCTATACTACGCGCCGAGACGGGATTTTTACCAAGGTGGACTTTGCTAACTTGAGTGAAACACCAGTCGGCACTGCTAGAAGCTTGGTTAACCATGAAATTGATGTCAGTCCCCGTCGTGCGATCGATCTAGTTGCACCTGGAAGCAATATTAATGTGTATGACTTGGATGGTAAAATAACCAAGGTTAGTGGCACCAGTTTTGCTGCACCTCAGGTGACGGCAACTGTAGCTTTATTGCAGGAAGAAGGCGATCGCCACCTCGCTAAGCACCAGCCCCACTGGAGTGTAGACTCCCGCCGCCATGAACTCATGAAAGCCGTGTTACTCAACTCTGCTGAAAAAGTTAAAGACAGTGGCGATGGCTTGCGGTTAGGCATGAGCCGCACTATTTTAACTAAAAGTAATCATGACTGGTTGGACTCCGATGCCTTCAAAGACCGGAAGATACCGCTGGATTACCAAATGGGTACTGGGCAGCTCAATGCCTTCCGCGCTTACCAGCAATTTAGCCCTGGTGAGTGGGAACCATCTGCTGCTGTGCCGCCAATCGGCTGGGATTACCGGACTGTCGAGGCGTCCTCTTATCGGGATTATGTGTTAGAACAACCGCTCCAGGAAGGTAGTTTTGTCTCAGTAACGCTAGCTTGGGATCGGCTGGTAGAGTTGCAAGATCTCAACAACGATAAGCAATATAATATTGGGGACAAGTTTCGCGATCGCGGTTTAAACACCCTCTACATCTACCTGATGCGAGCTGAAGACAACGATCCTGCCCAAAGCATTTGGTCATCGGAGAGCGATTTTGACAGCGTTCAACATATCTTCCATCAGATTCCCGCTACTGGGCGCTACAAAATCCGCGTTCAGTTTGCTAAACAGGTGAATGAAGATACCCAGCCTTATGCTCTAGCTTGGTGGACTGTACCTGCAAAGAAATAACCCAAAAAGAATGTTATCAATAGGGCAGGGCGTGAGCCTGCCCTTATACCTCCCAGCGACTATATGAAAGACATCGATCCGTTTGAAAATCAATACCTTAAGCACTTACAGTTGTTCTTCTACCTAGTGCCCGTAGTCGGCTTTTTCCCATCCATCTGGACGCTGTATCGGCGTCAAGGCTCGCGGGAGGAGCAAGCAGTAAGTCGCTTGGCAGTAACCCTGGCTTGCGCTTGGCTATCTGGATGCCTGTTATTGGGTGCAGGTTCGCAAGTTTCCGAGATGTTTACACTACGGCTATTATTTCTCAATACCCTGTTAACCTCTGGTTATTCCCTGGTTTGTCTGTGGTTGATGGTGTTACTATGGCAACGCAAGTCTTTGCGTTTACCAGGATTTAGCCGTTTTGCTGATAGAGTAGTTGGCAAGCACTTATCCTGAGCAAAAACTATCAGACTAAAGAAATATTTGGGCTACAGCCCTCATCCTTCCCACAGCCGATCCTGAGGTTAATTTGCCTGATAATTTACCAAAGGTGAGAAAAACTGATAAGAGTGTTGTCGTTCAAGACTCCATAGGCTATATGAAAATGAGGGTGTTTGCCTGTAGGCATGTGTGCGATCGAATTAACTATTATTAAATTCAGCAATTTTAACTTTGGCGTGTGAGGAAGTCAGTGCAAAATCGAAAAGGTCAGGAACAACGCTATCAAAAACCGCTCCCTAAGTCCGTTAACAGAAAGGCTAGTCAGACAAAGCAGCGGGGTTGGCTCTGGCTTGGGTTAAGCTTGACTGGTGTGGCGATGGTGGCAGCGACAGCGGGTGCTTTGTTGGCGGTATCTCTTTCCAGTACGCCCCTACTGCAACAAAAGCTCAGTCCAGAAGAAGAAGCCGTGTTTGGCAACGGTGAGGGCTTCTCCAGCAGCAATCTGCGGTTGCCAGACGTAACTCGACCCGTTAATGTCTTAATGTTGGGAATGAGTGTACTTCCATCAGACCTTAACTACCCTGGTGATAGCAAAAATCTTGGCTACGAAGCCCAGATGCACTCGGTAGAAGGACAATCGGATACCATGCTGCTAATGCGCTTCGATCCGGAAAAGCACAAAATGGCTATCCTCTCTATTCCTAGAGATACTCGCGTCTTTTTAGGGAGGTACGGTTGGCAGAAAATTAACGATGCTAATGTGGTAGGGGGACCAGCGACGGCAGCTAAGGAAGTAAGTAAGCTTCTTGATGGTGTCGCTATCGATCGCTATGTCCGCGTTAACGTCATGGCAGTGGGCAAGATTGTTGATGCTTTGGGTGGTATCACCATCTATGTTCCTAAGGACATGAAGTATACTGATGAGAGTCAACACCTGTTCGTTGACCTAAAACAGGGCAGACAGCGTCTCAATGGAAACCAAACAATGCAATTGCTGCGGTTCCGCCATGACTTATATGGAGACCTTGGTCGGATGCAGCGGCAGCAAATGGTAATTCGTGCCATCATGGCAGAGTGGCTTAATCCTACCACAGTTGCCAAAATTCCCCAACTTTTACAAGTAATCAAATCAGACATTGATACTAACTTGAGTATTGAGGAAATCTTGGCTTTGGTCGGTTTTTCTGCCAAGCTAGACCGCGCCAAAGTGCAAGGGTTAATTGTACCAGGGGATTATAATGGCAACGGTAAGCACGAAACCAGTTACTGGTTGCCCGATCGCCGTAAGATCCGAACAATGGTGGCGAAATACTTTGACCAAGGCTATGCTTTATCAGAAGATGTTGACCCGATGAAGGCACGGATATCGATCCAAGATAGTACCGATAATTCTAAAGCAGTTCAAGTTTTAGTCAAAACTCTCCAAAACGCTGGCTACCGAAACGTTTCTGTGGGAGCGAAGTTGCCTGAGCCTTTGCGATTAAGTAAAATTGTAGCTGAACAGGGAAATGATTATAGCGCTCAAATCATTCAACAGACTTTAGGTATTGGGGAAGTGCGCGTAGAAACTAGCGGCACGCTGTATTCTGATGTGACGATACAAATAGGTCAAGATTGGCAACCCAAGTTAGACATCTCGACTCCCAACTCCGAACCCCAGAGTTCGGATAAAAACTTTACTCGTCGCAAATCAGATTAGCCTGACGCCGTCCATGCGCGGCAGCCACCAAAGGTTCGTAGTGAGGGCTTTAGCCCTCAGAGCGCTTTAGCGCTGACGACAAACGAATGGCACTTAGTTAAGGATCTGAGGGAGGAGGTTCGATTGCATCTGCCTCTGTTGCCTCATTCAGAGCGGGAATTACTGGAGGTTTGGGTTTCGTCGGTTTAGGACCACGGACTAAGGCAGGATTCACAGGTGTACGGCTGGAAAACTCTTCTTTTTGTCGATTTTGTCGATCTTGTCGATTTTGTCGTTCTTGTGGTTCTGGTCGTTCTTGTGGTTCTTTTCTGCTTATTTTATGGTCTTTTCGTGGTAGGGTTATGTCCCTTTCCTCTAGAGATTCGGTCTTAATGACTTTTTCTACAACATCATTGGATTGAGGAACTGCCTGACGATCGGACTTCTTAATCGGACGTTCTATCATTCTCAAACACTTCCTTGGCTCGCTATTGTCATTACCTAAACCTAAAAATTATCTTACTGACTACTGAAATAGCCGTATGCGTGTTTCATCCCCTGGTAAAAAAACGGGGGCTTCCACACTTTGGGATATTTTTAGGTGACGTTCTCCCTCACTAACCTGACGGTATAGTGAGGGCTTCTTCATCAGAGAAGAACGCATTCCCCTCTGTTTCTAAAGTTCACAGTTCACAGGCTGAGTATCCTCGAAGCCTGCCTGTGTAGAAACGCTCTTACCCTGCTTTCTTGATAATGCTATTATAACACAGCCAGGATGAAATTCGGGGTTGAGTCCGCTGGCGCATGCTATTTCACTGGGATTCCTGCACGCCGGGGCTTCCGAGCCGAGGTTGAAGCCCGGCGTGCAGCTACAGAGCGTTATGATTAAAAAACTTGAGTGATTAAAAGGGGAAGGTCTCATGAGTGGCAGCCCGAAGTTTTCAGAGGCTGCCTCTACATATAGCGGTTCCTAGGGGCAATCCCCAAGTTGGTTGCCCCCATATATGCCCAGTCTGCTACAGTACTGAATATAGTACGACAACCCGCCAGCCGATCGCACTTTGAGCCGGAGGCAATTGGTGCTAAAATCAGGGCTGTCCAGAATTACTCTGGGTGCAAGCCTGGTTTTTCTGGTTTTCAGCTTTGGCGCAAACATTCATTATCTTTGATTTGGCTGGAGAGCTTCAAAAAGAAGTTGATGGAGAAGTTGTTAAAAGCTACCTTAGGAGTAGAACTTATTCACCGGATTATGACTACAGACCAGAATTGGAGCGGCTATGAGGAGCGAGAATTGCAGCGTCTAGCGGTACTCTACCAAGAGATCCGACGTCTTTACGCTTGGTTGGGCTTGTTGACTGGGTTATCGTTTCTTTCCATCAGCCTCTTGGGTGGGTTGGCAATTTGGCTAAACATGCAGCAGAACCACCTGCAAAAACAGCTCCCAAATTTAGCCTCACGAGCTGAATTTGACCGAATGAAAGCTCTAGAAAGTCGAATAAATAGCTTAGAAAGTCAATCTTCCTTAATGAACCAAAATGTTGGATATCTCAACCAACAAGTGTCTAAAGGATTACCGAACCAAATCAAAGGTATTCAATCCAACGTAAATGAACTGCAAATAAGTGCATATCAGTTTTGTAAAAATATCAAATAGTAAAGCTTGCCATCCCTTCATTTATCTTCAGCTTGAGGAAATTTTAGCACCAGGTATATCAAGATGACAATATTCACGACAAAGGCGGATATTTTCAGCCATGAGAAGCCTTTGATGAGTTCAAATATTTCTGGCGGAATACTAATGCTTACCACCCCGATTACTAGCCACCTAGCCCACGCCTTCTCATACCACAAACCAACTGTCTCAATGAGAGTGATGCTTGCATATGCGGCGGCAACCAACCCACTGAATTGGAGGGTTCTAGGGTTGGCATTGAGGATTTTTTCCACAATCCAAGCAATAATACCTTGCTTACCTGCTAGAGCCAATGAATCAGAAAACCCCTCAAGTTGTTCATAGTGCTTCAGGGTCAACAGTATCGCGTTCGCAGTGATAGCGAACACTACAACTGTAAAAATTTTGTATAAAATGATAACGACTAAGCCGGCAGGACGCTTTTTCATGGACGATCAAAGTATATTTATATGTGCAGGACTTAGGCAGACTGGGCATATATAGGGAGGGGCAACCACAGGGGGATTGCCCCTACGAACCACTATATGTATAGGCAAGTGCGTAAGTCCTGATGTGTTTAAAACCATTATAGTGGGCAATGCCTACTATATAACTTAGCTCGTCGGATTCCAAATAAAATTTCCCCTCTTGTCGATATAGCCGAACTGGGCACCAATCCGTACCCGTGCCGCTCCTTTGAAAAAATCCTCAGCATCATCAAACCACATTTTGATTTGCAGTTTGCCTGTCTTATCGATATAGCCCCACTTGTCTTTAATCCTCACCGCTGCCAGTCCCAAGGAAAAGCGCTCAGCTTTATCGAATTCCGGTTGGATTTGCAGATTCCCCGTGTTGTCGATATAGCCCCATTTACCTTCAATTTTTACCGCTGCCAATCCCTCTGAAAAATCTTCAGCTCTCTCAATATCAGGTTGGATTTGCAGATTTGACCTCTTGTCAATATAACCCCACTTGTTGCTAATCTTCACCCGTGCCAGTCCTTCAGAAAAGTTAGCGGCATCATCAAACTGGGGATTGATGGTAAAATTTCCTGTGTTATCGATATAGCCAATCTTGTTACCAATCTTCACCCGCGCCAAACCTTGGAAAAAGCCCCAAGCCAAATCGTACTGGGGTGCAACCATCCTCTTTCCAGTGGGGTCGATATAACCCCATTTGCCAGCACTTTTCACTGCTGCCAGCCTTTCGGAAAAGTCCTCAGCCAAATCGTACTGGGGTGGCACGACAAAATGCCCTGCTTGACCAATATAGCCCCACTTGCCTTCTATCATCACCCGTGCTAGGCCTTGGTAAAAGTCCTGAGCAGTATCAAACTGAGGTGGAATGACTAGCTTACCTGAGCTGTCAATATAGCCAAAGTTGCCGTCAACCATCACCCGTGCCAACACAAAGGTGAATTTCCAAGCCAAATCAAACTGGGGTTCGATAACTATCTTTCCTGTATCGTCAATATAGCCATATCTACCATTTTCCGAAATCACCAACATTTTGTTTAACTTTTGCCTCTAAATGAATGTCAGTTAAATGCGCGACAGCTTACTACTTACTTTAGCACTAAAATAATTTTAAGCCGATCGGGCTCAAAACTGCCTTATGCTAAGGTCCGAAATCAACATCAAGAGTTTAGCGGTACAAATGCAACTTAGTATGAGCTACAATAAATTCACGCTCATGAGGCTAAAACAATGCCTGTTGATACTAATAAAAAAAAACGTCAACTTAAAACCCCATCACTTCGGCAGTTAGGTATCAGTTTACTCATTCTGCTGTCTTCTCTGTTAGCGCTGAAATATATAATTGCCACTTTGACTCCCAAAGAGAAGGAGGTGCTCTACAGTGATTTCATAGAGCAGGTAGAAAGAGGTCAGGTTGTGGAGGCGCTTGTAAGTCCCAATCAGATTAGGTATGTTCTCAAGCCTGCTCCTGGTTCTAATCCTAAGTCGAAGCAGGAGGTATTGGTTACCAATCCAGTGGCTGTGGATCTAGCTCTGCCTGAAATTTTGCGACACTTTCATGTAAAATTTTCAGGACCTCCTCCTAGCCAAAACAACTGGATTGGGGTTTTACTTAGCTGGGTTGTGCCACCCCTGATTTTCTTAGCGCTTTGGGGCTGGTTCCTCAATCAAGGAGGGAATAGTCCTGCTGCCTTAACCGTAGGCAAAAGTAAGGCTCGTATTTACTCAGAAGGCACCACAGGCGTAAAGTTTGAGGATGTCGCTGGAGTTGAAGAAGCTAAGGCAGAACTACAAGAAATTGTGGATTTCCTGAAAAATGCCCAGAAATACACCCGCTTGGGGGCTAAAATTCCCAAAGGAGTGCTGCTGGCGGGACCTCCAGGAACTGGTAAGACTATGCTAGCAAAGGCGATCGCTGGTGAATCAGGAGTTCCCTTCTTTAGTATCTCTGGGTCCGAGTTCATCGAGTTGTTTGTGGGTGTGGGAGCGGCTCGTGTCCGAGATTTATTTGAGCAAGCCAAGAAACAAGCTCCTTGCATCGTCTTCATTGACGAGTTAGATGCTCTCGGTAAGTCACGGGGTAGTAGCGCTCCCGGTAGCGGTAGTAATGATGAGCGGGAACAAACCCTCAACCAATTGCTCACCGAGATGGATGGCTTTGATGCTAATACAGGTGTGATTATCATCGCTGCTACTAACCGTCCAGGTGTCCTAGATGCAGCTCTCCGCCGTCCAGGTAGGTTCGATCGCCAAGTGGTGGTAGACCGTCCTGATAAAATTGGTCGTGAAGCTATTTTAAAGGTTCATGTCAAAAATGTCAAGCTGGCTGATGATGTCGATCTTTCCAAGGTGGCAGTGCGTACCCCTGGCTTTGCTGGGGCAGATTTAGCTAATTTAGTGAATGAGGCAGCATTGCTAGCCGCTCGTAGCGATCGAGAACAAGTGACAATGGTTGATTTCAATGAAGCGCAAGAGCGTGTTGTCACAGGTTTAGAGAGAAGATCTCGCGTTCTCAACGATCTGGAGAAAAATACAGTTGCCTATCATGAAGTAGGTCATGCTCTAGTTGGTGCATTGATGCCCGGTGCTGGTAAGGTTGAGAAAATATCCGTTGTTCCTCGCGGCGTTGGTGCTTTGGGTTACACACTCCTGTTACCAGAAGAAGACCGCTTTTTAATGATAGAAGACGAAATTCGAGGTCGGATTGCGACACTTTTAGGTGGGCGATCGGCAGAAGAAATAGTCTTTGGGAAAGTATCTACCGGGGCGGTTGACGACATCCAAAAGGTCACTGATTTAGCTGATCGATCTGTCACCCTTTATGGTATGAGTGCAGAAATGGGTCCCGTCGCTTTTGAGAGAATTCAACAAGACTTTTTGGATGGTTTTAGCAATCTTCGTCGTCCAGTTAGTCCCAAGATAGCAGAAGATATTGACCGACAGGTGAAACAAATTGTCGATGGGGCACACGAAATAGCGAAGGCAATTCTGATTAAAAATCGGGAGTTGCTCGATGAAACTGCAACTGCTCTAATACAGAAGGAAATCTTAGAAGGAGCGGAACTGCGAGAACGACTCAACCGCGCCGAAGCTCCAGCACAACTCGATGAATGGTTGCGTACTGGCAAGCTGACTTAGACAGTACTGTAGCACTACCTCTAAATATAGCGGTTCCTAGGGGCAATCTCCCTATTCGATCGATTAGAACTGTACCTAAGTTAGGCTACAGTCCTGCTACAATTTACTGTAGCAGGACTGTACCACTGCCTCTACATATAGCAGTTCGTAGGGGCAATCCCCCTGCTCAAGCCCCTATATCGATCGTCCGACGAGATAAGTCAATGAATTTCATCAATCCCAAAATTGATTATGCTTTCAAAAAGATCTTCGGTTCCGAGCAAAGTAAAGACATCCTCATCAGTTTTTTGAATGCACTTCTTTATAAGTAGTGTAGCAGGGGTTTTTCACCCTCATCCCCCGACCCACCC
>CASBRB010000032.1 GCA_949127975.1 Oscillatoriales cyanobacterium PMM_0019 | reverse complement strand
CCGCTGAAGAGGGTGCAATTTCACGAGATGGCTAAAAATTGTTGGCGCTGGAATTTAGGGCTAGCTAGTTGTTTGCTGATGTGTGGGGTTAGCGGATTCAAAGGAAATGCAGCTAAGGCCCAGCTCAAACCCGATACCACCTTACCCGTTAATTCGATGGTGACGCTACAGGGTAAAAACAGCATCATTACTGGCGGCACCAGAGCAGGTAACAACTTGTTTCACAGCTTTGAGCAGTTTTCAGTCCCCACTGGTAGCACCGCTTTCTTCAACATCAACAATGCATCCTCAATTCAGAATATCATTACACGAGTAACTGGTGGCTCAGTATCCAATATTAATGGCATACTCCAAGCTAACGGCACAGCTAACTTATTTCTGCTCAACCCCAATGGGATTATTTTTGGTGCGGGAGCCCAACTAAATATCGGTGGCTCGTTTGTAGGCACGACATCAAACGCTCTAGGATTTGGTTCCCAAGGCGTCTTCAGTGCTGTTACGCCCAATAACCCTTCAGTGTTGACTGTAAACCCTTCGGCTCTGTTCTTCAATCAACTCGCAGCCGCTAACTCTGTTACCACAAATCAAACTACTTTACAAGTGCCTAATGGCAACAGTTTACTATTGGTGGGTGGCAACGTACAAATTAATGGTGGGCAATTGCTAGCGCCGGGGGGACGAGTTGAGTTAGGAGCAGTTGCAGGTTCTGGAAGTATATCCCTGGGAGGGGAGGGCAACAACCTGAGTTCGAGTTTTCCTCTGGAAGTGCTACGAGGAGACGTATTACTGAGCAAGGGTGCGGCGGTGAATGTCCGCGCTGGAGGTGGTGGGAGCATCGCCATCAATGCCCGGAACTTAGATATGTGGGGAGGTAGTAAACTGCGGGCAGGGATAGCATCAGACATGGGTTCGGTTAATAGCCAGGCGGGAGATGTCAAGATTAACGCTACAGGGGCAGTTAACCTGTCTGAGCAGAGTTTTATTGCTAATGTGGTGCAAGGTGGAGCTACGGGCAAAGCTGGCAACATTATTATAGAAGCTGATTCACTCAAATTTACTGATGCCTCTAATCTGATTACTAGCACATTGGGGCAGGGTGATGGGGGAAGTGTTACCCTGAACATTCAAAACCAAGCTTCCTTTGATGAGTCCAAGCCAAAAACTGAGCTGTTTTTTGCTGGTGGTATATGGAGTAACGTGGCAGAAGGAGCCATAGGCAATGCGGGTACTATTAATCTTACAGCAGGATCGCTGACTTTGACTAATGGAGCGCTTTTCACTACAAGTACACATGGACGAGGCAATGGAGGTAATGTAAATATTAAGGTGCGTTCAAGCGTCTCTCTATCTGGAGAAAGTAAAGATTACTACTCTGGTGGTATATACAGTGCCGTGAATATGGACTCCTACGGTAAAGGAGGCACGATCGATATTACAGCAGGCTCACTATCTATTACTAACGGATCTCAAATATATACTGGTACTTATGGATATGGGGGTGCGGGAAGTCTAAATATTAATGTTGAGGGTACTGTCTTCTTGGGTGGGGTAGGCCCAGATGGTTATTCCAGCGGCATATACAATAGAGTCGAAAGCACGGGTGTCGGTCAAAAAGGTAAAATTGACATCAATGCGAACTCATTGGTTGTAACTGATGGAGCTGTAGTTACCAGCAGCACCGATGGCATGGGTGATGCAGGAATTATCAATATTACGGCTCGCGATCGCATTGTCTTGGATGGAGTGGGTTTATTTAGTCAATATATAAAATTTAAAAGCTCCAGTGGCATATACAGTAGTGTCAAAGATTATGGAGTTGGTCAAGGGGGAAACATTTTTATTACAGCAAAATCGCTTTTTATTACCAACGGCGCTATTGTAGTTGCTAGCACTCTCAATCAGGGAAATGGGGGGAATATTCAAGTTAATGCCGAGCGGGTTTATCTGGATGGATTTGGTTCTAATGGACAATCTAGTGGATTATTTACACCAACAGAGCCACAAGCAAATGGTCAGGCAGGAGAAATAAAAGTTAATACTGATATTTTGCAAGTAGCAGATGGGGCACTTATCAGTTCTATAACTCTCAATGCCAGCAAGGGGGGAAATATTATTATTAACGCTCATCAGTTTGCAGCGATGAACGGCGGACAAGTGGTAACTACTACTTCTAGCAGTGGCAAGGCAGGGAATATTAACTTCCATGTTGATGGAAACATTATGCTATCTGGGAGCGCTCGGAATTATGGTAACCGACCTATACTATATAGGCTCGATCGTAACGAAAATTTGGTGAGAGATATCGTTGGCAGCCAAGGTGCAGCTAGTGGCTTGTTTGTTAACACTGATCCTAATTCGACAGGTGCAGGCGGCAATTTGGCAGTGGCAACAGGGCAGTTGCAAGTTTTGGATGGAGCTAAATTTGAAGCGAGCGCTTTAGGTAAGGGGGCAGCAGGTAACTTAGGAATCAACGCTAGTTCTATCCTAGTGAACAAAGCTAACCTTAGTGCTAACACCACAGCGGGCGATGGAGGCAATATTAATGTACAAGCACCAAACATACAACTGCGCCACAACAGTAATATCACCACTAATGCTAGTGGTACTGCTAACGGTGGCAATATTACACTTAATACTAACACATTAGTTGCCCTAGAAAATAGCGACATTCGAGCTAATGCTATTCGCGGACAGGGGGGTAATATCCAAGTGAAAGCTCCAGGAATTTTTCGCTCTCTAGATAGTGCTATTGATGCTAGTTCGCAACTGGGCATTAATGGGGTGGTAAAAATTAATACTATAGACAATCCAACTCGCTCAATAGCTGCTTTAAAAGCAAAAATTGAAGCTCAAAATTATATAGTATTTACTGGCTGTATTGCTACTGGCAAGCCAGCCGAGGGCAAATTTTCTATCACTGGGAGTGGTGGGCTGCCGTCTACCCCTGGTGAAGCGCTCAGTAGTAATCCGGTTTTAGATGATTTGGGTACTACGGGAACATCTGCTACTAATTCTCAGCTAACTTCAATGGTAGAAGCTCAGGCGTTAGTGAAAACACCTGATGGTAGATTTTTACTTATCGCTTCAATGCCTAATAGTTGTCACTAAAATATGGCAAACCAACTTTTTTTATTCGGCGATTTCCTCACGCCCATCCGACTCTGGCAATTACACCAGCAAAATATCTCCCCGTGCCATCTATCGTTCCTCAGCCACCAGCATTGCTTCCAACCCAACCTACAACTATATATAGCGGGTTCGTAGGGGCAAACCCCCTGTGGTTGCCCCTATATATGCCAGTGTGCTACAGTACTGAACTACTACAATGTTGGGTTTCGTTCCTCAACCCAACCTACAACTACAATGCCTTCTTATAGTTTATGAAGAAAAGATCGATTTTGAGATTAGCGGTTATATCCTTGCTGGCACAATTAGTATACGGCTGGTTAACAGGGATATGGGTATCTCCTGGGTTCGCCTCAGTTGGTACTATAACTAATATCTGCCCTCTAGTGTCAGAGGGTATAAAAAGCTATGAAGCTGGATATTTCAGCGAGGCAGAAGTAACCTGGAAAGAAACACAACAAGTTTATCAAAATGCAGGGAATAAGTTATGCCAAGCTATGGCGTTGAGTAATCTGTCGTTAGCTTATCAGCAACAGGGTAAATTAGCTGATGCTGCCAAAACAATTCAACAAAGCTTGCAACTAATATTAGTTTCGCCCGATACATCTATAGAGCAGTTGAAAAATCTGGCAAAAAAACTGATTCAAGCAGCATCAGATAATAGCAGCTTTCAACAGCAGCAATTAAAAGTCTTGGCTCAAGCCCTAAATACTCAAGGCAAGTTAGAATTTTTATTAGGACAAGCTGAACAAGCTTTAGAAACTTGGCAGCAAGCTGGTAATGCTTATAATAAAGTACATGATAGTGTTGGGGCGATCCGTAGCCAGATTAACCAATCTCAAGCTTTGCAAGCTCTAGGGCATTACCGTGATGCTGGAGACATATTGCTGCAAGTCTTGTTGAGTGACAGTCAAAAGCGCCACATAATAGAGCAGCCTGACTGGCAACTCAAACTAAAAGACATTGAACCAGATCTGGAAAAATTACCAAATTTACCAACCAAGGTAGCTATTTTGCACAGCCTTGGTAATGTTTACTTGTCTCTGGGAAATTATCCCACAGCAACTGAAGTTTTGCAAAGAGCTAAAGAGTTAGCTAAAAATCTGCCATCTCAGTTTGCTGATGATATCCTGCTGAGTTTAGGAAATGTAGAACTCGCCTTGGCTAGTCGCTCCAGAGATTTAGAGGATGTAGAATCAGCCCAAACCTATGCCCGAAATGCTATAAATTTCTATCATGTAATTCCAACTATCCCCAGCTCGAAAATTACACAAGTGCGATCGCAATTAAATGAACTAAGCTTATTATTAGATACAGATGAGTGGTTGCTAGAGGCAAATAAGCCAGATGTTGCCAAGTGGCAGTTGCAAATCCAGGATTGGGTGACTAAATCTAAACTGTCTCAACTTCAGACTCAGCTCGACGCTTTACCCCTGAGTAGTGCCAAGCTCTATGCCCAGATTAACCTTGCTCAAAGTTTAATCAGCCTTTGGGAAATTAAAGTTTCAGGGGCACCCACACCAGAAGAAATTAGCCAGCGTCTGAATATAGCTAAGACAGAAGCAGTAAATTTGCTAGACAAGCGAGCAGAATCATATGCTCTTGGCACTCAGGGGAAGTTATACGAATTGGTAAAAAACTGGCGTGAAGCTGAAAATTACACGCGACAAGCCTTATCTCTTGCTGAAGAAAGCCAAGCGCGGGATATTTTGTATCGTTGGGAATGGCAAATGGGGCGGATATTCCGCAAACAGGAAAATTTCACAAAAGCTATCGGTATCTATAAAGAAGCGGTGGAAACTCTTCAGTCACTGCGCGATAGCTTAGCGGGCATAAATTCAGAAGTAGGGTTTTCTTTTCGGGATAACGTAGAACCAGTCTACAGAGAATTACTCCAATTGCTTTTATCCGTAGAGGACGCCTCTGAACTACAGCAAGACAACCTGGAAACAGCCATTGAATACGTTAAAGGGTTACAACTAGCTGAACTAGAAAACTTTTTGCAGTGCAACTTAGAGTCGCAAGTTCCCAAAGTTCCAGAATATGAAGACCTGACAGCAGCAATTTTTTATCCTATCATTTTACAAGATAGGTTAGAAGTCATCCTTAAGTTACCCAATCATAGAGAATTAATTCGCTACAAAAGTTTGGTAACTCGGACTGAGTTAGAATCTAAGCTCAAGGAGCTGCGGAACCTCCTAATGAAAAGAACTTCCGATCGCACCGCATATGAGTCTTTATCTACTCAGGTTTATGAGTGGCTGATTAGACCTGCTGAGAAATACTTTAACTCTACTATAAAAACCTTAGTTTTTGTACCAGATGGTTACTTGAGAAATATTCCTATATCAGCTCTGTGGGACAAGGAGAAACACCAATACCTAGTTGAGAATTACGCTGTAGCCATTACTCCAGATTTGAGTCTGCTAGGTCCCAAGCCGAGGGCAGCCAAACAGCCAAAAGCTCTAATTGCTGGCTTAACTATACCAAGTAACCCAACTGTCAATGGTAAACTTTTTAGTTTTCCTACCCTGCTTTACGTGCAGGATGAGGTAGACGAAATTAAAAAGAGTTTGCCTAATTATACGGAGTTACTCAATCAGAAATTCCAAGCGAAAAACTTGCGCACCCAACTTAAATCTTCGGCTTACGATATAGTTCACCTAGCGACTCACGGTCAGTTCAGCTCTAATCTAGAGGAGACATTTCTTGTCAGTGGGTTGGATACTGCGATCGACTTCAATGAAATAAAAAAATTACTGCAATCTCAGAAACAAAATCCAGGCGATGCAATTCAATTTCTGGTTTTTAGCGCTTGTGAGACAGCAACTGGGGATAAGCGGGCAACTTTAGGGATGGCTGGGGTAGCGGTACGAGCAGGAGCATTTAGTACGCTGGCAAGTTTGTGGTCAGTGAATGATAAATCTACCTCTATTCTAATGGGTGAATTTTACCATAATTTGGTCAAAGGGCTACAAGTAAATTCAAACCAAGTAACTAAAGCTGAAGCACTTAGGCAGGCTCAATTGTATCTTTTGCACCATGAGTCGGAGGATTACCAACATCCCTACTTCTGGGCACCCTTTGTTTTGGTTGGCAATTGGCTTTGATAAGTTCGTAGGGGCTACGACACACAACCAAAGGTGTAAGGGCTAAAGCCCTCACTACGAACCAGTAAGGGCTAAAGCCCTCACTACGAACCAGTACCTTAACCAAACCTACAACACCAAAAAATGGGGGAGTATGAGGGTGCGGGATATGGGCTCAAAGGCTTCGTTCCCAGGCAGAGCCACCGGAACGAGAAACAATCGGCTTAACTATAATAGAGCCAGAACTCCTGAATTATTTGGAGAAAGAACTATGACATTAACCATCGAATCAGATTTAAAGGAAGTGCTAGCCAAAATTGAGCAGAAGTTAGATAAGGTTGAGCAGAAGCTAGATAATATAGAGCAGAAGTTTGAGCAGAAGCTAGATAATATAGAGCAGAAGTTTGAGCAGAAGCTAGATAATATCGAGCAGAAGTTTGAGCAGAAGCTAGATAACCTCAGTAAAGAAGTTGCCGAGATAAGGCAGAATGATTTGGTTTCCCTCAAAGTAGGGCAAGCCAGATTCGAGGAAAAAGTTGACGGACTAGAAAAAAGTTTGGGAGCAAAAATAGATGGACTTAGCAAGAGGATGGATAACCAAGAGTTTCTTAGTCGCGGGCTACTAATAGGGTTCCTTATAGCTATACTGGGCGGGTTAGCTAAATTGTTCGGGGTGGTTGGGCAGTAAGGAAATTGGAGGCAGAGCCTCTTGAAGGCGTTCCCTTGAGGTGGAGGCAGAGCCTCAGAAGCAGCGTTCCCAGGCAGAGCCTGGGAACGAGAAACATCTCCCCGTGGTTGCCCCTATATATGCCCAGTCTGCGTAAGTCCTGAGGGAATAATTTTTTCAGGATCGATCGCTCCTAACTTAAGAGATTGTAACGCGCTAGTCCAATCAGCGTTAGCTTGCCGATCGGTTGGGCAAATTTCTGCCAGCAGCGCTAAAGCATCAAGCCAAAATTTTTCTTTGATATAAAGCTCTGCACGTTCCCGTTTTGATAATGGTGCTGTTAGTTGACTAGCCAGAGTGGAAGTAGGATCGACCCGTTTTATCCATCCCTCAATCACCACACTTCTCTTTTGTGGGGTGGTTTCGCAAATTATTTCTAACTGCCACTTATACCTTTTTTCTTTCTCCAACGCTTTTAGCAAGCGCAGGGGGATTACCCGTGGTGTACCAGACAGAGTTAGTGGAATCGGATTCATAACATAATGCTCTGTGTTGTCCTTTAACACAAAGTTAGCACTAAGGGGATTAGAGGTTAAATAAGGCACATAAAACAAGAAAGTAGGAAACTCATTAATAGTCAATACCGTATGCTCATTAGGTACTAGCGCTATCAACTTCTCGTTTTCAGATGTTTTCAGAGTCGAACAGTTACCGCGACGATCGCCCCCACCCTCACGCTGCGATGGACGGTCTGGCGTAGGAGGAGGGGGATCATTTCCAGTTTGTGCCTGGATTGGGAGAGAGTTAGTTACCAAGCTAATCAGTATCCAAGTGATAGCGAAAGCAATTGTTTTCCAAGTCATATTTTCAAGTACCATGATTTACTAAAATTAGCGAATCCGCCGCATAATGTAAACTACTAGGATGCTAGTCGTTATTAAACCCAGTGCTGGTGCAATAAAAGGTACCAAAAATTTTTGGGTATAAAAACTCAAGCAGGCGAAACCTAAAACTACGAGTATCACTCCTAGGGGGACGATTATATTTCGTGCATATCGAAATTTAAAACTGATAATGCCTGCAACTAGCGACCAAACCCAAATCCAAATACTTTCGATGGATTTAGGCCAGTATAATAACAAGGGGTGCTTACCTGAAACAAGATCGAGAATCTGACTTATCACATGGGCATGAATTCTGACCCCGTGCATCTTACCAACAGGTGTGAGATGATAGTCTTTGCTCTTTGTGTTGACATAACCAATTAGGACAATGCGATCCTGAATTAGTTGGCGTAAGTCAGCGTCTGGAGCCTCCAGCAAATTTTGTAGCGAGATTTCCTGGGCAACTCGCTGAGAAGAACTGAACTTGATGGGCACTTCAACACCCAACGCATCACCACCAGCATTTTGTTTCAAAGTTTCAGCTTTGGCAGGACCAATCCAAAAGTTTTGACCTCCATTGTTCTGGTACTGAATTTTAATGGGCAAGTAATGGCGTACTACTTGCAAGTAATGGCGTACTACTTGAAAACTGAAAGAGTCAGTGGTACCGCAAGGGGATTCAGGTCGTAACTTCATGCCTAAGATATAGCGCCGGATAGTTTTATCGGAATCGGGTAACAAGCTATCACTGAAGCCTAAGCGTTGTTGGGGAATTCCAGGAGGAGGTGAAATACCAGGATAGGGAGCTGGCAGCGCTTTGATGACTTCACCAACTTTACATAAAGCAATGACGCGATCGCTAGAATGCAAATATTTAACCAATTCATCCCAGCCTGAGCCCTGGGGAGTATCTCGATAAATATCTAAACCAATAACTTGCGGTGAATATTTTTCCACTTTCTTCAATGTTGAATATACTGTTTTATCTGAGAGAGGCTTACCAAACAGCTTAATATCATCATCATTGACTGCTACTATTAAAATATTCGGGTTTAGCTCTAGGGCTGGTTGAACTTGCATCCAGCCGTCGGAAGTCTTGAGTTCGGGAATTTGTAAAAATCCTTGCGATCGCGCCTCTATTACCAAGTATGTTACAACCAAACTTGCCAGCAACACTACCGGAAAACCGCGCCACCGTAAAAAAACATGGCGCAGCAACCCTTGCCAAACCAAAAGCCTTGGTGGTTGGTCTTCCCTCAGGGATCGCAAGCGTTGTAGAATAACTCTGGTATTTTTAGGTCGATCTTCTGGCAACAAAGCCATCAACTCGTCAATCAAATCTGCAAAAGGCTCGGAAATCAGAGGAGCAGAATCGCGCCAAATTAACTGACGAGTTTGGCGGTGTTTACGAAGGGTACGGGGGTGTTTTCCTGTGAGTAAATAGACAAAGGTTCTCCCTACAGAAAAGAAATCGGATTGGGGAAAAACAGCTTTACCATCGTCTAGCTCTGGTGCTGAGTATCCAGTGGTACCACCAATTTGGGTTAAGAAGGGGGGTTTCACGCCAACCGATCCAAAATCAATTAACACTAATTGCCCAAGTTCTCCAGCTTCTTTTACCATCAAGTTTCCTGGCTTAATATCCCTATGGCAAAGTCCTAGTTCATGGACTTGAGTCAGAATATCCATCAGTTGTTCTAGCCATTTTTGGGCACGATATTCGCAAATCACTCCGTTCTGCTGCACCCACTGCCCCAAATTTAACCCTGGAATTTTCTCCATTATCAAGCAGTGCAATGGCTTTTGACATTTCTTCGGTGAAAAGGTGAAGTATCCATCGGATTCCACCTTGGGAAATCCTGGATACATCATACTCAGAAAAGCCAAAACTTTTCCTTCTCGTTTAAACAGCTCCACCGCTTCCTTGCTGTCGTTTTTCAGAAT
>CASBRB010000031.1 GCA_949127975.1 Oscillatoriales cyanobacterium PMM_0019 | reverse complement strand
TTTCTTCAATAATTTATTCTCTCCAGAAAGGGTTATGTACTACGGGCAATGCTACCTCTGGTCTCCGGCAATAGTGTGGCTGCAAATAATTTCCAATTCGCTGACTATCATAGCCTGTTGCTTAATGCCCCTACTGCTGGTATATTTTACCCGCAAGTTATCTGTGCTTGGCAGCAGCGCTTTGCTATTGAAGGAGCCTTTGGACAAGCTAAGCGTGTCCCAAGAGACAGAGAAGGAACTGTCTCGGCTGAATATAAGATTGCAAGCTGTTCTGAATGCAGCTACTGAAGTTGCCATTATTGGCACGGATTTTAGTGGTATAATTACAGTTTTTAACGCTGGTGCCGAGAAAATGCTGGGTTACAAAGCCGAAGAGCTGGTTGGCTTGCAGACGCCTAGTATCTTTCACCTGAGAAGTGAAGTTGAAGTCCGTGGGCAGGAACTCGGTAAGGATATTAACTCTCCGCTACAGGGTCTTGATTTGTGGATTGAATACGCTAAGCGAAGTGTCCCTGAAAGTCGAGAATGGACTTTGGTGAATAAAGACGGCAACCTTCTGAATGTAAGCTTGGTAGTAACAGCGAAGCGAGATAGCTTTGGTAACGTCACTGGATTTGTTGGCGTTGCCCAAAATATCACTAAGCGTAAACAGATAGAGCAAGAACTTCGAGAAGAATCAGCGGCAATCCGAGCATTATATAAAGTTGCTTCAGCGCCAAAACTCACATTTGAACAGCGCCTCCAAGGACTATTAGCAATGGGAAGGCGGCGATTTGGTCTTGATATGGGAACTTTAGTGCGGATCTCGAACTTTAACAAAGCTTATAACCAGGAAGTTGGCTACGAGATAATTGCAGCACAAATGCGAAATGATTTACGCCGTCAGATGACTACAAAAGATGTTTTTGATTTAGGTAAAAACATTGCCTCTAAAGTTTTACAGGCGCAAGAACCCATTTGCTGCTTCTCAAAACCAGACTGCGATCGATACGGCGCAACATACAAAATCGAAGCATTTATCGGCACCCCTGTGATGGTGAGCGGGCAACTTTACGGTATCCTGAGCTTTTATAATTTGAATAGACACTACACGCCCTTGAAGGCAGACGCTCGGCAACTGTTGAAATTAATGGCTCAGTGGGTTGGCAACGAAATAGAGCGTCAGCAGGCAAAGGCAGCTCTAGAGCAAGCTATTCTTGAGGCAGAAACCGCTAATCAGGCAAAAAGCGAATTTTTGGCAACTATGAGTCATGAAATCCGCACTCCGATGAACGGGGTGATTGGCATGACAGGGCTACTGCTGAATACAGAACTGACACCTAAGCAAAGAGCATTTGCTGAAACAATTCGTAATAGTGGTGATGCATTACTCACGCTTATTAACGACATTCTCGATTTATCTAAAATCGAGTCCGGTAAACTGGAATTAGAAGAAAACCCCTTTGAGCTACAAACAACCATTGAGGGTGTACTTGACTTATTTGCTCCTAAAGCTGGAGAAAAAGGTATCAAGTTGGCCTATGCGATCGCACCATCTACTCCAATGACGCTGGTGGGAGATGTCACCCGGTTACGCCAAATTTTAGTAAATCTCCTCGGTAATGCGGTTAAGTTTACCGAAACTGGGGAAATAGTGGTTTCAGTAACGTCACCTAATCACCAAGGAAAAACTAACGAGATTCAATTTGCTGTTAAGGACACAGGTATTGGTATTCCCGCAGACAGGATGGATCGTCTATTCAAGTCTTTTAGTCAAGTTGATTCGACCATTACTCGCCAATATGGGGGTACTGGCTTAGGACTAACTATTAGCAAAAGCTTAGCTGAAATGATGGGTGGTCAAATGTGGGTTGAGAGTGTTGTTGGAGTTGGTTCTACATTTAATTTTACCATAGTTGCTCCATCTAGTTTTAGTTGCCCAGGTGTTAAACTCGATGCTGCCAACGAATACTCCCCTACTCCCGATCCCAGCTTACCTCCCCAATCTTCGCGCCCCCTGCGGATTCTATTAGCCGAGGATAATCAGGTAAACCAGCAGGTGGCATTGTATTTACTCGAACAGATTGGATATCAAGCCGATGTAGTTAGCAATGGGTTGGAAGTGCTAGAGACTTTGCAGCGTCAATCTTATGATGTCGTGCTAATGGATGTGCAGATGCCTTTAATGGATGGATTAGCAGCAACCAAGCGCATTTGTCAAGAATTTCCTGCCAACTTACGTCCTCGGATTATCGCTCTGACAGCTAATGCTATGTTAGGCGATCGGCAAACGTGCATAAATGCAGGCATGGACGACTATGTGAGTAAGCCAATCCAATTGGAAAAACTAGCTCAATCTTTGAATAAATGTCAGCAAAATAATTTTAAACCGCCGATTAAAGATGCGGAAGTAGGGAAAATTGGTGAAAACCAAGAAAAAGTTGAATACCTCGATCAACCAGTTATTACCAAATCAGAAACCCAAAATCCCATCGATCCCAAGGTGCTGCAATCCTTTTTTAATACAGTGGGTGCAAAAAACTCATCTAGGGTGACAAAGTTAATTGATTGCTATCTAGCAGAAACACCCCAACTGTTAGAAACTATTCAGACAGCGGTTATGACTAGAGAGACGAGCGCACTGCTCAGGGCAGCTCACACCCTCAAAGCAAGCAGTGCAGCTATAGGCGCTACCAACCTGGCAAATTTATGTAAAGAACTGGAAGTTATGAGTCGTGTGGGCACTATTGAAAGTGCCTTTGAAAAAATTCCGCAACTTCAAGCCGAGTATGAAAGGGTTAAGGCGGCTTTGTTGATGGAATACCAAAGTATGCAGGTTTAAATATAGCAGGAGTCAGGAGTCAGGAGTCAGGAGTCAGGAGTCAGGAGTCAGGAGTAAAGCCCTTACTGTGACTGGATTTGAGATTGAGAGAATGTCCTAACCGCCTTGCACAGTTACTAAGCGCCTAGGCGCAAATAAACTCAACTATGTTAACTTTAGATAAGGTGGCTAATTTAGCTCGATCGCATAACCAAAATTGATAAGCGATCGCTCCACAGATAGTAGTATAAAAATC
>CASBRB010000030.1 GCA_949127975.1 Oscillatoriales cyanobacterium PMM_0019 | reverse complement strand
TATCCAGATGGCACTTACCGGGGCAACCGAGCGCTATCACGCTATGAATTTGCTGCGGGCTTAAACGCCTGTCTCAAGCAAATAGAAGCGTTAATAGCCAATCAGCCGAATCGGGTTTCTCGACAAGACTTTGAGGCACTGCAACGGCTGGCTGAGGATTTTAGACCAGAACTAGCTTCAATAGGTACGCGGGTGGATAAGCTGGAAAGTCGCACCGCGTTTCTAGAGCAGCATCAGTTTTCCAGCACTACTAAGCTCAATGGTGAAGTCATAATTGGTGTAAGTGAAGTTTTTGGTAACAAAGTAGCTCTGACTGGTTCTCGTATACCTAATTCAAGAACTGCAAATATCAATGAAGCAGCAATTATAACCGATCGCGTCCGTCTGAACTTTGATACTAGCTTTACAGGCAAAGACCGCTTGAGAACACGTCTGCAAGCGCGAAACTTCACACCTTTCAATACGGCTATCACGGGTACTAACATGACCCGTTTGGGCTTTGATAACAATGATAGCAACGACACTGCTTTCCTAAGTCGCTTGCAGTATCGCTTCCCGTTAGGGAAGAAGGGTCAGGTTTTTCTAGAAGCTATTGGGGGTGAACTTGATGACGATATATATAGCTTCAACACCCTGTTTCAGCCTTCTGGCTCTGGTGCTATTTCTCGCTTCGGGCGCTTCAACCCCATCTATCGGCAGAGTGGTGAAGGTACAGGGGCAGTTTTGAATTATGATATTAGTAAACAGTTAGGTTTATCTTTGGGTTACTTAGTGCCAAAAGCCTCCACTGCGGCTAATGGTGGCGGCAACTACGCCAGTGACCCTAGACCTGGTTTTGGCCTCTTCAATGGCAGCTATGTAGGTATGGGTCAGTTGGCATTCCGGGCTGACAGTTTTAACTTAGGTCTGACTTACGCCCACGCCTACAACAAACTTAACAGTGGTCTCAATGTCGAGGCTAGCACTGGCAGCGTTTTTGCTAATGCACCCTTTGGTAATTTTGATACTTCTAGCGACCAATATTCAGTAGAAGCATCCTTGCGGTTGAGTCCAAAGTTTGTCATTTCCGGTTGGGGAGGTTATACCAGGGCTATACAGGAAGTAGGAGGATCGAATAAAGCCGATATTTGGAACTATGCCGTAACCTTAGGTTTTCCAGACTTTGGTAAAAAAGGCAACCTGTTGGGTTTCGTGTTCGGGATGCCGCCGAAAGTCACTTCCAATGACTTGAAAACCCGTGAAGATAAGAACACCGCCTACCATGTAGAAGGCTTCTATCGTTACCGGGTAGGCAGCAGCAATGTTTATGTCACCCCAGGATTATTAGTAATTTTCAATCCAGAACACAACGACAACAACGATACACAGTACGTCGGCACACTTCGTACTACATTTAACTTCTAGTCTTTAGCTTGTAGGTTGGGTTGAGGCACGAAACCCAACTGGTTATCCTAAGCGGATACTGATTTTGTTTCTCGTTCCCAGGCAGAGCCTAGGAACGCGGCTTCTGAGGCTCTGCCTCCAATTTCCACGCACCAAACCATTGCATTTTAATCAATTCTTAACTTTTGCATTACCAAAGCTTTACTTGTACCTAAACTTGTAGCACTAGGATGAGGCTGTAATTTGGGCGATAATTCACTTTTAGCTCTTACTTCCCTCAAAAACTTAAATGACAAAAATGTTTTCTCTAAAGTTCTCAAATTGGCGAGTTTTGTTTCTACCAATGCTTGCCTTATCCCTGAGTTTGACAAGTTGTGGGGGAGGCGAAACACCTTCTACCCCAGGTGCTACGGGAACTACTGGTAGTACCCCTGCTGGTGAAAGCGGTCCTGCTGTCTCCCTGTCGGGGGCTGGTGCTAGTTTTCCCGCTCCTTTGTATCAAACGTGGTTCTCTGAGTACAGCAAGCAGCACTCCAACATCAAAGTCAGCTACCAATCTATTGGCAGTGGCGCTGGGGTAAAACAATTCACCGAAGGCACTGTGGACTTTGGAGCTAGTGATGTTGCCATGACTGACGAAGAAATTGCCAAGGTGAAAAAGGGTGTACTGTTATTACCCATGACAGCCGGGGCAGTTGTTGTCGCCTACAACCTGCCTGATGTCAAAAGTATCAAGCTATCCCGCGATGCTTTAGCTGATATTTTCTTGGGCAAAATCACCACTTGGAACGATCCCAAAATTGCAGAAGCTAATCCAGGGGTGAATTTACCTAGCCAGAAGATTACGATTGTGCATCGATCGGATGGTAGTGGTACTACTGCCACCTTCACCAAATACCTAAGTGCCATCAGCCCAGCATGGAAAAGCGGTCCAGGGGAAGGTAAAACGGTCAGTTGGCCAATAGGCACTGGTGCTAAGGGCAACGAAGGCGTAACTGCTCAGTTGCAACAAACTCAAGGAGCCATAGGCTATACAGAATATGGCTACGCCACGCAGCAAAAAATACCTTTTGCCAGCTTGCAAAATAAAGCGGGTAAGTATGTTGAGGCTAACGATAAAAGCTCTGCCAGCACTCTTGAGTCAGCAACACTGCCTGAAAACTTGCGAGCTTTCATTACCGATCCCGCAGGAGCGGATGCTTATCCAATTGTCACTTACACCTGGATTTTAGCTTACAAAGAATATAGCAATGCCGATAAGGCAAAAGCCTTAAAAGAGGTTCTCAAGTGGGGGCTAACGGATGGACAAAAATCTAGCCCCAAGCTAGGATATGTGCCTTTACCTCAGGCAGTCGTGACTAAAGTTCAAGCAGCGGTTGACTCGATTAAGCCTTAGAAGCAATAGTCCTAAAAAAAGGCTCGTAGTGAGGACTTTAGTCCTCATTACACCATCGCTGAGAAGTTTAGGTAGTTGGCAGGACTTACGCAGACTGGGCATATATAGGGGCAACCACAGGGGGATTGCCCCTACGAATTAGGTAATTTGAGCCACCGACGATCGCTCATCACCTAAATCGTTCAAGAATCGGTTTTTGTCAAAAATATATTCTTGACCCAAAAAAGATATAATTTTTTCAGTATCATCTTCGGCATTTTGTAAACAGGTTGAAGCCCCAGGAGAGGGCGTTATGTTAAACAAGATATTTTCGCCTATAAGTTTGGCTTCTCCGAACTCAAGGCGTTTAGTCTTAAGATTAACAATTTGAGGTCTTATTCCTCCATACCCTTTGGCAAGTTGTAGTTCGCTCAATTGTAGTGAAGGAACAATTTTTTGGACTTCTTTAAGAAATAATCTCTTGCCAATAAAAGGGATATCGTAAAGAAAATTTTTCACCATATATTTCAATATCGCTTTTTCTGAAAGGATATTGAAAAAGCTTATAAAAGCATTGAGGCTGAATCCTGCCGTTTTCAAATAAGCAAAAATACTAGCATAGTTACGCCTCTCCAACAAGAGACTAACGGTTGCCGTAGGACCAAATCTAGTCTGACTGCTATCGTGAACTTCTGCATCTCCATGAATAGCTGCAAAAGGTATTTCTTTGAGCTGTACAGTATAGACTTTACCGTTTAAAACGCCCGGAGCCAGGTAAAAATTTCCAGCCACGCTCAGAAGCGTATAATCTTTTCCATAACCTAGAGATTTGGCAAACATTAAACTATACGCTCCAGCCGTAAAAACAACAACTTTAGCGGCAATCACTTCTCTATCAGTCTGTATCTGATATAGCTCTCCTTCTTTTTTGAGACTTTTCACCTTTGTCTCCATCATTAAATCAATTGATTTTTGGGAATTCTCAACTGATTTTTGCAAAAAAGATTGTGCTAGCTTCTGAAAATCTATTGTGTAACCTTCTTCAGTAAATAGAGCAATAATTTCTTCCTCAGGCGATCTATATTTCACCAAATTAGGCTCAATCAATTCTATTTCCTCTTTTTCGAGCAATTTTAAATCTGGAAATAGCGATTTAAATTCTTTGTATCTTGCTCGAAGTTCCTCAGTTTGGTCTTTTCCTATAGCCAAAACCATTTTGTGATATTTACTGTAAGTTTTTTCTTGAGGGTCATTCCTCAATATATAATTTTTGACTAAACTGGCAGAATCATTAACTTTTTGAGCTTTTACCCAGCTATAATTAGTTTCTATGTCTCCAAAATGAAGCGTTTGGCTATTGCTAGTTTTATGAGAATTGACTAAAGCCACTTCTGGGTTCTTTTCTATCAGAACAATGCGGTTTATGTTGGTATAATTGCTTAAGCTGTATAGTAAGGCGGTTCCAGAGATTCCACCTCCAATGATGGCTACTTCATAAATGCTGTTTTCAGATTGCATAGTATGCTGCTCCATTACAGTTACCAAGTGGTGCAAGATGTGAGAAAAGCATATATAGGGGCAACCACAGGGGGATTGCCCCTACAAACCGCTTTATTTCTCGTTCCCAGGCAGAGCCTGGGAATGCAGCTTTGGAGGCTCTGCCTCCACCTCAAGGGAACACCACCGCAAAAGCAATCGGTGTTCTTTTTCATTCCCTCCTTTAGCGATGGAACGAGAAACGAGAAGATTGGAGCCTGGGCTCAAAGCCTTCGTTCCCAGGCAGAGCCTGGGAACGAGAAGGTGACTTCGTAACCTTGACAGGGCTAGCATATATAGGGGCAACCACAGGGGGATTGCCCCTACAAACCACTATATGTAGAGGCAGTGCGTAAGTCCTGCTAAAAAACCTTCGGATTTAAATCATATCACAATTTGCCGATCGGGCTTGAATCCCCCGCTAATTGACTCCCTACTCAGACCGCCTGTTCATTCAACTAAATATACCGTTTTCACCATAGAGCCGGGAGATCCTTTGCCGTATAAAAAGGGGCGTGGTTCGCCAATAGCATAACCTTGGGCATAATCTACTCCCAACTCTCTTAGCTTGGCTAGAATAGCCTCATTCTCTACCAACTCAGCAATGGTTTTAATGCCCATCACCTGCCCGACACGATTAATCGCTTCCACCATTGCACAGGCAACTACATCATCTACAATATTCTTGATAAAAAGCCCATCAATTTTGAGATAATCCACTGACAGATTTTTTAGATAAGCAAAGGAAGACATACCACTACCAAAATCATCTAAGGCGAAGCGACAACCTATCTTCTTAAGAGATTGAATGAACTTAGCAGCTTTATTAAAATTAGTAATTGCCACAGTTTCAGTAATTTCAAAGCAGATTAACTTGGGCGGAATTTTGTGCAATGTCAACTGCTCGTGTACAAAGTCAATAAACTGGTCATCATTAATACTGGAACCAGAAAGGTTGATAGTGTAACTACAGTCACAGTGCTCCCCGATTTGCTGACAAGACTGCCATTTTTTCTGAAAGCGATCGCTCTCGTGGGCAAAAAGATTACGAATCACCCAGCGATCTATAGCTGGCATCAAATTGTAACGTTCGGCAGCGGGGATAAACGCCATCGGAGGCACCAGATTGCCCGTCTCATCTATCATCCGCAAGAGTATCTCGTAATGCTCCCAGGTTTTATTATCCAAACCATTAATGAGTGCGATTTTCTGGTAGTACAAACAGAAGCGATTTTCTTCTAACGCTTTAGTGAGCAGCCCTAGCCACAACATCTCACTTTGCTGCTGTTGTAGTTCACTATCATCAGCTTGAAACACATGTACCCGATTACGCCCTTTATTTTTAGCAGCATAACAGGCAGCATCGGCATTCTGCAAAACCCTAGTCGAGTTTTGAGTATCTGCAGTAATGGCAGTTAAACCAATACTTACGCCAATGGAAAACGTTTTATTGTGCCATGTAAAACGAAACTTTTCGACACTCTCGCGTAAACCATTAGCAATGCGCTGTGCGTTTGACAAAGAACACTGGTAGAGCAATAAGCCAAATTCATCTCCGCCTAAACGCGCTAAAACATCAGTTTTACGGATTTGGCTTTGCAATAAAATAGTAATTTGGCGTAGCAATTCATCTCCAGCGAGGTGCCCACAAGTGTCGTTGACAATCTTAAACCGATCTAGATCTAAATAGCATAGCGCATGCTGGTGGTTATGCAACCTAGCACTGCTCAAGTTCTGTTCCAAACTTTGCTCAAATCCACGTCGGTTAAGTAACTTAGTTAGGGTATCGTGACTAGCTTGCCAGGATAACTGACGGGTAAGGATGCGTTCTGAAGTAACATCATGAAACACCAGTACCGCGCCCACCATTTCACCATTTTTAGCGCGAATAGGAGCCGCCGAGTCATCAATCCCCACTTCATTACCATTGCGAGCAATCAAGACGGTAGAACTAGCTAAAGCAACGATTCTACCTTCCCGTAAAACTGTTTCGACGGGGTTATGTACTGGTTCACGGGTATCTTCGTTAATAATTCTGAAAATTTCAGTCAACGGCTTTCCTTGTGCTTCACTAGCCTGCCAACCGGTGAGTTTTTCTGCAACTGGGTTTAGGGATTTAAGGCAGCCTTCTGCATCTGTGGTAATGACGGCATCCCCAATAGACTGCAACGTTACTTGAGCCAGTTCTTTTTCTTCAAATAGTGCTTGTTGACTTTCTCGTAGCGCTTTTAGTGTTAGTTCATGAATCTGCGATTGAGCCAGTAGTAGTTCATGCATATCTAACACGTTATATTCTCCCGAATTTAGGCGTACCACAATTGGTTCATACAGTAATTCTGGCACTCGTTGTAAGGCTTGTCTTGCTGCTTGTAGAATTGAAGCATCACCTGGTAAAACTAGAGCTTCTTTGCTCATAAATTCATAAAGAATATGAAGCGGTCGTTTGCAAAATAACTCTAGGCTATAGGGACGGCTCATGTACTCAAAAAAACATCTGCGCGAAACCATACCCAAAAATTGCTCTGATTTTTTAATAATAATACCAGGTAGTAAAGGATTGTCATCAAAAAGTTTTATAACTGTTTCTCCTGGATCATCTGGAGCTATTTCAGCATGGTAGAGGGTTAAGTCATTTAATCTAGACTCTAGACAAAGAGGCTTTTTGCTGGCTTGTAGCATAAATAATTTTGAAATTAATGGGTAAATTTACAGATTCATCATACCTAATCCGATTGTAAGTTTGGTTAATTTATTAAGTCAAGGATAATTAAATTAGCGGTAACAACACCTCAAATTCAGTGCCGACACCAGGTTCAGAACTCATGTTTAATTTACCCTGATGGTTTTCAGTAACAATTTGATAACTAATCGCTAATCCTAAGCCCGTTCCTTTGCCCATTGGTTTGGTAGTGAAGAAGTTTTCAAAGATGTGCTGCTGAATTTCCTGGGGAATACCAGGCCCATTGTCGGCAATTCGGATTGCTACCCAGCGAGAATTATCGGAATTTTCCGACTCTGTTGACAGCGATCGCACTTCTGTGGTAATATTAATTTGGGGTAGCCAGCCTGGTGTCACCCGTGTATCTGTCTTCGGTTGCTCAGCAAACTTATCCAGTAATGCATCAATGGCATTACTAAGTACGTTCATAAAAACTTGACTAATTTGACCGGAAAAGCAATTTACTGGTGGTAGTGCGCCATAGTTTTTTACGACTTCAATTCCGGTTTTGAGCCGATTGCCTAAAATTAACAATGTACTGTCTATGCATTCGTGGATATTAGTTTCTCGTTTTTTTGTATTATCCATGTGCGAGAAATTTTTCAGGCTGCTGATGATTTTAACTAAGCGTTCAACTCCTAAGTTCATACTGTCAACGATTTGTGGCAAATCTTTCTGGATAAAATCCACATCTATGTCTTCTCTCAGTTGAGTAATTTTATCAGACGTTTCGGGAAATTCTTCGTCGTAAGCAGCTAAAAGTTCAAGAATATCTTGACTGTAACCTAATAAATGCTTTAAATTTCCCGAAATAAAATTAACTGGGTTCAAAAATTCGTGAGCCAGTCCAGCTACCATCTGCCCCAAACTCGCTAACTTTTCAGTTTGCATCATTTTTGATTTGGTTTGTTGTTCCAGCAATTGAGTCGTTAGCTGATGAATGCGCGATTGGGCAATTAGCAAATGATGCACATCTAGCAATTTATAAACTTGCGACTCGCATTGCACCCCGATAGGTTCGTAAAGCAATTCCGGATTTCGTGCCAAAGAACGCTGCGCTGCAGTTACAATTAAAGTATTACTCGGAAAAATCAAAGGCTCATTGTACGCAAAGCTATGCAAAACATTTATTGGTCGTTTCAAAAATATTTCTAACCCGTAAGGACGGCTCATAAATTCTAAAAATCTTCGCCTGGAAATAATGCCTAGAAATTCTCCATTTTGGATGATAGTTGCGCCAGGAAGCAAGAGATTATCTTCAAAGCTATTAGCTAACTCTTTAACCAGACATTTAGATTCAATCTCAAACTCGTAAAGCGGCAGTTCTTGTAGTGTTGATTCTAAACTGAGTTCAGTAGAACCAATTTTATCAAAGGCTGAAACTGCGGGGCGGGGACAAGTTATCATAGTCATAAGTATTAATGCCTACGGCTAATTAAAACACCAAACAATTCAATATCTTAGTTGCAAGTAAATTTAGCAATATGTCACTTGCAGAACTTTTCCCTTTCATTGTAAAGAAGCACTTAATAGTTGTCAAGCCCAATTTTTACTATTTCATCAATCTTTACTAAATTTTAATCTTTCACTTTAAACTTAATTTAACCTAAAATTAACTTAATTTTAATCAAAACTTAAAAGATAATTTAAGTATTAGTGCTAATCGGAGGATACCTGGCAACAAAAAAACTAATACTTGGCATCAAAGGGCATATGTAGGGGCAAACCCCCTGTGGTTGCCCCTACCAAGGGCTATAGGTAGAGGCAATGCGTAAGTCCTGTTTATGATACCATTGGTGGTAAGCTGCATTCATAGGTGAGGTTGCGTCATCACCAGGGATAAGCGCCCAGTTGTCAACTCAGAATAGAAGATACAATGACTCAACTGAAGATAGTTAATAACTTTGATGGCAGTTTTAGTCTTGAACCCGATGCCAAAGAAACTTTGTTTAATTTATTACACGGTGCAAGCTTTCTCCAGCAATTAAGTTTAGAAATGAACTGCCAGCAAGTCGAGTTTACGGAATTACTTTTTCAGCCCGTGCCCTACAGTCAGGCAACCCCGAAAGGAATGCCTGCTGAATACGAGCCTTATTACAAGTCTCCGGATTATGTTATTATTAATGTTCCACCTAATTTTATGTTCAAAGCAAAAATATTCAAGCCGAGTCGCTTGTGTGCAATTTATCGAAAAGTAGGATAAAATGACATCACCCTCTTTGACATCTCAAACCGACATCCCATCCCTCGCTAACGTATCCGATATACCCTATATTACTGAAAATGGGGACTTACCCGAACAACTACAGGGGAAAATTGGGGTATATGCCATCTTTGATGAAAATAAAGTGCTGCAATTGGTGGGCTACTCTCGCGATATTTATCTGACGCTGAAACAGCACCTAGTGCGTCAACCGCAAAAATGCTATTGGGTAAAGACGCAAACCATCTCGCGCCCCGATCGCACTCTGTTAGAAAATATCCGAGATGCTTGGATAAAAGAAAATGGTAGCATACCTGCTGGCAATGCAACTGATGAAGCCAAATGGAATCACCCAATTGATACCAAGTCAGCCATGACAGAAGAAGAAAAGGCTAGTTATTCAGCACAGGATGGATTAGGGCAAGTCAAACTTTTAAAAAAGGTAGCACGGCGAGTAGAAGAAGAAATTGTAGAGCAGTTAAAATCTCGTGGCGTGCAAACTGAAATCCGTTTTAATCCTAAATTAAAAGAAAGCGGCTTACTTGACTTAAAGTAATTCTTGTCCCCACATTCATCTGCGTGTATCTGCGTTTGCCAAAATTGCGAACGCAGATACACGCAGATACATCAGGTTTTTTTTCTCGTTCCCAGGCTCTGCCTGGGAACGCTGTTGGTGAGGCTCTGCCTCCTACTCCCTTCCCACCCAGAAGAATTTAAGATTTTCTTCCCTGGTGTTCCCCCAACTCGAAGATTGCTGGCTTAATACATAATCAGGACTTACGCACTGCCGCTACATATAGCGGTTCGTAGGGGCAATCCCCCTGTGGTTGCCCCTACATATGCCCAGGCTGCGTAAGTCTTAATAATCTTAGAGCAGGAAGGGAGTAACGCGAAAAAGTGAGAGTTCGTTCGCGAAGCGTGCCAAAGGCAAAGCAACCACTCTATGGTATAGGAGCAACCTTCTATACCACAATTAAACTTTTATTTCAAGCTACTGAAGATAGATTATATTTAATAATATCGCAAAAAATTAACATAACTTAATTTAAAATTATAATAATCTGTAGCTTTTGCTACAAAATTAGATTGCTTAAACCGCTAGCTTAATAAGAGCAATCGCAAATAAATCTTAAAAGGGAATCATGGAAAATAGCGGTAATCAACAACAAAAAAATAATTGGAAGAAAAAAGGATTGGGCTGGATACCAGACTACCCAGACCTACGTGATTATAACTTAGGGAATGAGAAATCTATTAAGGAAAATCTCAAATTTAAAATACAAGAAAAAACTCATAATTTTGAAAAAATTTTAAAAAACTTAACTAATTTGATTTCGGATTTAAATAGCGGAAAAGATAAACAAGAAAAAAAAC
>CASBRB010000029.1 GCA_949127975.1 Oscillatoriales cyanobacterium PMM_0019 | reverse complement strand
AACGTTATTGCTGTGCTGGCTAACAAGCATATCAAAGGCGATCCGTTAAATTCAATGCGACACGGATCGATAATGCTGAATCCCAATACTGCCCATAGACATGACTTTGAAAATGGCAAATTTCCGGCTGGAAGACAACTAAATATTAAAATATCAGTTCAACCACAAAAAAACGATCCGTCTAAGTTTACTGGGTTTGCTATGCTCGATGGCAAAAAACTCGCTCGGATAGAGAAAACAAGTTTTGAGAATTTAGAGAATATAATGAAGGAGGGGGGAATTGATATTAAGACATTTGATAAGATAATGCCGCCGATGACAGTCGATTATGCCCTTAGTAATGCTGTTACGGTTCAAGTCGATCCTTCTACTTTTAAGTACCCGGAGCAGTGGAGGCGCGATAACCAGGCTGTGTGGTCAAATGATGGAAATACGCCACCGACTTCCTCCTCAACTGATAAAATCTCCTCAACCGAGCAAATTTCCTTAATCGAGAGGATTTCACCAATTTTGGAATCGAAGTATGGTGTCGAAAAAGATAATTTAGATTCTTTGGTTTTTGATGATTCTGCCGTTCATAATACTTTTGACATTCATTCGGCAGAATTTATAGGTAATCCCGTTATTCAAGAATTATCTGAAGAAATTGCTGCTGAATTTGGAGCTGTTTCTTTTATTCAAGAGAGCAAAAATCAGGCGGGAGTTAAAGAAATTTATTATTGTATAGAATTGACCCCTGTGGATGAAGATAGTAAGAAAAATATTCTCGATACTTTGAAGTTTCCTGACCTATACGATGCTGAAATTAAGGGGAAAAGGGAGACTTATATTGCTATACCTCTAAAAGAATTGAATGAGATCGCAGGTTTAAGAACTCCCGTCACTCCGATTAAAGCAACAGAAGTAAAGCCAACAGAAGTAAAGCCTGATTGGCAGGAGCGGTTATTTAAACCTCTTAAATTGTATCTCGATCGTAATAATGTATATCCTTCTGAACAAAAAAATCAACTTGCTTATTTAGATGACGATTTTTCAGCGGTGTTTAATAAAGAGAAAGCTACATTAAGTGTTGTTAAGGGAGACTTGTTAGATAAAAATAATATTGTTTATCAGCAAAAATATGGAGAGGAAGCTACTATTTTGCCTGACGACAATGTGAAATCGCAGTTGCTTGATTGGGCAGATCGACGTGCTGTGGCTCGTCCTCGTCCTAAGTTAGGGTAGCGACAAGTATTGGATAGTGCGACCTGAAAGGTAGGTTAGTCTGGGAAGCCTACTTCCCTAAATGTTTCACACCCGTTAGCCGCGCGTAAAAGACTCGCAAGAGTCCGGTCAAGTTGACTAACAGCAGTTCTAGGATAGCGGCAAGGAAAAAACTGCAGATTGCATCCTAGCATTCCTGAACCTGAATGGTAAAATTTCACGTTGAGCGAACAGACTGGGCATATATAGGGGCAACCACGGGGGTAGGGGGTGCCCCTACATGCCTTGGGTGACGGGGAGCGATCGCTTCCGCAAATTCATAGCGGTACTTAAACAAAAAAAGCGACAATTAAGGTATGACTGAGGTTAATAACGTACCTTTCAAGGACGCTCCGCTCAGGTTAATATTAGTTAAAGTCGCCCCTCTTAAGTCTGCGAGATCGAGAATTGCTTTACTAAAATTGGCATCGGTTAAATTAGCTTCCCTTAAGTCTGCCCGTTCTAGGAAAGCTCCTGTAAAATTGGCTAGCGATAGATTTGCTTTATTTAAGGAAGCCCTCGCCAGGGATGCGTGACTCAGATTGGCATTACTCAAATTAGCTTCGTTAATTTCAGCCCTAGTTAAATCGGCTCGGTTCAGGTTAGTTTTGCTGAAATTAGCTTTTTTCAGTTTGGCATAACTCAGGTTAACGTTATTAATGTCGCGCTCGGACAAATCCTCGCATCTCAAGTTGGAATTGATAAAAAATCTTTCTCCCGCTGCATAGCGCCTCATTAGTTCGCCAGCAGTAAATTTAATTAAAAGCGCTTCTGTTGCTCCTTCATAGCACCACAAAGCTTCTACTAATTTAGCCGCCACGTTAACAGCTACCTCATCAACGCTAGACAGCACCACGCCGTTGCAGCCATCCCAGCGAGCGTTTAGCATCAAAGCAATATCTTCAGCAGCGTTTTCAGAGTCGAATAGGAGAACGTTTTTTTTCGAGCCCAGCCGCCCATCAATACCAGTAGCTCGGTGAAGAGTCGGCAAAACTTGTCTGATTAAGTCGAACATGACTTTTCGGTTTAATTTCCTATTATATCACATTCTTTCCCCCAAATCCGGACTTGGGCTTCGAGATAGCGCAAGCGCGAGGGTAGGTTTTAGTGCCCGCAATTATACAGGACTTACGCAGTGCCTCTATATATAGCGGCAGTGCGTAAGTCCTGTTAGATAAGGCTTTTATGCAGAAGGCAGAGGGCTTTATGTAAAGAAATTAAGGGAGAAGGCAGAAGGAAAAAAACGAAAAAAGCATGAATGCCTTCTCCCTTCCTCTCTTCATGAATGCCTTCTGCATAAAAGCCTTACTTCCGGAAAATCCAAAACTTACGTGCCATTCGACTTTAGTCCTCAGTAGGATGGTGGGCAGGTTAAGAATAATTATCGGTTAGGTTAAGCGATCGAACAACACCACAAATCTATCTATGCCGTTTTCTGATACCATCGGGACTGACGCACACTGGCATATATGGGGGCAACCACGGGGGATTGCCCCTACGAACCTAGTATATATAGGCATAAATTAACGTCATGACAAACTCCCTTTACTCTGACGATGAACTCATCCAACAGAAGTCTATCCAGCAGAGCTTACAAGAAATTGCAGTCCAGATAGGGCATCCGATTGATAAGGAAGCAGCAGAGCAACTTTATCAAAGTGCCAGCGATCTGCTCAACCACACGACTCCTGCGCCCATAACCCTTGCCCGTGTGGCAGCGACATTACTGGTGTACCAATTACAGGACACAGCAGGTGATGAATTAGAGTGGTTCAAGTCTCAGATAAAACAGTGTTCTGATGATGAAGAGGTTGAGGAATTGATTGAATCGATGCACCGGATAGATGCACTCTGAGCCATGTGCTCCTGCTCGATATGCCATCAGGTTAAGTAAGTATCAATTTTTTTCCTGGGATGGCAGCCGCTTACTCTGGTAAAAAGACTCAACACTGATTCGACGGGAAGATGGGGAGTTTGGGAGTTATCGTCTAGGTCTACCTAGCGCCAGATAAAATTATTTATGAAATTCATTATTATAAGTGAAAGGGGACACTCATCTGTAAAAGGAAATCTTTATGGAACCCGATGGAATTCTGGGAAAGGTGAAGGATGCTTTGACAGGAGGCACCAGCACAACAGAAAGCGACCAAGCTTCACAGGAAAAAGTTAGCAATATCCGCCCAGCTAGCGAAGACCCCTAGGTCGATCCAGCAGATCAAAAGCAGTCAGGAAATATCCGTCCAGCTAGCGAAGACCCCTAGGTCGATCCGGCGGATCGGAAAAATACCTAAGCGGAGATGTTGTTGGAGCGCCGGAGTTGGGGCATTTCCACGCGACCGCACCCATGATACGGTTTTAGATCGGTTCTCCCCAGTGGGACGCGATCGGAACATTGGTGCAAGGGAGTGAAGTTAAAGATGTAACAAATTGGGACATCTTTATGACTACGCCAATCAAGCTACTCTACTCCTGGTATCGCCAAGCTCTACGTCACCCCAACTATCGATGGTGGCTGATTGGGGGAACCCTGCTGTGGATGCTCAACCCCATCAATACAATTCCGGTAGTTGGTGAAATTGACGAGGCATTGGTTGTTACCATTTTCGCCGCTGAAGTTTCCCAAGTTTTGATTGATACCATCAAGAACAAGCGTCAGCAGCAAGGTGCGATAGTGAATAGTGCGATCGCTAACAGTAATGTAGAGTAGCGATCTGGGGGCTTCACAAGATCTACCCTCGATCGCCGATGCGGTTCTGTACGCTATCCATCTGAAACTAGGAGCACGAGCTGTTCGCTACAATTAACCATCACGACTCTCAGGTATTACAATGTTTATAGGCAGATTAGTAAGGAACTGCATGACTCAACCCCCTCGTCTACATCCTAATATTTTAGGATTTTTTGGGCAACAATGCAAATCATTCCATTGATAAGTTCATTCTGAAGTACCTGCATTTCTAGTTCTTGGAGTTGTTGGCAGACCCAATTTTGATTGAGACGTAGCTTGGGATAAGAACTAGCCTTGAATATCCATCGTTCGCCCTCTTTTTGATAGAGTAAATCGTATACTTCCACAATGTCTTGATGACACTTCGCCGCATCGTTGGTAGCCCAGCATACAAATTTGAGGTGAGATCGTTTGCTACGGTGAGAGGCTATGAATCTTATCCTGGCTCTATCTGGACTGGATTCCCAGTAATATCCTACTCCTGGCAACATTTGATGAACCTCTCGACTATTATTATGCTGGCTCTGGGAGTCGGCATTGGCTTTGGTGCTCTCCTGCACGAAGCCTTTCCCGCCTGGGTAGCCCCTCTCGATCGCTACGGTTTAGCACCATTGGGGCAGGTATTTCTGCGACTAATTCAATTTGTGGTGGTGCCGATAGTCTTTTCCTCGCTGATTATGGGGCTAACGCGGGTGCAAAACGCGGCGCAGGTGGGACGGTACACAGCTAAATTGCTGTTCAGTTACCTGGTGACAGGAGTAGTCGCCGTCGGCTTGGGGCTGGCAACGGCACTGCTCCTGCATCCGGGAGTAGGCGTGACAGGGCTGGTGTTGGCAAAAGTCACCACAACTGCCACTAATCCCAACTTAATTGATTGGTTGGTGAGTTTAATTCCTGTTAATCCACTGCAAGCCCTCAGCAATGGCAATTTGTTACAGACCATTATATCGGGGGCATTGATTGGCATCGGCATCCAGCAGGCGGGGGAGAAAGCCAGGCCATTTGTGGCTTTTGTGGAAAGCGTCTATGCCATCAGCGAAAAGATTTTATTAGGGATTCTCTATGTCGCGCCGATAGGCGTTTTTGCCCTGATTAGCTCTACGGTCGCGGTACAGGGGTTTTCAATTCTGTCCCGATTGTTGACTTATATGGTGGCGGTGGTGCTGGCGATCGCCATCATGGTAGTTATTTATGGCGGACTGTTAGGACTAGTCAAAGCCAAGCCAATACACTTTTTCCAGAGTTTTTTCCCCAGTTTTTCCCTCGGTTTTGGCACCGCCAGTTCTAATGCTGCCCTGCCCATTGCCCTGAACAATGCCGAAACCTATGGGCTATCTCCCGCTATCGCCAGTTTTGCCATTCCCCTAGGTACTGCGCTCAAACGGGATGGCATGGCTGTGGGACAGGCAATTAATGCCCTGTTTGTTGCCCAACTATACGATGTGCCCATCACTGCCAGTTTGTTGTCGGCGATCTTCCTGAGTACCTTACTGGTTTCCTTCAGTACGGCAGGGGTGCCCGGTGCCGGAATCGTCATGATGACAACAGTACTGACAGCCACAGGATTACCGCTGGAAGGGGTGGCGATTTTAGCCGGTGTGGATCGCTTAATGGATAGCTTCCACACTACCTTGAATTTGATCGGAAATGTTGCTAACGCGGCTATCCTGGAGCGATGGGAACATGCACAGCAGGAAACAACGCCTCTTTCTTCTTTACAGTTGGAAGAGATTTCCTTTGAAAAAGTACAAGACTAATAACCTTATAAAGCGATCGAGTACATACATTATCCTCGCCAAGCGATCGCCCCTGATGTCCCTCGTTATCGATCGCTCTGACAGGGCTACCACAATCCAGGATTCCTTACGGTGTGAACAATTGTTCACACGAGTGAGTAGGGGAGACGATCGACTTACCAGAAGACGTCTTTCCCATTGCTCAAGAGAGCTTGAGTGCTACCATAAACAGGATGGCAGACGATTCGAGAGAGGAACTTGAAGCACTTAGGATATCGGTTGAGTCGGCAGACGATAACTCGCACGCAATCAATATCACTCCGATGACTGCGCTCGAAGCGCGGGCCATGTTAGGCAACGAAACTTGGTAACAAGAGTTCACATGCATCAGACGCGGGAATCAGTTTGTTTGCGCCCAAGGATGAGCAGCGTGCGCACCGGGATGCGAAACCCTCCGTCGGCGTCCCGCGTAATTTCGAGTTCCGATAGCCATTCCGGTGGGACGGCTGCTAATCGATCTTGGATGGCTTGCTTTGCTTCAGTGCCAGAATCGCCCAGTTCACACCACCGCTCGACCGTCAGACCGCCGGGAATCTCCCAGCAGCGGTTTTCGCACGCTTCCACCTCCAGCCCATTGGCAGCGTATAGCTCCCGCCAGTACTTCGCCGTGTAAGAACGCACATGCGTCGGATCGTGGAGCACTTCGATCTCGTGATTGAGAGCATCAAGATTAGGGTTCTCGTCACCTTCCATATCGATGTGAGCCACGTAGCCGCCCGGCTTCGCCAGACGGGTCATTTCAGTCATGGCTTTGGGAAGGTCGGAGAAATGGTGCGCCGCCAACCGGCAAATCACCAGATCAAATGACGCTGACGCCAGCGGAATCGACTCCGCAAACGCCTCTACCGTCTCAACAGCAACACCGCGTTCCGCCGCCAACTGCCGGAACTGCGCGAGCATATTCGGTGCAGGATCGACCGCGACGATTCGCGAGGCAATTCTCGCAAAACCCAGACCCGTATGCCCCGCACCGCTGGCCACGTCGCAAACGGATTCGACGCGAGGTAAGAGTGCGTGCAAGCGGGCGCGGGTCGGGCTGCTGGTGTAGACCTCGCTGACGGCGTAGTTGACGGCTAAAGCGTCGAAGCGTTGGGATGAGGATAAGTTCATACGGACAGACCAAAAGAATAGATGAATCAGTTAATTACTGGAGTTTAGACTATCGATCGCTTTCAAGGGCTACAGATAGTCTGTGCGATTCCTTATTGGGAGTTCTGTTCCGTTGATAGTGGCAACAAGTGAATTAATCCCACCAGAAAAAGAGTTCGGAACTGGCTTGAAGACTCTGGGCTAAAACTTCGATCGAGCCACAACCTTGATCGACAATATCGGGACAGAAATCGTACATCCGAAAAGCTAACCCTTCCGGATCTTCGATTTGTGTTAGGAAATGACCTGCGAGAGTATCGTGGGCAATACAAGTCAGAACAAAAGGCTGCTCCACTTCAAGTTTTTTGAGCCATTCCACCACATATCCCGGCCCAATGCCATAATTACAACCATTTGTTTGATGTAGTGCAATGACATTGTATTTGTCAGTCGTTGGCAGGATACATAATTTTTCAGGCTTTTCGCCGTGAGAATAATCGGGTTCATAGACAAAGCAACCCCGTTCTAAAAACTGCCTTTGCAGATTTTCAGTATTAATTTTGGGGCGACGTTTGCTATGGACATGAACTTGAAACCAACCTGGAGTATCGGATAAAAGCACGGGCTTACTGCCACAGATTTCAGCTAGATCTGCAACAGCTTGTTGAAACTCAGCATTCTGATCAGACAAAAAAAAGTTAGGTTGAGGCAGTTCCGCACCCCAGCGCTCCTCCTCAGGTGCTTCTTCTCGCTGCTTTTTCTGTGGTGGCCACTCTATAGCGTACTGTCTGAGAAGTTCTAGCGCCTCTTGCTGCTTATAAATCTCGGCAAGATCGTAAGCTGTGTCTCCATCTGCTGCTGGGGTTTCTACTTTGGCACCAGCATCTAGAAGAACTTGAAGCATTTTTAAATTACTCTTTTTGGCAGCAGATGCCAGTGGTGTCTCCCAGCAATTGAGCATATTCGGATCGGCACCTGCCTGGAGAAGAACCTCAACTGTAGCCAAATGGTTTCCTGTTGCCGCATGCACCAGAGCTGTAAATCCACCTCGGGAACGAAAGTTGACATCCAGACCGGGATCGAGTAACAATTTGACAAATTCAACTTCACCAAGTGCAGCCGCCTTCATCAGTACAGTTTCATCACCCGGATCTTTGGCATTAACGTCTGCCCCTAAATCGACTAAGTATTTAGCTAGGGTGATGTGACCGTTTCCTAATGCCACCAGTAATGGAGTATTCCTGCCAAAATCGGGTTGATTAACCGAAACACCTGCGTTAACTAGCTCCCGAACGACATCAAAGTGACCGCTCTTACATGCCAAAAAAAGAGCGTTGAAGCCAAGTAAATCCCTTGCATTTAAGTCAACGTTTTTTTCAATCAGCGCACGAACTATTTGTATATTTCCGTTTTTTGCTGCCAGCATCAGGGGCGTTCTGCCCAAACAATATCCCATTTTAATAATGCTCTCAGGACCGGTTTCATCAATCAGCCTCTGAGGAATGGAGACGGGTTCCTCTCCAGCATCACTGAGGTTAGGATCGGCCCCAGCTTGCAGTAGGACTTGAACGACTTCTAAATGACCGGAAAGAAAAGGATTCAAGCCGCTATCTTTAGATATAGGGTTTTCCCCTATCCCTATTCCTCTTGGACCGCCAGCAACTGCTAAAATCAATGGCGTGCTGTTTTTTGTCTTCCGCCGTCGATCGCGTGCATTTGCCTGAGCACCTGCAGCCAGCCATTGGCTCACTGCTGCAACATCTCCCTGTTCGGCAGCATTTAATAGATATTCGTTTGGACTAACCTTCGACTCCTTCACTCCAAATCGATTTAGGACTTCTAGTACTTGTGCCTGTTCGTTTCTCACAGCCCAGTCATAGGCGGATAACCCTTCACCATCTTTACGGTAGGGATCTGCGCCTGCTGCTAAAAGTACTGTTAATGCTTCTGCATGACCGCAGCATGCAGCCAAAATTGCTGGAGTGGTATCAATGGCATTGTCCGGCTCTGTCGATTTAAGCTCGGCTGAGGATTCTTCGGCTTTACTAAGGGCTGACATCGCTTTTGTCACCTCGGCTGCGGGTAGTTCTTCCTTTGACTGGGCATCCAGAGCTGACATCGCTTCCCCAACAGCTTCTAGCGCTGTAAAACCTGCTTTCAGTCCGGCGATCGCTTTCTGCTCGATAGTAACGCGATTGATTGCGATCTGGCTAACAGACACATCGACTTCTGCCCCTGCCGCTAGTAGTGCCCGAATAACTTCTGCTGAACCTTGAACTGCTGCGATTGCCATCGCAGGGACACCACCATAAGTTGGTGTCCGATTGGGATCGGCTCCTGCTGCAATCAATTCTAGGGCAATATCAAAATGTCCGTATTTAATCGCATCAAATAGCGATGTGCTAATCCTGCTGCGAGCATCGACATCAGCACCTGCAGCAATCAGAAGTTTAGCTATCGTCGTATAGCCGCTTCTTGCTGCAACCTGAATTGGAGTTCCAGAATAAGTTGAAACGTTGACATCTGCGCCTTTCTCTATCAAAACTCTCACCGTTTCAACTCGACCTGTCATTGTTACCCAAACTAGGGAATGAATCAAGGAGGGGTCTTCGGCTCCGGCTTCAATCAACGCACATTTAATTTCATCAGCACCATGAGGCACGAGCTGAAATGCAGTTTTTTTACCTCGTCTAGCATTCGGGTTGGCTCCGGCGGCGAGTAATTCTTGCACTCGTTGGAGGTTGCCAGAGACGATCGCCTTAATTAGTTGCTGCTCCATAAAGTTTGGCTCCTCATCTGCCTAAAATATTACCGTTAACTGCCTCCATCTGCGATTCGAGCCTAGATATTCTCGTTTTCGGGCATAATCCGATCGCCACATTCCTGAAGCTATAGCAGGAGTCAGGCGGTCCTCGTCTTGGAGTCAGGAGTAAAGCCCTTACTGTGACAGGAGCGTGAGATTGATAGAATGGCCTAACCGCCAAGGCGGTTGCTATATAATTGAAGTTGGGTTTAGTCGTCAGGCGTTTTTACTGAAAAGGGATGCAAACGCAGTTTTGGAAAGCGATAGTAAGTGTTCCCATCTTCATCTATTTCTGTGACAGCATTTAACATTTTTACCTGACATTCAAGATATTGCTGCGCCATCTGGGGATCGACTCTAGCATTTGCCACCAACTGGATAAGAGAAATACAGCTATCTTGCTCTTTAAGCAGTTGATAAAAAGCATTTTTCATCCCCATTTGCATCTGGCGCTGCTGGGTGGCACTGTATAAAAACCAACTCGTCAATCCACCGATCGCAATTATCAATATCAATTCTATAAGTGGCATAAACTCAGGTTCAATTAATAACTGAATGTGGCTCTTATCAGAAAAAAACAGGACTTACGCAGGCTGGGCATATGTAGGGGCAACCACAGGGGAATTGCCCCTACGAACCTCTATATTTAGAGGCAGCCTACTAATAAATTAAGCCCATTAAAATAGACTGAAATTATTTTCCAGTCCTCTTAAGAGGACTTTATCTATTAGCCAGGGAATAAATTCCCTGGCATATAATCCGTTAGTGCAAGCTACAATATTTAGGCGGCTTGTGGTTCGACTAAATTCTCAGCTCCTGCGATAACTTTTGCTGACTCAATCTTGTCACCCGCTCTTAGCTTTTCTAGGACTTCTTTACCGTCAATTAGATAGCCAAATACGGAATAACGTCCATCCAACAAGTTACGTCCGGCTGGAGTCAGTTCCGGTTGAAACAGGAAGAAGAAAAACTGAGAAGACCCCCCATCGGGTTCGGCTTCAGGACGAGCCATTGCCAAGGCACCATAAGCTGAGAAGGCTAGCACAGGTAGGTCACGGTAACGCCCCGCATCTTCTAATGTAATGCCGTAGGTGGGTACCGAATCGCCTCTTACTAGCAATTCTAGCGGTACGTTGCGGTACTTCTTAGTAGTTGGATCGATAAATCCAACTTCTGGTCCCGGCGGATCTCCCGCTTGCAGCACGTAGGATTCTTCAGAGCGAGTAAACTCCAAACCATCATAAAAACCACGCTGCACTAAATCCACAAAGTTTCCGGCAGTGACGGGGGCACTGTAACCATCAACTACTATTGTAATCTTGCCTTTATTCGTTGTCATTTCCACCGTAGCGCGACCTTTGAGTTGAGGCAGGTTGCTGTACTCTGATGGCACCTCGAAGGGAAATTTTGCCACCATTAACTCTTCTAACTGCCCCACCTCGTCAAGGACTTTTTCTTTCTCTGCCCGAATCTGTGGTTTAGCCTTGGCTTCAACCGCCTGTTGCAGTGAAGCAATTTCCTCCTTCATCTGAGCTATCAGGGCTTCTGCTGCGGGTTTGTTGGCATCGGGTACACTTTTGAGCAAGTCTTCAGGCCGATCGCGTACAATCGAAAATGCTTTGCTGATATCCCCTGTGATGCTACTCCAGCGTTGACGTCGCAGTAGGGGTTCAATATCTTCCAAACTACTTTGGATTTCACGCACTTCCTGATTATCAATCGGTAGGGCGTATCGCAATAGTGCTTTGCCATCGGTGATGGCATTACCAGCGGGTAAACCACTTGAGCGCTCACTTAAGCCAAAATTCCACCCAGCAGCGCTCGTACCCAGTGATAGAGTCACCAGCAGTAGCGCTAAAATGCCAGTTCTCAGCCAACGTTTGCACCAATCGAGCATAAAACGGTTTCCATCAAGCATATATTGATCCCTGAGTGCTGCTTCTACATTGCAGTTGAGGCGAAGTTATGTTTAAATTACGCCATTTTTATCTTTAATCTTCTCACGATCGGTAGCGTAGCGATCAACACTTTAGCAAAGGCTCACTCAGCGGTAAAATAAAGTGCTGATTGTTTTCCCCAAGTACAAAGATTCATGATTTCTAGCAACGACTTTCGACCCGGTGTATCAATTGAATGGAATGGGGGTGTGTGGCGGGTGGTAGAATTCCTCCATGTTAAGCCAGGAAAAGGATCGGCTTTTGTGCGGACGAAGCTAAAAAACGTGCAAACAGGTGCTGTGGTGGAACAAACTTTCCGAGCCGGCGAAACGATGCCACAAGCTAATCTGGAAAAAAGTACCATGCAGCATACCTATAAAGACGGCGATCAGTTTGTATTTATGGATATGGAAACTTACGAAGAAGCCAACCTTACCAGAACACAGATTGGCGATCGCGTCAAGTATCTCAAGGAAGGCATGGAAGTCAATGTTCTCCGCTGGGGCGAACAGGTAATGGAAGTAGAACTGCCTAACTCAGTGGTGCTGGAAGTAACTCAAACCGACCCAGGTCTTAAAGGCGACACCGCCACTGGTGGCAACAAGCCTGCGATCGTCGAAACTGGTGCCCAAATCATGGTTCCCCTGTTTGTTACTATAGGCGATCGCATCCGCATTGACACCCGTACTGATTCTTACCAGGGTCGAGAATAAGGCACAGAAGGATGAAAGAAGGCAGAAGGCAAAAGTTGACACTCTCCCGGTTAGAAACCGGGAGATTCTTGATTCAACGAGTCCACTTAGACTAAGCTCCTTGCGGTACTTAATCGGTGAGGTGGTTCTCTCCACAATGCTTAATACTTAATACTTAATACTTCCCTTTATGGCAATAGATTTCAACGAACTCCGCGAACTCCTGGCGACAATTGCAACTACTGACATTGCCGAGCTGACATTAAAGAGCGCCGACTTTGAATTAACGGTGCGTAAAGGCATTCCCCTGATGCCTACTGCCTCCCCAACAACGGGAGCAACTGTGGCAGCAACCCCACCATCGGCAACCCCTACCTTGCCTAGCACTCCCTCTGATGTCCCAGTCAGCGGGGCGGCAGCACCCACACCAGTACCCATTGATAAAAAATGGGTAGACATCAAATCCCCTATGGTGGGTACATTTTACCGATCGCCAGGCCCGGATGACCCTCCTTTTGTGGAAGTAGGCGATCGCATCCGGGCTCGCCAAACCGTCTGTATCATCGAAGCTATGAAGCTGATGAATGAAATTGAGGCGGAGGTATCTGGACAAGTGATGGAAATTTTGGTAAAGAATGGAGAACCTGTGGAATACGACCAGCCCCTGATGCGAATTAATCCGGATTAACGATTACTCTATTGTTATCAATAGAATAGCCATGAAAATTTGGGATCAGCTGTTCGCTGGTTGTTAATCCGATGCTACAAACCAAACCTGTACCACCAGAAGTTGTACTACAAGTCGCAGAATACTTCAGTATTTTGAGCGAACCTATGCGCTTGAAGCTTTTGAATTTGCTGCGCGATCGCGAAAAATGTGTGCAAGAATTAGTTGATGCGACAGAAACCAGCCAAGCTAATGTATCAAAACACTTGAAAGTTATGCTGCAAGCTGGTATACTCAGTCGCCGCTCTGAAGGAACATCTGCCTACTACAGAGTCGAAGATGAACTAATTTTCGACCTGTGTAACCTCGTTTGCGATCGCTTGGCAACACGCATTGAACAGCAAGCCAGCCACTTTCGGGCTTTCAGTTTAATCAATAGGCATTAAAGCTCAAAGTTTTTCTGAAAGTCTTTGCGAGTCAGGGGCTGAGCGAGTTCTAAGCCTTCGCCTCCTAGAACCTCCAGCTTTTTCCCATCTACATTAATCCATACCTTTGCATCCGGGTTAAGACTGCTAGCTGTATAGAGAACTTGTGCCACGCGCCCCATCATTGAAGCGCTGCCGCCTCCTGATGTAAACCCTTGGGAGAGGTCAACATGAACACCATCGTCACTAACCTGCACGCTCCGGAGCTTTGTTCCCTGTGGAATGGTAGTGGTAAAGTTGGCGTCGGGATGTCCTGTTAAGAGGTGTTTAAAAGCATTCTCTAAAACAGCACTCTTGCTGTCAGCGCCTTGCAGAGTAACCGAACTGGGCACCACCTCAAAATGGTTCCCTCTATTCTTTAGCCAGTAGACTTGAACAGTCTTTTCATTTGAGACTACCACACTTTTAGTGGGTTGCGGTGATGGGGATATCGTGGGAGATAATGAGGTGGTTGGAGATGGTGAGGTGGTAGGAGATGGGGTTGGATTTTGCACCGACTCCGGAGAGGTACAACCCCCGGTTACTAACACCAAAGACGATAAAGCCACAATAACGCCTAGAGTAATTGGGCGAAATAGCGGTGGTTGTTCTCGCATCTGAAAAACTCTCCTGGGCGTTTTAAAAACTTTTTGGTGCAGATGCCGCTCCTTGAAACCATGACAAAAGCTGACATGGCACGTAAGTCGAGCAGTTTTACTTACGGTTCGAGCGAGGGCTTCTCATCCCACGAGTAGAAGTGCCTTGTGGCTTCCGGCCACGTCTATGAGAGTTTTTTGACAACTCCAACTCGCGCCACCGGATGACCTCTACTATCCTGTTAGGATCTCTAAATTGGTAATAAGCGTGACGGCGTACACATTTGAGCTTCTTACCGAGAGCATTCCAGAAGCTCCAACTGTGCGCGGTCTTCAAACCTGTAAACATGAGGCAGTTTTGGCTGGAATCCTCTCACTCTTTCTCAAGGCTCTACGAGCTAATACAAGTGCAGCAGCAGTATCACTTGATAGTCCATAAAGTCCCATGAATTTCACCAGTCCTATAAGAGATGAATAAGCTGGATTTACAGTAATTAATTCAATCCCAAATCTTTCACAACGACTAGCTAAAATTTCAGCGAACTTAGAGTAAGCAAAGTTGGAGAGCATTCTAGAGTATTTTACTCCTTGTTCTCTCATTGATGCTTTCTTTTGACTAAAATTTAAACTTTCAATTGTAATTGGGCAATTATACTGACTGGCAATTTCTACTAATTTCTTACAAGCATCTCCCAAAGTGGCTTCAATTTGATTACTGGTACGGTCATTAATATTTATCTTAATCTGTCCTCTAGCTTTTAGATTTCCTGTACTATCACAATATGCCCATCCAATTACACCAGGATTTAAGTCCACACCTAACATCCCATTGCTGTACTTAGATTGGTATGGTATTTCGGCTCTATCCACTGTACAGAATATATACCACTGACCACATTGACTCACAAATCTAAATGTTAATGCTTTGCCTTTTGACAAGGCATAATCTATATCCGATTGTCCATAGGTAAACTTAATCCCATCAGCTATTATATATCTCCCGAATTTGGGCATTAATGCTGGTGGAACATTAATTTTTATCTTACCATCTTTGGTCAACTGACAGTTAACATTTCCTTGAGTTTCATCTTTACTGCCAACTAACATGAATTGAGATTTTCTAGCAGCTCTCCAATCTTTTAGCCATTCTTCATGACTAGAATAGCCATTGGCTTCTAGGTTAAACTGTGCTTTCCATAACTTCTTAGAACCAAATATTAAAGATGGCTGATTCTTTTTTAACGATGATAATCTACCTTTTAACATTGCCAATCGGCGTTGTTTCTGGTGGATTTCTCTTCGGATTTTATCGGATAGCGATCTATTTTTACCTAAGCCACAATTAGGATTAGTCTGGTTTAGTTGCTGCTTTTTCTTGTCAATGGATTTCGATAAACCTTGAATCTGGTCTGATAAATTCTCTATTTGATTTTTATAACCTTCTTGCCGACTAGCTCTTTTCCCTTTGATGCTGGAATGAACTGAATTAAACTGCCTAGCATTTATCCCATATTTTTTTTGGTAGTTTCGCTTTAGGTCGTTTAGCTGCTCTCCCCTAGATAATGCCTTGTACAAGTCTCGCTCCACTTTGCCAAATAATACCCCCATCAACTCACAAAATTCTGTCAGTGATTCAGGGCATTTGGTTTGGTATGTTACTTGACTCATTATGAAATTCCTTGTGCTACTTCCCCAAACTTTTCTATCAACTTTTTCTGATGGTGACTTGTCCTACCATACAGTCTAGCAGAAAATACAGTAATTATCTCTAATACATCTTTAGCTAAATCTGACTCAAATGGGGAGTGTGGGGGGTGCTGCATGTGCGTGCTGTGATTCCTGACATAATACCTATAATATCACTCATATGTCAGGAATTGTCAAGGTTTGGCAGGAATTTTTGGTACTGTAGCGTAGCCCCCTGTGTGCTTGAGAATCTTACAAAAGTGGCTAGTTCTAAGCGCGAGCTGTCTACCTTTAATTGTAGAATTCTAGCAACGATCCCAGCCGACTCCAATTTGCGGAGATCGGCGCTACTGATACCTGCCGTCAGCAATTTCACCAGCCCCGGCGACAACGGCTTACCGTTGATAGACACAGCAGGCTGTATCAACTGGAAACTCCTTCCTGCAACCACAGCTATTCCAGACTCCACCATCACCGCCATTTGCTCGGTGCTACCTCGTTTCTGTAACTCCACCTGGAAACGCAGCCGATTGTTAGCCAAAAACTTCACGCTGGGATTTATCACATCATAACTCTGTGCTGCAGGTAGCACCCGATTTATTACCTGTTGCAATCGCGCCACTACCTGAGGTGATTTTAAAGCTTGGTTGGTATCTACTTCTGTTAACACCAACCGCACCCCAGCTTGTACTGGTGAATTGAGAAAGCCCCCGGATTTCTGATTGCCCTGTCTGAGACGCTGTAAATTTAGGTCTAGGGGGTCTGTTTCTAATTCTAGGGCGTCTATTCTCACGTCCTTATTCACCCACAACCCCTGACTTGCCATCCTAAAATGGGTTACCTTGCCTTGTAGGATCTGGTAAGATGGGGTATTATCTATGCGGATTTTTAGTTGCTCTACTTTTTGAAGTCGCGTCCGGATGGCATTTTCTGCTTGGCGCTCTGCTAGTAAGCCGACTGGGGAAAGTAGTGTTAGTAAGCTGGTGAGGATGATGGTGAGGAATTCCATTTTTGAGTTTTTTTTAACGCAAAGGTACGCAAAGGTAAGCGCAAAGGGCGCAGAGGGGGATTTTTAGCTCTGCGTTTAAGTTATGGATTTCGTAGCCACTGTTTGATGGTGGCTGCAATTTCTTCTATGGGTAGTTCCTGTGATTTGTGGGTGGCTCTTTCGATGACTTCTACTTTACCTGTTTGGAGGCTTCGTCCGGTGACAATTCGATAGGGAATACCGATTAAGTCGGCATCTTTGAATTTTACCCCTGCCCTTTCGTTGCGATCGTCCAGTAGGGTTTCAATCCCTGTTTGATTTAGTTCGGTATAGAGTTTTTCTGCTACCTGCATCTGTTGGGTGTCTGCTATGTTGGGGACGGAGATGATAACTTGGTAGGGTGCGATCGCTATTGGCCAGATTATCCCATCTTTGTCGTAGGATTGCTCTACGGCGGCTTGGGCTAGTCTAGATACCCCGACTCCGTAACATCCCATGACTAGGGGTACTTCTGTGCCTTGTTCGTTGGTGTAAGTTGCTCCCATTACTTTGGAGTATTTTGTGCCGAGTTGGAATATATGTCCTACTTCTATCCCCCGTGCGCTCTGGAGATGTTGGTTAGAATTGTGGATGGAGCGATCGCCCACTTTCGCTTTACGCATGTCCACCACTCTCTCTGGTAGCTGGAATTGCTCTCCCCAGTTAGCACCCACTACATGGTATCCTGGCTCCTGACCCCCTGTGACAAAATTTTTCAGCTCGACTGCTGTTTTATCTACTAACCTCAGAAATTTAGGATGCAGTTGCTTATCACAGCGAATGCGATCGTCGCTGATATCTGGGGCAATATAACCTAGCGGTAGGGGCTCAACTGCCCATTTCTGCTGGGTTTCGGCATCTGGCACAATTAGTGAGAGGACTGTTTTCCCACCATAGTTTTCTGCTAACCTGACTAACTCATTTTGTAGCTTAACTTCGTTTACCTCTTGATCTCCCCGAAGCATCGCCAGTACCAGCACTGTCATGCCATTGTCATAAACTGCCTGGTAGAGGACATTCTTTACTATTTGAGTAGGGGAACACTTGAGGAATTGGCAAAGCTTCTCGATCGTTTCAGCCCCAGGTGTCTCCCGTTTTTCGTAAGTGGTAAATGGGGAGGGTTCTGCATCGGCAGGGATGGAAACTGCCTTTTCTAAGTTGGCAGCGTACTGCCCATCTTCACTGTAGAGGACTAGATCTTCCCCAGCATCAGCCAGTACCATAAATTCTTGAGAACCTGAACCACCAATCGCCCCTGAATCGGCTTCCACTGCTCTGAATGCTAAACCACACCGAGTTAGCATATTGCTGTAGGCTTGGTTCATGTCCTGGTATGTCTTTTTTAGGCTTTCTTCATCAGCATGGAACGAGTAGCCATCCTTCATAATAAATTCGCGCCCTCGCATCAAGCCAAATCTGGGGCGGATTTCATCTCGGAATTTTGTTTGAATCTGATATAGGTGCAGGGGTAATTGCCGATAGGAGCGAATCATGTCACGGGCAATTGTTGTGATTACCTCTTCATGGGTTGGTCCTAAGCCTAATTCTCGCTCTTGCCGATCTTTGAGTGCAAACATAATCCCCTCAGCTTGGGTGTAAGTATCCCAGCGTCCGGATTCCCGCCACAACTCAGCAGGTTGCAGTTGTGGCAACAGACATTCTTGAGCGCCTGTGGCGTTCATCTCTTCCTGCACTATCTGGCGAACTTTTGTCAGCACCCGCCACATCAATGGTAAATATGCGTAAATACCGCTACCGATGCGACGGATGTACCCTGCTCGGATCAGTAGCTTGTGGCTCGGTATTTCTGCTTCGGCAGGATCTTCCCGCAGTGTGACGAAGAGCATTTGAGATAGTCGCATCGCTTGTTCCCTAATCTAGCACATCCCTAGAGTAACATCCCCAGACTCACCTTCTTGGTAAATCTAGGCGATTAAGATTATTTTACCTGCTCGATGTATAAGATATTTTCGGCAATTGCTAAACCCATCCATTGATGTGGTTTAGAGCGATCGCTATGTTACTTTTCGGTATTT
>CASBRB010000028.1 GCA_949127975.1 Oscillatoriales cyanobacterium PMM_0019 | reverse complement strand
ATCCAATCGTCATTACAGTAGGAGCGATCGCATCACTGCTACCCGATATAGATTCATCTCAATCATGGTCTGGGCGCATGCTATCACCGGTGTCTTACTTCCTGGAAAGAAGGTTACCCCATCGTTCTTGTACTCATTCGGTCTTAGCGTCATTGATAGTTGCTTGTATTACTTACCCAATGGTACTACTTCACATTTTACCTATATCGATCGCGCACTCCATAGTCATAGGCTATTCTAGTGGCTGGTTCGTTGACCTATTCAGCAAACAAGGTGTACAAGCAACATTCCCATCTCGAATAAGGTGGGTAGTTCCAGCTAATAGAGATTTGAGGTTAGCTACTGGTAGTACAGCAGAATATTCCCTGCTCACTGTATTAATAGCTATTACTTTGATCGTATTTTACATTAATTCTAGTGGGGGAATAATGACCCATGTTAATGAAGCGCTAGGAACATCTGATGGAATTGTGGATTTAGTGAGGGACAATGGTGCAGAGAATCAAATCCTAATTTCTGTGGAGGGCGTTAAAACTAATGACAATGGAAGAGTAAAAGCAGAATATGAATTAATTGAGAATCAGAATAAGAGTTTTATAGTGCGTTCGTCATCTGGGGTATTGCAAAAGTTATGTAGCGATAGTACACTTAGTCTAGGCTGTACTATTACCGCAGAACGTATGGTAGGGAGACTTGGAAAGAAGTCGATTACTGAGGTACAAGACATTCTTTTAAGTGATGATCCAATTGGCGAAAAATTAAACAATGTTAAAGCTAATCATCAGGACGCTCAGATTTATTTATCTGGCAAGGTACAAGTCGATGACTCTAAAGACTTAGCGATTAGTCCACACACTGGGGGCTTAGTTACTCTGAAAAAATCTGGATCAGATATAGAGTTTGAGGATTGTCCTATATCTGAAGCCATCAACGTAATCGGTGATGAGTATGGGACAGGATCGGTTAATATACGAATTATTACCCTAAAAGGAAGTTAATATGTTCTCAAAAAAAGAAAAGCCTCTACCTGCTGCGATTGTTACCCCACAAAAAAAAGCAGCACCAATCCCAACAAATCAGGATGGGATTATGCTTGGTAGCGGAGTTTACTGGAATCCACTAAAACTGCCTAATCCACATTGCGTGATCATTGGAACCAGTGGAAGTGGAAAATCTCAAACACTACTAGCGATCGCTCACTCACTTCAACAATGGATACCAAATATAAAAATTATTATTGCCGATCCACATGGTGACCTGACTTTACCAGGAGAAAAATGTTATGAGTTAGACCAAGAATCAAGAGTAGGTATTAACCCGTTAGTAGTAGATCTGGATACTAAGGGTGGCGGTTCAGCCTTGCAAGCGATCGCAGTAGCCGGAACGCTAAAGCGGGCATTACTCTTAGGAGTAATTCAGGAGGGAACACTCATTGATGTTCTGAACGAATGTTACTCATCGGTTGGTATTAAGCAAGATGAACCCCAGACATGGACTAAACAGCCACCAACATTTGCTCATTTAGAGAAAATTATGGGTGAGAGAGCTGAATCGGGGGATAAGGAATGCAGTAGGTTGTTAATCAAATTTGCTGCTACATTCCGCTATGGGATATTTACTAGACCACAGCCAGATCTAAACCAACCGCTAATCAGGTTTAACTTATCAGCATTGGGGAAGGTTCCAGGACTTGGTACGATTGCCATTGAAGCGATCGCTAAACAGTTAATGGATTCTCACCGATTAGCAGGGGCGCAGCCTGAGACATTGAAAACAATATTGATTGTGGATGAGGCGAGGCACGTCAAAAAGTCACCGAGTGTTGGTACCATACTTAGAGATGGTCGCAAATTTGGCTTAGGCTGTTGCTTGGCTTCACAGATGATTGATGATATTGATACGGAAGTTATTGCTAACTCTGCGATGAAGTTATTGCTTGCAGTAGATCAGGCTGATGTAGGTAAAGCTGCAAAGCGCCTTAACTTCGCTTCTGGCATTGTTACTCAATTGGAGAAGTTTGAGGGATTATTAAGACAGGGCAAGGATGCCCAACGAGTAACTATAATTCCTTTTTACCAGAGAGTTGATGGAGGTTGATCAGTGAAACTAAACATTGGAGCAGCGATCGCAGTAGTATCATTAGCCCTAGGGAGCTTATTTCACCCTGTAATAGTTCAGTCACAATCAAAACCCACACCTGTGACACCTGTCGTACCATCTAAGCCAACAACCCCCCAACCATCATCTAAGCATCTCAAGGTTTTAGCCTCAATTAGTGGTACTTCAGATCTTAAGGTTCATCAAGGTGACACCGTTAAGGTGGGCGATGTGATTGCCGAACGTACTACAGAGCGTACTCACTTGGAAGTACAACGTAACCAAGAACAGATTGCCCTCAAGAAACTGGAGGTATCTACACTCATTCAGCCACAGCTACATCAAATCCCTGGTATTGTACCGCTGCCATCAGCTAACTATGCTGTGGAAGTTGCCTCAATTAATGCAGCTAGTTCCAAGCTTAATCAGGCACGAACCGCCTACGAACTTTATCAGCAAGCTGATCCGACTACCTTGACAACGAGCGCTGCTCAAGACCTGAGCTTCGTCAATGAACGATCTACCAGCCAGGCAGTAATCACACAAATTGAAAAAGTAGATCAACTTCAATCAGTTGAGGATTTGCCTCCAGAGGTACTAACTCATGAGCAGAAAACTTTAGATAAGCTCAAGGACACTGATGTAAAGGCAAATGCTGAGTTGCAGTTAAAAACTGCTGAGGTCAAGGCAGCAAAGCTTTTTCAGGCTGAGAAAGTTTTGACGCTTAAGTCAAATATTACTACTATGGTCGCGGAGCTACAGTTGGCAAACAGCAAACTTGAAGCAGCTCGTACCCATAGAAGACAGCAGGAATATCAGCATTCGATTGAATTGTCAAGGCAAGCGATCGCTATAAATTCCTCTCGCCAAGAATTTGCTAAAGCTCAACGTGAACTGTCGGAAAGTGAGCGTCGGCGCATCCTAGATATTGAACAAGTGCGATCGCGTATTGCTGAAATTGACGCCAAAATAGCACAGATAGCCATATACAAAGCCCCTATTGATGGCACGATTAAGCGTGTTAAATTCCTTGAGCAAGGCTCTGATGGTCTTCTCAAGGTTGAAATTATCCTGGAAGGTGGCTTGAGTTCTAGGGGATTTATTTCAGGTGGTCAGCCCAATCCAGAATCTAGTTCTAGGGGATTTAACCTCAAAGCAAAACCCTAATGACGTTTGACATGTCTTAACCACATTAGTTCTAGGGGATTTAATTTATATTAGAAAGTCCAGTTAGAAGGTAAAACGATTACACCCTTGTGACAGCTAGGTGTTGCCGGGGCTATACCTGGTGTTGCT
>CASBRB010000027.1 GCA_949127975.1 Oscillatoriales cyanobacterium PMM_0019 | reverse complement strand
CTTGTGGCATCGTAAGGACTTTCATGACAAAGTTCTTACCTCTTTCCATTCAACTAATTTCCCCAGCGAGTGGGGACGGATGAAAGATTTGACCAAGCAGTTTTTTCGTCTTGGAAGCTTTCCATTCAACTAATTTCCCCAGCGAGTGGGGACTAGACTTTCTAGCAGGGAAGCTACGAGTTTTAGAAGCTTTCCATTCAACTAATTTCCCCAGCGAGTGGGGACTCAACAGCCCAGCGGCAAAGTACGCTTGGTTGTCCCAGCAAGACTGGAATGAATCCTGGACTTTCCATTCAACTAATTTCCCCAGCGAGTGGGGACATTTGAACTAGGAGATCGTTGTATCGGAAGCCTCTTTGACTTTCCATTCAACTAATTTCCCCAGCGAGTGGGGACTAAAGAGTTGAAAACTATCGCAAAAGCGAAAGGACTTTCAGCTTTCCATTCAACTAATTTCCCCAGCGAGTGGGGACCCCTCTACTGTAAACCCTTATCCAGCCTAATGTCTAGAGGCACTTTTCGACGGGGTCTAAAATTGTACTCACGACTAAGCCAAAACCCGGGGCTGAAAATCGCTGAAAACCGCTCCTGGAGAGACATCGACGGGGTCAACGAAAAAATAAGGGTTTCAGCGTTTTGCCAACCCCGTCGAAAAATAGCGATTTTTGTAGTTTTGACAGGGGGATAAAAAATTACCCAAGCTTCGGGCTGAATAAGGGGGTGAGCGTTGCTCCAACAAGAAAATTCGTTATTCGCACCAAAAACCTTGACCGATCGCGATTCAGGCTTTAACTTAGAACTATAGAGACACAACTACCAAACCCAATGATTACTCTGTACGTTTCCCAACAAGGTTGCTATGTTACTCTCGACAAAGAAACCCTGCTCATCAAACAAGGAGAAACCATTCACTCACAAGTACAACTACCTTTTCTAGAACAAATACTAATTTTTGGTAAATCCCAAATTTCCACCCAAGCGATTCGTGCTTGCTTGTGGCGGAATATTCCCATCGCTTATCTGTCGCGGATGGGCTATTGTTACGGAAGATTAATGCCAATCGAGCGGGGATATCGGCAATTATCTCGTTACCAGCAACAATTAACGGCAATCGATCGACTCCTAGTTGCTCAAAAAATCGTCCAAGCCAAACTAAAAAATAGTCGCGTTTTGCTAATGCGGCAACAGCGACGGAAACCTTCTGAAACTAGCGAATTTGCTATCAAAAGCCTAGAAGTTTTAATTCAAAAAGCCGCTAAAGCAGAAACCATAGAGCGACTGATGGGATTAGAAGGTTCTGGTGCAAATCAATATTTTTCAGCATTTGGAGAATACCTGAACGGGCCAAATTTTGTATTTCTAGCTCGTTCCCGTCGGCCCCCTGGTAATCCTGTCAACGCCATGCTGAGTTTTGGTTATCAAACCCTCTGGAATCACCTGCTAGCATTGATTGAACTCCAGGGACTAGATCCTTACCATGCTTGCTTGCACCAAGGTACAGAACGTCATGCGGCTCTAGCTTCCGACTTAATTGAAGAATTCCGCGCCCCGCTGATAGATTCTCTAGTGATGTGGCTAGTAAACAGCAAAGTTATGGATGCCGAGAAAGATTTTGAATATCATAATGGCGGTTGTTATCTGAACAACACCGGACGCCCAAAATACCTAAAATTCTTTTTACAACGCCTAGAGGAAGAGGTGCAAGCTGAATCAGGAGAAAAACAGCCCCGATGGGATTTACTGACGCAACAAGTTAAAGCATTTAAGGCATTTGTCTATAAGCCCATTCAACTTTACCAGCCTTATCAAATTCGCTAGTGTATGCTATTCTATGTCATCGTCTACGATATTACCTGCGACAAACGGCGCAAAAAGATATCTGATTTACTAGAAGGATATGGTCAGCGAGTGCAATATTCAGTTTTCGAGTGTATCCTGAATCGAGTAAAGTATGACGAACTTCGTAAAAAAATACGTCAACAAGTTAATTTATCAGAAGACAGCGTGAGATTTTATCCATTAACACGCCACACATTAAATCAAATCGAAGCTTGGGGAGAACCCCAAATTACTCAACCACCAAGCTCAGTCGTTGTATAAAGCTAACCAACAAAAATGAATAAAAAAGAAATGACCAAATCACCAAACTTGATTACTAAATTGCTACCCTCTAAAATGGCACCTGCTCTGACACCGCAGCCAGGATTAATTATGGCTAAAAAGAAACGTAGACTTTTAATTGGTGGTGGTGCATTAGTAATAACGATTAGCTTATTTTTCAGCTTCCAGTTAGGCATCTGGCAGGGCCATCACACTAACAACGAGAAAATTCAAGTGTTGGGAAAGCTCTACTGTAACCGTTTTACCAGCAGCAACGAGTTGTCTGATGCTCTTCAAGCTTCATCCCGCTCTAATTGGCCCTCGGTAACAACTATAAATGGACGCGAGTATGTTTGCGTTAGCACGTATAAAATAGATGTTACGGATTTAGGTCGGTGAAAATACCGGGTATTGTGTACTTAGTATGCCAACAATGGATTTAACAGGGTATTTTACTCCCCCAGCTCCCTCTGCTCCCCCAGCTCACCAGATAAGGGGGGTATTTAACCCGGATTTGGTATTAGTCCTCTTTCAGAGGACTTGAGCTATTAGCCAGGGGTTTGAACCCTTGGCGGGCTGTCGGTTTGCCCCTACAATGTTGGGTTTCGTTCCTCAACCCAACCTACAATTCAGGGCGATCGATATTCTCAAAATTGGGCTCGAACCTTACTGTTTACTTTCAGTACTGTAGCAGCTACACTACTTATGGTGGATGGTGGGTTACGCTAAGAGCTAACCCACCCTACGAATAGGGTTTATGCGTAAGTTCTGACTTTATTATCAAACCATGATGCAAAGTTCAAGGGTTATTAGCATACTAAGTAGGTCAGAGCCGCAAATGTCTACACCATTAATTTGTTATGTTCTTGTTGGTGTACCTGGTTCGGGTAAATCTACTCTGGCAAAACTTTTGAGCCAGCACAACCCGGATTACCAGGTTGTCTCTACTGATTCGATTCGAGAAGAATTGTTTG